>JBGQBP010000439.1:0-2050 GCA_041494945.1 Binatia bacterium | reverse complement strand
TCAAGAAGGAAACCGCGCTGGACGAGAAGGGCGACCCGGTCAACGGCAGCGGCGATAAGCCCAACAAGCACGACATTTTGACCGGCTCACAGCTCGACGGCACGGCCTATCCGCCGGGCGAAGACATGACTTGCCGGAACTGGACCGCGGGCAATGCGACGAAATTTCCGGGAAAAGCCCAGCTCGGCCACCACGACCGCCAGTCATTTTCCGAAGGTGGATCACCATGGAACTCGGCGCACGCGTCGCGCGGCTGCGGCCAGGAAGATTTGAAATCTTCCGGCGGCTACGGCTTGCTGTACTGCTTCGCGGCGCAATAAATGGGACGCGCGATCGATTTGAAGCAACTCTGGACAAACCGACTAATTTAGCTATAATGGCCAATAAGGAGGGTCGGCCATGCTGACATTCAGAAATAGCGAGGGTGAACTAATCGATATCCCGACCATCGCCGCGACGAAGGTCAAGAACGAGTTCGGCGCTGTTCTCGACAAGGCGGTTCACGGCGGCGCTGTTGCAATCACCCGCCACGACACCCCCAAAGCGGTGCTTCTCTCCTACGAGGAGTTCGAATCGCTGGTCCAGGCGCGTTCCGCCACGCTGGAGAGCCTCGGCGCCGAGTTCGATGGTCTTCTCGACCGTATGCAGACCTCTAGATCCATAAAGGGCATGAAACGCGCATTCCACGCGTCTCCGGCGAAGCTCGGGCGCACAGCCGTCAGAGCGGTGCGCAAGAATCGCTAAGTCGTCCCGGGCTCTTAGACGTCTCGGCAGTTGCCTTCCGCGCTCCAGAATGATTCCTTCCAGGCCGCCGCGCATTTACGTTCTTGCCGGCGTCAACGGCGCGGGCAAGAGCAGTATCGGCGGCGAGTCCTTCCGCGAATTTGGCGCCGACTACTACAATCCCGACGAAATCGCGCGCAAATTACTGTCCGCCGATTCTAATTTATCTCAGGCGGACGCAAACAGCGCCGCCTGGCGCCAGGGCGTGAGATTGTTGAAGCGGGCTATCGATGAACAGCTCGATTTTGCCTTTGAGACGACTCTCGGCGCCAATACGATTCCTCGTTTACTCGCGGAGGCCGCGGCGCAAGGCATCGAGATCTACGTCTGGTACATCGGTCTTTCATCTCCGGACCTGCACATCGAGCGCGTGCGGGCTCGCGTCCGCCGTGGCGGCCACGATATTCCCGCGGACCACATCCGACGGCGCTACGAGCGCAGCCGCCTCAACTTGATTGATCTCTTGCCCCGGCTCACAGCCTTGCAGGTCTTCGATAACAGCGCCGCCGGAGACCCGGCCGCGGGCCGAATGCCTCACCTCAAACCGGTGCTGAACCTTGCGCATGGAAAAATTCTCAATCCGCACGACCTCCGCCATACGCCGGACTGGGCGAAGCCTATCGTAGCCGCGGCGCTCAAATTGAGCCGGGTCTAACAGCACCGTATGGCCACGACGCGGCGGATGAGGGAAACTATCCTGGCGGTGGAAGAAGAGCCCGCAGACGATCCGGTCAACCTGCTCGAGAAAATAAGCAACCAGGCGCCGGCTTCGCACGGCACCTGGTGCGACAGCGCGATCTCGCGGCGTTCGAGAGATGACTGAAGGATCGCGAGCACGACTTCCAACGTCGCCTTGCCCCATTTCCCGTTGGTGAAGACGGGCCGGTTCTCCTCAGTAAAAAATTCTCACGACCGGAATGCGGTCCACGATCTCGGGTCGCTCCGCGCGATCAAACATCCAGCGTGCTGGGCGCGAACAGATCCTCGATCTTGAGCTTCTCGGGCGTCAAGCCTTGCTCGTGCGAATAGTCGATGATCGTCTGCAGCATTTCCTGGTTGGCCGCAACGCCGTAGGGAAACGGATCGGCGCCGAATATTTTTCTCGTCGTCTTCAAATACTCCGCGCCGAATATCAGGCCGGTGGGAATGATCTCGGAAAGTTTTTCCTGCGCGATCTCCTTCGCCTTGGCAAACGCCTTGTAGAGAATGAACGCGAGCCAGGGATATTGCCGGTGGACGTCGCCGCGGATGACGTAGGCGTGGTTCG
>JBGQBP010000438.1:0-2096 GCA_041494945.1 Binatia bacterium | reverse complement strand
CAATCCATCGCCGCGATGGACCGACGTCGGCTGATTGGAAAATCCGAACGCATGGAGCGTCCCATAGAGCCAGTCGCCGCTGCGGTCGCCGGTGAAGATCCTTCCCGTCCGATTGCCGCCGTTCGCCGCCGGCGCCAGGCCGACGATGAACAAACGCGCGTTCGGATCGCCGAACCCCGGCAGCGGCTTCGCCCAGTAGCTCTGCCCTCGATAGCGCAGCGGCGGCTTCTTCGCCGCCATCTCGCGCCAACGAACCAGTCGCGGGCACTTTCGGCATCGGATCACAGCCCGGCAGAGATGATCAAGTTGAGCCACGAGGGTTTTTGCTACCACAACGACGAAAAAAAAAGAAGTTGAGACGAAGCCGATGTTCGGTCAAATTGCTTTTACACGGCACTCGGCGTAAAGTCTCACCAATTTCCCTTTGTTCAGTCGAGAAATTTGTCGGACATGGACAGCACGTTAGCCCGGTGAAATTTATGAACCCGCATGGATCATTCCACGCGGGTTTTTATTTGAATGACCACTCCGGCTCACATCGATGTGATTTCATTGTTTAGCCGCCTCGCGCGGGCGGCGAGCATAACCGTCACCGTCCTCGGCAGTCTCGTTCTTCTGGGCTGGGCATTCGACGTGGCGGTCTTGAAGAATTTTTTTGCCGTCTCGGGCGATATGAAGCCCAACGCGGCGCTGGCTTTCATTTTATCCGCCCTGGCTTTATGGCTCTCGGCAAGGGAGTCGGACGCGCGCCTGATTCTCGTCGCCCGAATATTGGCGGCCGTCGTCGCGCTGATAGGCTTGCTGACGCTTGCGGAGCACGTGGCCGGCCTCGACCTCGGCATCGACCAAATTTTGTTCATCGATCCATCGACGGAAGCTCGACCCGGCCGAATGGATCCGGCCACGACGGGCATATTGATCTTGATGGGCGTCGAGCTCTCGATGCTGGCGGCGGCGCTCGATGCCCGGACGATTCAGCTCATTGCTTTGGCGACCGGCATACTTTCGCTGCTCGCGTTGGCCGGATATCTCTATGGGTTCCAAGCGCTTTATGCCGTCGGACCGCACACGGCGGCAGGCTTCCTGATCCTTTCTCTCGGCGTTCTGTGCGCGCGTCCCGGCGCCGGTCTCCTCGCCACCGTCACAAACGACCATGCCGGCGGCCTTGCGACGCTCCGGTTATTGGCGGGCGCCGTGGGCGTCCCGCTGTTGCTCGGCTACCTGACGGTGCTGGGCCGGAGGCTGGAACTCTACGATTGGCCATTCGGCCTGGCCCTCTTCGCGCTGTCGAATACCGGCTTTATCACCCTGATGATTTTCCGGCACGCCCATTCTCTGGCCCGGACGGATTTAGAACGAAACCGCAGTGAAAGACAGCTCCGGCGCGACCTCGAGCACGGCCGGGTTTTGCGCGAGATCGACCTCGCCCTCTACTCCGCGCCGGAGTCCAGCGCTTTCCTGGACGTTGTGTTGGAAAAAATCGAGCGCGCTTTCCCGTTTGCAACCGCCGGCGCGATCCGGCTGTTGAACCGAGAGTCCGGAGAGTTGGAACCGGCGGCTTCTCGGAACCCCGACGAAGGAGGGTGGAGTGAAGAGGAGAAGAGAGCGCTCGGCGCTCGCGCGCAAAAGGTCCTCCAGACCAAAGCGCCTGTGACGGCGCGCAACGTTCAAACCGATACGCAAACCGCCAATGCGAGAATTTATCGCAAACGTGGATTGGTTTCTTACCTGGGAGTTCCGTTGCTCGCTCGAGGAGAAGCCCTGGGGGTCCTCGACCTTTATACGAAAGAGGAGCGCGCCTTTACCCAGGAAGAAATCGAGTTTCTGGGCTCTCTGGCCGGCAAGGCGGCCTTGTCGATCTGCCTTGCGCGCCCTGCCGAGAAGATCGATCTCCCGGTCAGAGAGCCGGAGCCGGCCAACGTTCATTTGAATAAATCGTTGCAGCTACTTCCCAGCCTTTACGCCGCCCTGGCGCCCCTGTCGGCGCCGGAATCGATCGCGGAAATCATCGACGGCGTCGTCGAGCGCCTCATGGAAGCAACCGGCGCCGATGCCGCCCTGATCCGGGTTTGGAAGAAAGAGACGGGCGCTTCGCT
>JBGQBP010000437.1:0-2132 GCA_041494945.1 Binatia bacterium | reverse complement strand
GCCCACGAGACGCCGAGACGATCGACAGTGCCGGGCTTGAGCGAAGTCGTCATCGGCGAGTAGGGCGGCGCCTTGCCCTCGGACCAACTCTCGAACATCACCGTCGGGAGTACGGCGAGGCGCGCGTTGTTCGGCCAGGATTTCATTTGCCGTCGAAGGTGCTGCGCCAGAGTTCGGAAATCTTGTCCATCTCTTCGCGAGAGAGACGAACGCCGGCCGCGGCGGTGTTCTCGCGCGCCTGCCGGTCGTTGCGCGCTCCAGGGATGACCACGCTGACGGCCGGGTGAGCAAAGCAAAAGGCGATCGCCGCTTGCGCGAAGGACCTGCCTGGCCTTTCCAGGAAGCGCAGGCGCTCGACCTTTTCCAGTTGTTGTTTGAAAACGTCTCCGGCAAAGTTGCGTGCGCGGACGTCTTCGCCTTGAAAACGCTTCTGATCTTCGAGAGTAAGTTTGCCGGTGAGCAGGCCGCGGCGCAGTGGCACGCGCACGATGACGCCGACGTTCGCCTTTTGCGCCGCGGGAAAGATTTTCTCTGCGGGCTCCTGATCGAGCAGGTTGTATTCGATCTGGATCGTATCCGAACGCCCGCCTTCGACCGCCGCTAATCCCTCCTCCGTATTGTTGATGGAGACCCCGTAGTGGCGGATCTTCCCTTCTTTCTTGCGCCGCTCGAGCAGCTCCCACACCGCGCCGTTGCGAATGACTTCTACGTCCGGATTGTGGAGCTGATACAGATCGATATAGTCGGTTTGCAGGCGTTCGAGGCTTTCGTGCATCACCCGGTCGATGTAATCGACGGCAAAGTTTCTCTTGCCCCGGTTCGGCCCCACCATCACGTTGCCGCCCTTGGTGGCGAGGACCACTTTGTCGCGCCGGCCCTTGAGCGCCTTACCGAGCAGAGTTTCGGAATAACCGGCGCCGTAGGCGTCGGAGGTGTCGATGAAATTCACGCCGAGTTCCAAGGCCGTGTCGATGGCGCCGAGAGATTCTTCATCCTTCATCGGACCGAAGTGTCCCGCGTGCACCATCGTTCCGAGCCCGATCACGCTTACGCTGAGGCCGGTTCTGCCAAGAGTTCGGTATTCCATGCTGCCTCCTAAGCCAGTCATTATTATTATTCTCCGCCGTAGTCCCCAAGCACCTTTCTGTTTTCTACAGATTTAGGCATAATTGCAACACTGTTAAGCACGCGATGGGTTACATCGAACGAAACCTGGCAGATGACGAACGGATCGTTTACCGAACGAGGTTGCATCCGGTCATTTTTGTTTGGCCGGTTCTTTTCTTTCTCATTACCTACACAGCGTTCAAGAGCGGAATCGACATCATCGCGCAGATCCTTCTTTCGTTGACTCTTATTATGGCGTTCGTGGTCATTTCAATGTACTCCAGGTCCGAGTTTGCTGTGACGAGTAGGAGAGTTTTCGGAAAGAAGGCTATTTACAGTGACTCGAAGTACCCGGAGGTGGAGCTGATCGCATTGCATGACGCCGAATTCCAGCCCGGCCTGCTGAGCAGTCTTTTCGACTACGGTACCCTCATCATAACCGACCGGGAGGGCAGGAGACACAAGTTCTCCGGTGTGCCGGCTGAATTCTACCAACACGTGCAAGCGCGAAACGAACGCGCCCGACGGGCATTAAGCTAACAACAGCCGGTGCCAAAGCCGAGTCCCCGCGGCTAACAGCAGAAAAAAAACGCCGGCGGCGATAAAGGCAAGGCGGAAGCCGTACACCTGCGCGATCCAGCCGATGGCCATCGGTATCGTCAACGGACAAAGAATCCAACCGAGACCGCTGCTGACCATCGCAACCGCGCGGTCCCCGGCTCTGCTGAACTCCGTTGCTTCCACTTGATACAGGAGGTCCATGAAACCGCCGGCCGCTCCCAGGCCGACGATGACGAACGCCAGCGCCGCGGCATGGCCGGCGAAGCCGGTGGCGATCAAAAACACGCCGAGCGCCGCCATGCCGAGCGCGTAAATCGTCCGCTGTCGGCGGATGGTGATGAACGAGGCGAAGACGAGGCCGATCACGACCGGACCCAACACGCGAAAAGAAATCAGCACGCCGATCCACTGATCTTCATACGTCAAGAATGAGAGATAGAGCGGATAGAGCGATTGGCCGACGG
>JBGQBP010000436.1:0-2137 GCA_041494945.1 Binatia bacterium | reverse complement strand
CCTGCGTCCATCCGCTGTCAACGCGGATAAAAAGCTCGAGGAAAATCCTGCATCCGAGAAGCCGCTCCAGCTCTTCTCTTGCCTGGCTGCCGATCTCTTTCAGCATGGACCCTTTTTTCCCGATGAGAATCGGCTTGTGGGTCGCGCGATCGACGTGAATCGTCGCCTTGATAACGATGAGATTCTTCTCCTCTTTTTCCGTGAACTCGTCGATCGTCACCGCCGTGCCGTAAGGAATCTCCTCATGCGTTCGAAGAAAAATCTTCTCGCGGACGATCTCGGCGGCGAGGAAGCGCTCGGTCTGATCGGTCACCTCTCCCTCGGGATAATAGCGCGGACCTTCCGGGAGCAGCTTCTCGATCCGGTCCAGGACCAGAGGCACTTGATCGCCTTTGAGTGCGCTTACCGGGATGATCTCGCGCCCGGGCAAAAGCGTCGCGCACTGCTCCATCAAAGGCAGCAGCTTTCCTTTCGCGACGAGATCGATCTTGTTAAGCAGGATAAGCGTCGTCGCGCGCGAATCTTTGAGCTTCGCGGCGATCTCATGATCCTCCCTGCGCATTCCCTCGCGGGCATCGACGAGCCATAAAACTCCGTCCACTTCGCCGAGCGCGGCGAGCGCCACGTCGACCATGCGCCGGTTGATGAGCGAGCGCGCGCGGTGAATCCCCGGCGTGTCGAGAAAAACCGTTTGCGATTTTTCCGTGGTGCGGATGCCGGTGATGCGGTTGCGCGTGGTCTGCGGCTTGGGCGAGACGATGGCGATTTTCTGCCCGAGCAATTGGTTCAGCAGCGTGGATTTACCGACGTTCGGCCGGCCGACGATCGCGACGTAGCCGGAGCGATGGCCGGCCGGCTGTATTATGTTGTTGGAAATTTCCGCAGGCATATCCATTTATCTCTAGTAGCAACCTATATAATCAGAGCTAAAAACTCTCCAGGCCGGTCAAAAAGGTCTCAGAGGCAAGGCCGCGCGAGAAATCGATCCTTCGGCTTCGCTCAGGACAGGCTAGGCGCAGGCGTACTTTTTTAAGTACGTCGAGCGAGGCGGTTCGAAGCGCAACGAAGCATATGAGCCTTTTTCAGCGGCCTGAGAAGGCGGCGACGTTGACGCCGAGCTTGGTTCCGAGCCAGAGCGAGCGATCTAAATGATCGCCTTTCCCGTCGCCGGTCGAAGGATGGACCAGCACATCCAATCCTTCGCGGTTGAGCATCAGCCAGGGAACGATTTTGGCGAATTCCTCGGGCGCGAACAGCACCTGATACATCGGCTTGAGATGAGGACCGACCAGCTCGTCGTGCCAACTGCCGAGGACGGCGTTGAATCGGCTCAGCCCTTGGCGCACGCGCGCGGCGGCTTCCTTAGTCTCTGGAGAGTAGTATATGTGAGCGTGATAGCCTTTGATATCCGAAGCGGGCCTCGGCATGTCGCGCCTCCGTTCCTCTCGCAACGACCATGCTAAGGGTCCTTCGGCAACGATGCAAGCTCCCAGCGCCTGAAACAACCGGCCGCGTGGTCGTTCACCATTCCCACGGCCTGCATGAAGGCGTAGCAGATGGTCGGGCCGACGAACTTGAAGCCGCGACGCGAGAGATCCTTGCTCATCGCGTCGGATTCCGCCGTCCGCGCCGGGACCTCTTTGTGCGTGCGAAAGCTATTTCTCCTCGGCTTGCCCCCGACGAAACTCCAGATATGGCGATCGAAGCTGCCGAACTCCTTTTGGACTTTAAGAAAAGCAGCGGCATTTTGTATCGCCGCGGCGATCTTCAATCGGTTGCGGATGATTCCCGGATCGGCGAGCAGTTTGTTTACTTTGGCCTCGCCGTAATTCGCGACTTTGAGCGCGTCGAAATGGTCGAACGCGCGTCGGTAGTTGTCGCGCTTCTTGAGAATCGTCTCCCAGCTCAAGCCGGCCTGCGCGCCTTCGAGGATCAGGAATTCAAAAAGGGCGCGGTCGTCGTGCAGCGGCACGCCCCATTCTTTGTCGTGATACTCGATGGAAAGCTCCGTCCTGGCCCACGCGCAGCGGCGCAGCATCGGTTTCGATCAGACTCTAATCTTAAGCACGGCCGGCGTCCAATTCCGCTCCCGCCTGCGGATGCGCTCCGCTTCGGATTCTCCATCGTAATCCACGCT
>JBGQBP010000435.1:0-2143 GCA_041494945.1 Binatia bacterium | reverse complement strand
TGCTCGGCGAAAATAAGGAAAATGTAAAAATCGGCGACCGAGTGAAGGTGCGCTACGAACAAACGCACAATCCGGAGATCAAGCTGCCGTGCTTTGAGCTGGCCGGGTAGAATTTTAGATTTTCGATTGCCAAAGGCGTCACCCCCGAATGTTTTTATCGGGGGTCCAGTCCCCGTCTCGCCTGGATTCCCGATACAAGCGTTCGGGAATGACGGAACATTGGATCAGCCTCAGGCTGAAGGATAAGCTAGAGCACAGCAAAACACGGGAGAACAATTCATGAGGAAGATCTTGATTCGCCTTGCGCTTTGCCCTTTGCTGTTGGCGCTTAGTGGCTCCGCCCACGCGCAGCAGCCGAAGAAGGTTCCTCGGATAGGGTATCTATCGGCGTTCGAGCCAGCTCGTGAGTCCACCCGTTCCGAGGCAATTCGGCTGGCTCTGCGCGAGCGTGGCTACATCGAAGGACAGAACATCGCCACCGAGTACCGCTATGCGGAGGGGAAGCGCGATCGGCACCCTGCGCTTGCCGCCGAGCTGGTGCGTCTCAAGGTTGATATCATCTTGGTAACAGGAGACATAACGATCCCGGCGGCCAAGAATGCGACCAAGACGATTCCCATCGTAATGATGGGCTCTGGGACCGATCCTGGCGAGGCAGGCCATGTTGAAAGCCTTGCCCGTCCCGGCGGCAATGTCACCGGCGTTTCTCTCCTTACCAGAGAACTAGGCGGGAAGCGGTTGGAGCTGCTCAAAGAAGCGGTTCCCAAAGTTGCTCGCGTCGCGGTTCTCTACGATCCGGCCCTTCCGAGCGCTGTACTCGAGGTGAAAGAGGTTCTCCCAGTCGCAGCGCGTGCGCTACGGTTGACTATTCAGCCTTGGGAGGTAGGAGCTGCGGACGATTTCGATAGGGTATTCACAGCGCTGAATAAGCAACGCCCGGATGGACTCTACGTGCTCGGGGGCTCGCTAATGCGTGCTAACCAAAAACGGATCGCGGGCTTTGCGTTAAAGAGCCGGCTTCCGTCGATGTACGGCAACAGAGAAGCTGTAGATACCGGTGGGCTCATGTCCTACGGGGCGGACCTCGCGGACAGCTACCGGCGCGTTGCATATTACGTGGACAAAATCCTGAAGGGCGCCAAGCCTGCTGATCTTCCCGTGGAGCAGCCGACGAAGTTCGAGCTGGTGATAAATCTCAAGACGGCGAAGCAGATCGGCCTCACGATTCCGCCGGAGGTGCTCGCCCGGGCGAGTAAGCTGATCAAATGATGGTTGCCAGTGGTCAGTTGTCAGTAAAAAAGCAGGGGCGAAGACGATGAAGACAAAATCTCTTTTCTTGGTGCTGACAACTGTCTTGCTGGCAACTGCCTCGCCCGCCGAGGCGCAGCAGACAGGGAAAATCTTCCGCATAGGTTTCCTCGATCCAAGCACTGCTTCCGGTATCGCGGTCCTCGTGGACGCGTTCCGGCAAGAGCTGAGCAAGCTTGGATGGATCGAGGGAAAGAATTTCACCATCGAGTACCGATTTGCCGAGCAAAAGCCTGAGCGCCTGCCTGAGCTTGCGGCGGACCTGGTTCGTCTCAAGGTTGATCTGATCGTGGTCTCAGCGGGACCGGTTGTGTTAGCGGCAAAGAAAGCAACTACTACCATACCCATCGTGATTGCGAACGCTGGGGACCCCGTGGCTGCAGGTTTGGTTGCCAGTCTGGCGCGGCCGGGAGGCAACGTCACCGGGCTCGCGAGTTTATCGCCCGAGCTGGGTGGCAAAAGGCTGGAGGTACTCAAGGACGCGGTCCCCAAGCTTGCCCGAGTTGGACTTCTGCGGACGCTGGGCGGCCAAGACTCCCAACTGAAAGAGCTCAGGCCTGCGGCTCAGGCACTAAAACTAAAATTGGAGGAGATAGACACTCAACCCGACGCCAAAGGGTTAGAGAGCGCCTTTCAAACCGCCAAGCAGAAGCAGGTCAACGCGATTATGACGACCGCCAATCCCCCCTTTTTCGCCGAAAGAAAGCGGATCGTCGAGCTTGCCGTCAAGTATCGATTGCCGGCTATTTACTTCCAGAAGGAGTTTGTCGATGAGGGCGGTCTCATGTCCTACGGGGCGGACTTCGATGACCTGTTCCGCAAGGCCGCCCACTAC
>JBGQBP010000434.1:0-2146 GCA_041494945.1 Binatia bacterium | reverse complement strand
CAAAACGGCTTTGATCGTCGAAATAAACCCAGGCCCAGGTCTGGGTTTTTTTTTACTCTGTTCCGGAGGTGAGCCATGTTTGATCAAGAAATCCTTCCGCTTGGCTTGACCTTTGACGATGTGCTTCTGGTACCCGCCGAGTCCGCCGTGTTGCCGCGCGACACCGACATCAAGACGCGTCTCACCGAAAAAATCGAGTTGAACATTCCGCTGCTCAGCTCCGCCATGGACACCGTGACGGAATCGCGCACGGCTATCGCGATGGCTCAAGAAGGGGGCATGGGCTTTATCCACCGCAACATGCCGATCGCGGCGCAGGCGGCGCAGGTCGAGAAAGTAAAAAAGTTCGAGAGCGGCATGATCACCGACCCGATCACCGTGCGGCCCGATCAGAAAATCGCCGAGGCCCGGGAGATCATGCACAAGTACGGCATCTCGGGTCTGCCCGTCACCCAGCATGGCCGGCTCGTCGGCATCCTGACCAACCGCGATCTGCGTTTCGAAAAGCGCCTCGACCGTCCGGTCTCGGAAGTGATGACCAAGGAGAATCTCGTTACCGCGCGGCTGGGCGTCGATTTCGACGAGGCCAAAGAGACGCTGCACCGCCACAGAATTGAAAAACTCTTGGTCGTCGATGAAAAACTCCAGCTCAAAGGTTTGATTACGGTCAAAGATATAGAGAAGAAAACCCAGTTCCCATTCGCGTGCAAGGACGAGGGCGGACGTTTGCGGGTAGGCGCCGCGATCGGCGTGGGACCGGACTCCGAGGAGAGAGTGGAGGCGTTGGTGCGCGCCGGTGTGGACGTGATCGTCGTGGACACGGCGCATGGCCACTCCAAGAACGTCCTCGACGCCGTGCGCTTTATCCGCCGCCATTATCCCGATCTGAATCTTCTCGCCGGCAACGTGGCTACCGAAGAAGGGACTTCGGCGCTCATCGAAGCGGGCGTCAACGGCGTCAAAGTCGGCGTCGGTCCCGGCTCGATTTGCACCACGCGCGTGGTCTCGGGAGTCGGCGTGCCGCAAATCACGGCGATCGCGAGCTGCGCCAAAGCCGCGGCGCGGCACAACACGCCGGTCATCTCGGACGGCGGCATCAAATATTCCGGCGACATCACCAAAGCATTGGCCGCCGGAGCTCACACGGTGATGATCGGCAGCCTGTTCGCCGGCACCGAGGAGAGCCCCGGCGAGACGGTTCTCTATCAAGGAAGAACCTACAAAGTTTATCGCGGCATGGGCTCTCTGGGCGCCATGAAAGAGGGCAGCAAGGACCGCTACGGCCAGGCCGACGTGGATGAAGAAGCGAAGCTCGTTCCCGAAGGGATCGAAGGCCAGGTCCCCTACAAAGGCTCCCTGTCCTTTAATATACATCAGCTCGTCGGCGGGCTGCGCGCCGGGATGGGTTATCTCGGCTGCAGGACCGTCGCGGATCTGAGAGCCAAGGCGCGCTTTATACGGATCACCCTGGCCGGCTTCAAAGAAGGACACGTCCACGACGTGTTCATCACCAAAGAAGCGCCGAACTATAGAGCGTAAAAATAGGCGCGAGGGCGTAGGGGCAGGTTTCAAACCTGCCCCTACATTACACGTTGCCTTTCCAGTCATGATTCTCATTCTCGATTTCGGCTCTCAGTACACGCAACTGATCGCCCGCCGAGTGCGGGAGGCCAACGTTTACTGCGAGATTCATCCGTTCAATCTGCCCCTGGAAAAAATTCGCGAGTTAAAACCGAAGGGCATTATCCTCTCCGGAGGGCCGGCGAGCGTCTACCAGCAGGACGCGCCCAGAGTAGAAGCGCCGCTCTTCGATCTTGACGCTCCTTTTCTCGGTATCTGCTACGGCATGGGGATGATCAATCTCGCCGCCGGCGGCGAGGTCGCGCGCGCCGAGCGTCGCGAATACGGCCCGGCGGATCTTGTAATCGACGACGACACCGATCTTTTTCACGGCTTTACCCGGAGCGACGCGACACGCGTATGGATGAGCCACGGCGACAAGATGAGCGCCGCGCCGAAAGGCTGGCCGATCCTGGCCCACAGCCGGAATTCTCCCATCGCCGCGTTCGCCGATCCGGAGCGGCGCCGTTTCGGAGTCCAGTTCCATCCGGAGGTGGTTCATACGCCGCGCGGGCAGCAGATTCTT
>JBGQBP010000433.1:0-2156 GCA_041494945.1 Binatia bacterium | reverse complement strand
TCGATCACGGTCTCGCCCTGGCCCTGTACGACGTGGTAAACCGCGCTGCCGGTGTGGCGGTGCGCGAGCGTGCGCTCGCCGGGCCGAAGGAGCTGAATCCAGCAAGCCATCGTCGGCATGACGGGCCCGCCGGTCTGCGGGTGGCGATATTCAAGCGCGATGCCGTCGAAAGGACTGCCCTCCTGATCGCGCAGCGTGTCGAGTGCTTCGCGCGTCCGGTCCCACGAGTAGAGCAGCAGCGGCGACGCCTGCGATTTTTCTTTCACCCACGTGGGGCCGAGATGCGCGTGGCCGTGGAGATGTTTGGAATCGTTGGCCGGGCGCGTCGCGGGAACCTGCAACGCCGTATAGAACTGGAAGAACATCGCGTCGAGCGACGCGATCAATGGAATATCGAGCCCGTCCATCCAGAGCACGGGCTTGTCGGTCTCGTTGCCGTGGTCGTGCCACGACCAGCTCGGCGTCAAAATCAAGTCGCCCGGCGCCATGTAAACGCGCTCGCCATCGACCGCGGTATAAGCGCCGGCGCCCTCGATGATAAAGCGAATCGCCGTCGGCGTGTGGCGGTGAGCGCGGGCGACCTCTCCGGGCAAAAGGAGTTGCACCGCGGCAATCAAGTTGTTCGTCGTCGCCCAGCGGCCGCCGAGGCCGGGATTGAAGAGCTGCAGGGCGCGCCGCTCCTCGCCGACCGGCACCATCTCACCCGACGCCTTGACGATCGGCTCGAGGAAAGACCACGGCCACATGTAAGGGATCGCTTTCGGCTCGGGATGAGCCGTCATCTGGCTCGCCAGCTCCCAGAGGCCGTACATGTGATTCGCGTGCATTCGCTCGTGGAATTTGTCCCGGGCCGAGTTCGGCCGCGGCTCAGCTTTCATCTCGGTTCCTCCTTCAGGGCGATACGAGTTTTCTTTATCACGCCTGCCCTTTCCTGCCAATCTGAGGCCGGGTTCTGGTAGCGGTCATTTTTTAAATGTGTCTATTATTGCACAGAATCCCGATCCGGCAGCGGTTATAGATTAGCTATGGAGACAACTGGTGCGCCGGTCACATGTCCGTCACCAGGATATAATTTAGCCTTATGAAAACCGTACAGCGCTCGTTTCTGCTTTTACTCTTACTTTCCGGCTGCGCAATCATTACGCCGATCAAGGATATGCCGCATATTGTCCTCGGCGAAGCGTCCTTTTATGCCACTATATCGGCACACACGGACGCGTCGATCATAAGCGGCAATCGGGTCGAGCTCTTGTTCAATGGCGATCAGATATTTCCCGCGATGCTTCAAGCGATCCGCGGCGCCGAGAAAAGCATCACCTACGCGCAATACTTCGTTGAAGACGGCGCCATTGCCCATGAGATTGCCGAAGCCTTCGCCGAGCGCTGCCGCGCCGGCGTCCAGGTGAAAATATTGATCGACTCGCTCGGCGGCGGCAGTTTGCCTCAAGATATCCGGGATCTGTGGAAAAAATCGGGTTGCGATATGGAGTTGTTCCAGCGCGTCAAGATATATCAATTACTCACGCCGTGGGAGTTTTTAAATTATAATCATCGCAGCCATCGTCGCATTCTTGTGATCGATGGAAAAATTGGTTTTACCGGCGGGCACGGGTTGAGCGACGCCTGGACCGGCGACGGACGGACCGCGGAGCACTGGCGCCAAACGGACGTAAGAGTCGAAGGGCCCATTGTCCAACAACTGCAGGCCGCCTTCGTCGAGAGTTGGCGGAGAACGACAGGGAATGTGCTTGGCGACGGCGCCTATTTTCCAGCGCTCAATTTGCAGGGAACGGCTTATGCGCAAATAGTCAAAAGCTCGCCTCTGGGCGGCAGCTTCGGGACCTACCTGCTATTCCTGCTCTCCATCACGTCGGCACAAAAAAGCATCCACATCGCGAACCCCTATTTCTTCCCCGATGACTCGATCGAAGAGGCGTTGATTAACGCCGTGAAAAGGGGCGTGAAGGTGGTGGTGCTCACTCCGGAAAAAGGCGACCATGCGACGACCTCTTCGGCGAGCCATGGCGGCTTAGGCCCTTTCCTGCTCGGAGGGGTTGAAATATACGAATATCAGCCGGCTCTCATGCACACTAAAGCCATGGTCGTGGATGGCATATGGGCGACCGTGGGAAGCGCGAACCTTGATTACCGTTCCC
>JBGQBP010000432.1:0-2160 GCA_041494945.1 Binatia bacterium | reverse complement strand
CGCCAGCCCCGCCGCCTTGTCCGCCAGCTCTTTGGCCTTGGCGTAGTTCGCCCGGGCGGCGTTTTCCCACTCGGTCTCCATCTGGGCCTTGAGTCCCGATTTCCCCTGGAAGCCTTTCACGATCTCTTTATCGCTCGCCTTTTTTTCGTCCATCGGGACTTGCGAAGCGAGCTTACGCGCCTCGGCAATCAGGCTGCGCGCCTCGTCATTGATTTTCGGCGCTTTAATTTTCGCCGCCGCTTCTTCCGCCTTGTAGATCGCCGCCCAGGCGTCTTTTAATTCTTTGTGGCGGAAGGTGATGACGTGGTCGTAGAGCGAGTTGACGATGTCGCGCCGGCCGGAGGCGAGCTGGTCGTTGAAGTCCACGCCGCCCATTTTCGTCTTGAACGGATTCGGATAGTTCGCCGGCCCCTTGGCGTAGAGATCGGGCATGACGGGCAAGCGCGCGATGTCGGGCGAGAAGAGGAGCATCTGCCCCGGCTCGCTTAATAGATAATTGACGAAAGTTTTTGCGCCCTCCATGTTGGGCGCGCCCTTGACGATCGCGACGCTCGCGGGCACGACGGACGTGAGCGAGGGATAGACGAAATCGACCGGCTGTCCGCTGGCGATGGCCGAGAGGCCGAAGAAGTCGATCACGACGCCGATGCCGTACTGCCCGCTGATCACCGCCTCCGGCACGCCGAAGCTGCGCTCGGTGATCGCGCCCATGTTGCCGCCGGCGTTCAAGAGAAGATTCCACCCTTTTTCCCAGCCGTACGCCTGGAGAATCGTCTCGATCGTGAGATGCGTGGTGCCGCTGCGCGACGGGGCGCTGATGACGAGATGGCCGAAATACTTGGCGCTCGCGAGGTCGGTCCATTCCCTGGGCGCGGCGAGCTTGTTGGCCGACAGATAATTTTTATTCCACATGAGGCCGTAGCCGCTGATGGCGAATCCGAAATAAGTCCCGTCGGCGTCGTGCACGGGAAAATTGCCGATCTTGGCCGGAATTTTCGCCATGATTTCTTTCGGCGGCGCGTACTTTTCCAGCAGGCCGTCGTTTTTCAGCGTCTGAAACGCGTCCGGCGCGCTGACCCAGAAGATGTCCGCCTCGGGCTTCGCCTTCGTCTCGCGCAAATACGTGACGCCGGCGTTGGTCTGCTTGCTGTTGATGACGATGGTGGTGCCGGGATATCTCGCCTCGAAGGCCTTTTTATAATTTTCGAACAGCTCCTTTGGAAACGAAGTGACGATCACGACCTCTTTGGCGTGGAGCGAACTCGCCGTCAGACACAGCGCGAACATCAACGACAGTAATGACCAGCGCTTCATAAAACCTCCTTCATCTTTTGCTTTTGCTTCCGTTTTTTACTTTTTTTCTTGTGGCTTTTTTAGTTTGCGGCTGTAGCTGACCACGAAGGCGGAGGCAGTGTCAAGCAACGGATCATGAATTGTTCGGCGGCTTCTGGAGGCGACGCGAAACGAGAAACATGTTATCCTTGAGAAGGATGAAATTCCCGGATCTGACCCGACCCCCCGTGCCCGCCGAGAAACGGGCGCGCTTCCTCGGCGGCGTCGGCTTGATCGCCGTCAGCTTCCTGGTCTATCCGGCCTTCATCGTCATACTTCTTCTGCCATTGTCGGCGCAAATGAAAATTGCCGTGATCGCCGCCGCCTCCATCGTGAGCTGGGCGGCTTTCAGCGCCGGAATTTATCTCGCCGGACGGCGCGGTTACAATTGGTTCAAAGGGCGGTGGCGGCAACTGACGGGGATGAAGGCGGAAAACAAATCTTCGTGAGCCGTGTACTTACTCCGACGCCCCAGCGCGGTAGCGGTACGCCCGGCTCCGCCGCGTCGAGCCGGCGAGCTCGGAAAACAGCAGGCCGCGAAAGATCATCAGGAACGTTAGAAGAAGGCCGAAAATAGCAAAGAGAAAAAAGAAGCGGAAGAAAGAGGGCAGATACGCCGCCGGTACGTCCAGCCAACCCAACAATACATAAGCCGCGGCGGTGATCGACACGTTGGGCGCGAACCATTCGATCCAGTTCTCGAGGATGAACTCATAGCTCGCCGACAGCAGCGCGAGTCCCGAAACGCGGCTTTGATAGATCAGCTCCGGTACCGGGTTCAGGATGACATAGAGAAGGAGCTGAATGAGTAAAACGATGAGCGGCCCT
>JBGQBP010000431.1:0-2172 GCA_041494945.1 Binatia bacterium | reverse complement strand
GATCTTCCTCCAATCGGGATTTTTAAAAAAGCCGGAGAGCCGCCGGAATGCGTCCGCCAGCGGCAGAACGCGCGCTTCACCGGGCGCGTCGCTGAGCGCGAGCCAATTTTCGCTCCAGGCGAGCGCCACGGCTGCGCCCTGGCGAAGATCCGCTTCCGAAGCAAGATCGGAGACGGATTTGAGAGCGAGCGCCGGCACAGTGACGGCAGCCGCGGCGTGGATCTTGAGCGCCTTCAAGCGTTCGTGCAGCGTAGGAAATTCGAGCGCGGTGAAGAGCTTGCGGACCTTCTCTTCATCCCAGGGCTCCAGATAAATTTTTGCCGGGTCGAGTTCCAGCGGCACGTCGTCGAGCAAGCGCCCGAGCTCTTTGTTGATCCGCACCTGATCCGCGTGCGTCTTGAGCGCCTCGCGCAGTTTCGGCGTGAGCTCGTCCGCGTGGGCGATCACCTGCTCGATGTCGCCGTATTTATTGACGAGCTGCGCGGCGGTCTTGTCGCCGACGCCGGGAATACCCGGCAGGTTGTCCGAGGTTTCGCCCTTGAGCGCGACAAAATCGATCCATTGATCCGGCGCAACGCCATAGCGCTCGAGCACCATCGGCCTGTCGTAACGGATGACGTCGGAGATGCCGCGCCGCGTCATGATGACGGAAACGCCGTCGCGGACCAGTTGCAAGATGTCGCGGTCGCCGGTCACGATCACGATCTCGCAGCCCTCCGCGCCGCAATGTTTGGCCAGCGTCGCCAGGAGATCGTCGGCCTCGTAACCTTCGAGCTGGAACATGGGAATCCGAAGCGCCTCCAGTACCTCGCGGATCAACGGGAGCTGCTGGCGGAATTTGTCGGGCGTCTCGGGGCGTCCCGCTTTGTATTCCGCGTAGCGGTCGAGCCGGAACTGCGGCGCCCCCTTGTCGAAACAAACGACGACGGCGTCCGGCCGCTCGTCGGCAAAGAGCTTGATGAGCATCGCGGTGAAGCCATAGACCGCGTTGGTCACCTGCCCGGATGAAGTGACGAGCGTGTCGGGCAGGGCGAAGAAAGCGCGGTACGCAAGCGAGTGGCCGTCGAGCAGCAGGATCTTGCGCTTGCCGCTTTTTTCCGCCGGCGCGGCGCTGCGGCCGGTTTTTCCGCCGCGACTGTTTTTATTTTTACCGTTCACGATTTTAGTCTACCGGTTGGCTAGTCCCGCGGCAAACGCGCGGCTTTCACTCAGGATGTAGACCAGCGTCCACAGCACGCCGGAGCCGATTTCCAGGCTCCAGCTTATCTCCGGCGGAACCGTCATGCTTTGAGCGTCCTCTCGGAATTATAGTGAATCGCCGGTGAAAGACAAAAAGATGCGAAGCAGCGGGCAAAAAAAGGGGCAACCCGGCCGGTTGCCCCTTTTTTAGTTTATTTCGGTAGAGAAACTACCAGCGGTTGCGTCCGCCGCCCCCACCGCCGCCTCTGTTTCCGCCCCGGTCGCCGCCCCCGCCCCCGCCTTCGCGGCGCTCCTGCGGCTTGGCCTCGTTGACGACCAGCGTGCGCCCGTCGAGCTGAGTGCCGTTCAAGGCCTCGATCGCTTTCTGGGCTTCCCCACCCGAGCTCATCTCGACGAAGCCGAAGCCCCGCGATTGGCCCGTGAATTTATCCGAAATCACGCGGGCGGATTCCACCGTCCCGTGCGCCTCGAAGATTTCCTGCAGCCGCCCTTCCGTTATGGAATAAGGCAGACCGCCTACATATAATTTATTACCCATGTTCTCCTCCTATGAGAGATGTTATGGTCTGTCACCTGGAACTGGCTACCGAACGGGAGTAGAACATGGAGAACTTGATGAGAACCACGCTCTGGCCGGATTTTCCTTAGGTATCGTTTCACAAGGAGAGACTGTTTAGGCCTTGCTTTTGCTGTCCTCTTTCAGAAGGCCTTATACTGAACTAGGAATTACACCATACACCATCGCACCCCCTCTGTCTACCCCGGCGTGAAAATTCTTTTGCGACGCCCGTCGGGCTTTACGCGCTTAGGCTAAATTCCCTTTTGACAGTAGGTTTTCCACCGCACACAATGGGTCCATGGAGTTCATAAAAATGGACGAGCCGCGGCTCGGCTAACGACTGGCGTTTACTTTTTCGATCTTGATACGAATGACGACCTGCTGCTCCTCTTTCATTTTCTCGCGATACTCCT
>JBGQBP010000430.1:0-2174 GCA_041494945.1 Binatia bacterium | reverse complement strand
GCTCAAGTCTATGAGTTGCTGGGGCGTGACGTTTTTGGCTTTTGGGTTTTCTTTCGCCAGCTCGTCGATGGCTAATTGCAAACCTTTCAGTGTCGGCTTACCGTCGTCAGGCAGAGCGCGCGAACGGGTGTTGTAGTCTGTTTCAGCCAGTTGCCGATCGTCCGTCTTGAGAGCTTCCATGGCCTTTTTGATCGCTTCATCACGATGGGTTTTGTAGTAGCGAATCCCCTCGAGATAGGCCCGCATAAAACGCCTGACAGGGTCGCTCCGGCTCTTGAGGAAGTCGCTGCGCGCCACGATCGCCGTCATCTGATATTCAATCTCCCTTTCGGCGAGATCCATCAAAACGTTGAGGCCGAGCTTGCGCCCGACATCGCTATAGCCCGAGACCAGAGCCGAGGCGTCGATGCTGCCCGACTGAAGCGCAGCCAGCCGGCTGGCCGAGCCTCCGACTTGGATGATTTTCACGTCGGTTTTTGGATTCAGTCCAAACTGCGACAACGCCATTCTTGTCGCGAGCTCGTCGATGCTGCCGAAGCGCGTGATGCCGACGACTTTGCCCTTGAGCTGCGCTGGAGTCGAAATGTTGCTGCGCGCCATAAAGGTGTAAGGAAAGCGATTGTTCACTCCACCGATGATCTTGATGTCGGCTCCCTCGATGTAGCCGTGAAGGAAAGGCGTGGCGCCGGTCGCCAAAAGATCCAGGCTCTGGCCCACCAAGGCCTGCGTGGCCAGAGTTCCACCGCTCGTAATCAGGACCACTTCGACGGCCAATTCGTGTTTCTTGAGGATGCCGGCGTCTTTGGCGAGGGCGAGAATCACTTTCTCCGTGCTGATGGCCGCCGTCGTGCCGTGACGGATCGTGACGACTTCGGCAGAGGCGCCGGGGGGAGAAAACAGCAAACAAGAAGCTGCCAACAGAAGAGCAACCAAGCTTCTGCAAGCCATTAAATTGTCTCCTTGCGCGTCGCTGCGCAGCGGGGCGCGGGCGACAAACGCGTCACCGGCTGCGCACCAGCTTGCTTAAACGCTCCTGGATGATTTTCTCCGCTTGCGCGACCATCGTCTCGATGATCTCACCCGCGGGCGCGATCGAATCGATCAGCCCCGCGTCCTGCCCGATGAGAAGGGAGGCGTTGTCGGCGTCGCCGGCGCGCCGCGCCTCGAGCACCGCCTTGGCCGCTTCTCGCTGGTCCCGCCGGAGCGCCCACTCGCGCCCAGCCCAGCGCTCGATGAAACGATTTCGCAAAGCGCGCGACATCGCTCCCGGCCACACGCGGCCCGAGGCGAGGTCCGGGATTTCCGTCAATAAGGTGTCGTGGCCGTTGCTGCGCACGATCGCTTGCTTGAAGTTCGGGTGAATGGGCGACTCGTTCGTCGCCATCAGGCGTGTGCCGAGAAGAACGCCGTCGGCGCCCAGAGCGAGAGCCGCGGCGAGCCCGTGTCCATCGGCGATGCCGCCCGCGGCGAGCACCGGCAACGGCGCCACGGCTTTCACGACCATCGGTACCAGAGGCATCGCCGCCATCCAGGCGACGTGGCCGCCGGCCTCGGTTCCTTGCGCGACGATCACGTCGGCGCCCGCCTCCGCCGCACGCACCGTCTCAGGCACCTCGCCGGCCATGAACATGACCTTGCATCCGGCGTCGTGCGCGCGCTGAACGTAAGCATGCAAATCCTGATCGGCGCGGGCCCAGGCGAAAGCGACGACGGCGGGCTGCGCCTGGAGAGTGGCGGCGAAACGTTCCTCGTCGATCTCGAAGAGCAGGTGATTGATGCCGAAGGGCTTCGTTGTCGCGCGGCGGATCGCCTCGACCTCCGCTCCGATCTGCGCGGCATTGATACCGGAGGTTCCGAGCGTGCCGAAGGCGCCGGCGTTCGAGACCGCCGCGACAAGCGGCGCCGACGTCGCTCCGCCCAAGCCGCCGAGAACGACGGGATGGGCGATGCCGAGGAGATCGCAGATGCGCGTGTGGATCATACGAACCCTTTGTGGAATGAAACGACTACTTCTCCGCCGCGACGCGAAGCTCCATCGAGCCGATCTTTTCGATGCTGCCCTTGAGCCGGTCGCCGTCGGCGAGCTTCTTCACGCCCGCGGGCGTGCCGGTCGTGATGAGATCTCCCGGGCGGAGCGTGAGGCAGCTCGTGAGAAATCGGATGTGCTCGCGGAT
>JBGQBP010000429.1:0-2187 GCA_041494945.1 Binatia bacterium | reverse complement strand
AGGGCTTGTATCGAACACCCTTTTGGCTACCGTTAGCATTTGCTTCAGCACCGTCACCGGTCTTGCGACGTCGTGTCCCACTGCTGTAGCCTCGACAAAGAATGCGCCAACAAAAGGGGCAACGGCGGCAACGGCTATGAAACTCGCAGCTCCATCCGGCGCTGACAAACTCGATCCTCCTGAGATAAGAGAGCCTGACGGCAGCGGCGGCAAACCCAAGTAGACGGGCTGACCTTACCCTTTAAGGTAAGGCACGGGGATCAACTGGTCGGCGGCGCTATGGACATCTTCGCGCCAAAGCTGGAGTAGTTTCTTAGTGATCGGGCCCGGCCTGCCCTCACCGACGGGTCGGCCGTCCCACTGGACGACGGGCGCCACTTTCACCGAGCTGCCGATCAACATCATCTCAGCCGCCTCACGGCCTTCGGCCACCGAAACATCGCCGACCCGGATATCGCGGAGTTCCCCTTCCTGCGCGAGGCGCTGCGCCATCTGCAATATCCTCTGCACGGTGATCCCGGATAAAATCGCATCGAACGGCGGATGGCGAAACACCCGCTCGCGGGTGACGAACGCGACGTTCATGTTCGAGCCCTCGGCCACCATGCCGCGTCCGTCGATGAAGATGCCGTTGTCGGCGCCGTGATCTTTCGCTTCGAGCACCACCAGCACGTTCGGAAGATAGTTGGTCGATTTCACCCGCGCAAAAAACGGCGGCTTGATCGGAACGGTGCTGGTCACGACCTTGAGCCCTTCGCTATAAACCGACTCGGGATAAAACTCCGCGCCGAAGATCACGACATAAAAGCTGCTGCCGACGCACTCCGCGGGCGATAGTCCGAACCCGCCGGGTCCGGCCGAGAGCCAATAGCGCACCGACGCATCGCGGCGCGCGCCGGCTGCCGCCGTGTCGATAACGATCTGGCGCAATCTCTCGCGCGGAAACGGCAGAGGGATGCGGGCCATCGCCGCAGAGCGCACCAGACGCTCCAGGTGCTGATCAAGCTGGTAGAGCATGCCGTTTGCCAGAATGGCCGTGTCGAAGACCGAGTGGCCGCGGTGGACCATGTGATCGTCGAGAGGCAAGACCATCAGCGCCGGTTCGGTGACGATTCCGCCGAGCACGCTCGAGTACATCGCATAATAGTTGGCCGATTTCGCGTGAACGGTGGCGCGCAAGCGCGCGACCGCCGCATCTCCCTTGAAGCATGCTGTCCGTTCGATCTCAGGCATAAAGGGAACCTCCTTTGTCCACCAGACTTGGCTATTGTGGTGCTCGCTGCGCGAGCTGTCAAGAAATATCGCTTTCAGCAGATTGGGATGATGCGGCGGACGGAGTGGCTGTAGAACGCGAACCGGTAGTTACGCGCTATAAACGCTGAATGGCCTGAGATCGCTACAAAACCGACTTGTGGCGGCGCAGACGATGATTGTAAGACCAAACCAGGAAGCGAACTCTGAGCCGCAAGAGAAGGTGGCGTAGCTTGTCCCCAAGCATAATGATCGTCCTCTGAGCGTGGGAGCAGCATGATTTGTGCCAAGGATGAAATTCCAAATTAGCCTTGAATTTTCTATTCGCCACTACCACTACCGATGGCAATGGAGCACATTTTTGCCTAATTAAAGACAAAACAGTGTAATTTTTTCCGCCGGTGTTACCGTTTGGCAGCATTCTTTCGGGATGGAGCTTCTACCGCGCCCGGCTGCGCAGCCTGATTCCATTCATCGCGCTTGCGGTCCAGGAAACTAAGAGGAGTTTCATTGTCTCGGATACCGAGTTCCTTCAAACCCGGCTTACCGACACAAGCGGCCCATGCGTCGTTGAACCCCGTATTGGGGTCGAATCTCTCAAGTCCCCATTTTGCGGCAAATTGCTTTTCCGTCAGGCCGTCCTCGCCTCCGTCGATCATCGCCCGAAGCTCCGGCATTATCGTCTCGAAACACGTCTGAGTGCGCGATACGACCGCCGCGGCGAGCTGATACTCGGCAAATTTCTGGTGCGCTTCCTCGCTCTGGGCCGGAGTAAGAGCGGGGGCGCAAGACGCCGCAACCAGGCCGATGAGCACTAGAAGCGCCGGCGCCTTGCCGCAACGGGTTTGAGGATTACGATTTAGAAGGGACACGGTGTTGATCTGGAAATCTGGCGCGCCCGGAGGGATTTGAACCCCCAACCCCCAGATCCGTAGT
>JBGQBP010000428.1:0-2204 GCA_041494945.1 Binatia bacterium | reverse complement strand
GCTCCGACCGCGGCGAACTGAATGCCCATCCCGACGTTGTTCTTGTACAGGGTTATTTGCTTGTCATCGGTCCGTCCGGGAACAGCGCCGACCAGAAGCTTGCTCAACTCATGAACTTTGTCCCAGGTAAACTCTCCACGCTTGATGGGATCGAGCAAATCGGACTGCCCGGCGTATTCGGCCTGTTGCCGCGAATTGATAATTATGAGATCGGCCCGTTTCAAGGTCACGGCATCCAACTCGATACGCTTGACGGATTCGTCGCTGTTGACGATGGATCCCACGTGCGTCCCCGCTTCGAGCCATTCCCCGTTGAACGTCGGTTCGTTAGTGTTGGTTGAGGACATCACCATATCGGAGCCCCTCACGACGTTTTCCGGACTGTCCTCGGCGGTGACCGGAATGCCAAGCTTCTCCTGCCATTTAGCCGCAAACCTCTTTCGGTGTTCCGCATTCGGGCTGAAAACTTTGACTTTCTCCAGATTGCGCACCTTCGAAAAGGCGAAGATGTGATTGGCAGCCTGAAGTCCCGAGCCGAAAAGACCGAGCACGCGCGCGTCTTTACGAGCCAGGTATTTCGCTCCCAGCGCGCTGGTCGCGCCGACGCGCATCGCTTGCAGGTACCCGTCCTGAATGATCGCCAGCGGCTCGCCGGTTGCGAGACTGAATAATTGCACCAGACCGACGAACTTCTTTCCCGGCGCGGCGGCTACTTTTTCCTGTCGAATCAACCCCGCGATCTTGGGAAAATGAACAACGTCCGAGGCGATCCGAAGCGCCATGACGCCGTAACGCGGCACCGCGCCGTTCATAGTCTTCAGTCGATAGGAAGTCTCGGACTGTTCCATGGAGACGTAAGTGTGGACCCGGATTTGATTGACCGCCGCCTCTCGTCCGAGGTCCTTGAACGCTTCCTCCAGTACTTCAAGGCAGTCGTCCATCGTAAGGACCTTTTCGACCTCTTCATTGTTCAAAATCAGGGTCATGGCCGATTATCCACGGGCTACTCCTATTGTGAATTTCCGTTCGGCGCCGGCACGAGAGGGGTCGCGATCGGTTCGGTAGAAATCTGAGGTTGATCGCCTTGCCGCCGTATCAACACCCACCGGAGCCAATTCCGGTCATCCCGTCCGGGATAATCCTCTCTGATGTGGCTCAGGCGGCTTTCGTGGCGCACGCGGGAGGCGGTGAAAATAAGCTTCGCTGCGATGACCATCGCCTCGGTCTCGCGCAGCCGCACAAACCCATGGGTATGGGACGCTTTGGTCCCGGTGAGCTTTTCCTCGATACCCCCCAATTCCCCGAGCGCTGCGGATAGTCTTCCTTCAGTCTTTAAAATCGAAACGTCATAACGAAAAATCAATTTTTGAAGCTCGAAGAGAAGGTCATCCTCCGACTTCCCGGCGGCGTCGCCAAAACCGCCGCGAATCCTGCGCTTGAGTAACTCGACCTCCGCTTCATCGAGGGCGGGAGCTTTGCTCTCCCGCGCGAGGGCGGCCGCGCTTCGGCCGGCGATCCATCCCGTTCCGTTGCAGGCGCCGATATGGAATCCCGCAAAATGGGTCGCGCAGCTCGCCTGGGCAAGACCTGCCGCGAACAGCCCCGGAACGCTCGCACGGCAGCCGGAGTCGGTCTTAATAGCCATCTTGGTCATCTGGTAGAAGGGAAAGTATTCAGTCCTTCCGAACATATCGATGCGCGCCCGATTGCCGAGTTTTTTGTAGAAATAATCCATCCAGGCGACCGAACTGTGAAGATAGTCTTCTCTCTTCTCCTCGGGAATGCGCGACATGTCGAGATAAAGCGGCGCGTTGCCGGCTTTCTTTTCCATGACCATCGCCTTGCTGATGAGCTGGACATCGGCCTCGTCCGACCAATCGGGTTCGTATTTTTTCATGAAAGGCGCGCCGGCGGAGTTGACGAACCTGGCGCCGTCCTGGATGGCAAAGGTAATGCCCTCGAAGTAAAATTTCGGCGTCGCCGGCCTCAGGTATCCAAATTCGGCGTTGGTGACCGCCGCACCGGCCTGGTAGGCGAGGATCGGGCCCGTCCCCGTGAGGTCGCGGGCAAATCCCGCCCGGAAGGTCACGCTGTTGGTGGCGACGATCGTCGCTTTGGCGCGAAGGATATGAAACTCTCCGGTTCGCCCGTCAATTCCCACGGCGCCGGCAACATTTCCCCGCTCGTCTCTCAGGAGGTCGGTG
>JBGQBP010000427.1:0-2212 GCA_041494945.1 Binatia bacterium | reverse complement strand
TCCGGTCGCGAGAGCGATCTTCAAATCTTTCTCGTGCAGGCGAATGCGGAAGCCGGGCTTGAAGTTGCGCTCGAGCATTTTTTGGCCGTGCGCTTCTAGAATCTTCGACTGCGCGAAGCCGCCGAGCAAAACCTGGCGCACCTTCGCCGGATCGACGCCCGCTTTCGCGGCCAGCACCAACGCCTCGCTCACCGCCGCGATCGTGATTCCGACGACCACCTGATTCGCCGCTTTTGCCACCTGTCCCGCGCCGGCCTCACCGACGTGAACGATGTTTTTTCCCAGCGCTTGAAAGATCGGCATCGCGCGCTCGACCGCCGCGGCCTTGCCGCCGATCATGATCGACAGCGCCGCGCCGATCGCGCCCGCTTCGCCGCCGCTTACGGGCGCGTCGATCATGTCCAGCCCGCGTCGCTCGGCTTCCAGCGCCAGCTTCCGCGTCACCACCGGCGAGATGCTCGACATGTCGATCAAGAGCGTGCCGGGCTTCGCGCCGGTGAACACGCCGCGCTCTCCGGCATAGACCAGTTCGACGTCCGGCGAGTCCGGCAGCATCGTGATCACAACCTCGGCACGCGCCGCGACTTCTTCGGAGCTTGCCGCGGTCTCGGCGCCTTCCTTCGCCAGCTCGTTTACCGGCGGTCGGCTGCGGCTGTGTACGACGAGCGAATATCCCGCCTTCAAAAGATTTCGCGCCATGGGCTTGCCCATGATGCCCAG
The DNA here is from genome assembly GCA_041494945.1 of Binatia bacterium. Taxonomy (GTDB): domain Bacteria; phylum Desulfobacterota; class Binatia; order UBA9968; family UBA9968; genus JAJPJQ01. The sequence goes on along the minus strand of JBGQBP010000427.1, from coordinate 1,492 downwards.
ACCGATGAAGCCGATCGTAACGTTGCTCATGGTCGCCTCCTCACTCCCTCGTTTTTTTGTCAACCATCTCCCGCATCAGGTCCATTTGAATTTGTTGGACTTCGAGGAGCTTCTGCCATTGGTGCTTCATGAGCACGTCGACTTTCTCGTGCAGGTGGCGGATCTCCAATTCAGCCTTTAAGTTCACCTGATAATCGTGCTCGGAGCGCAGCCGGTCCCGCGCTTCCTGGCGGTTCTGGCTCATCAAGATGATCGGCGCCTGAATCGCGGCAAGACACGAGAGCACGAGATTCAGAAGGATGAAAGGGAAGGAGTCGAAGGGCTTGGTCAAAATATACGACGTATTCACCGCCATCCAGAGGACGAGGACGACGAAGAAAATGATGATGAACGTCCAACTGCCGCCGAAGTCGGCGACGCGATCGGCGACGTGCTGGCCCAGCGTCAGATCTTTCTCGAACGCGAGGTTCAAGTTCTCGGTCACGGTTTCCTGATCCTTGAGGCTCCGGAGCACTTCGATGTCCAACCGCGACAGCTCGCCGCGCTCGTCTTCCAGCGCGTCTTCGACGTATTCGGAGCGAAACAGATTCAGGCAATCGGGACAGAGCATTCGCGACGCGTCCCAGTCCGGGCTGCGTTTTTTGATGATCTCCGCGACGCCTTGGCGTATCAGCTCGCCCGAAATCATCTGATCGAGAGGAAAGGATCTCTTGCAATGAAAGCACTCGACCGGGTCTTCGACCTGTAAATCCACGGTGCCCTCCCTTCGGCGCGCTAGAAGTTAAATGCCGTCATTGTCGGCACAACGGATTTTTATGTCAATACAGAGCCAACGTGCTCGGGACGGATGCCGATGCCGATGAGGCGGGCGGGAATGCGGCGCAGGACGGGGTAATATCCCATGAGCCGAAGCACAAGCGGCGGCTTCACCGGCTTCGCATCGTCCAGGATCCGCGCGATGATCCGGCGCTGCATCGCCAGTTGGAGCCATTGCGTCACGCGCGTCGGAAACTCGCGCCGCTTCTGCACCCGACGCAAATGTTCGACGGCCAATCCTCCTTCGCGCAGCGGCGCCGCGAGAATATTCGCTGCGGCCACGGCGTCCTGAATCGCCAGGTTGATGCCGACACCTCCGACCGGCGACATCGCGTGCGCGGCGTCCCCGATGCATAAAAGACCGGGACGAAACCATTCGGTCAATCGATCGACGCGGACCGTCAGCAATTTTATGTCGTTCCAATCGCGCAGCTCCGCGACGCGGTCTTCCGCGTAGGGCGCAAGCTCGGCCACGTTGTTACGGAAGGCCTCCAGCCCGCGCCGATGAACTTCTTCATATTGGCCCTTGGTTATCACGAAGCCGCACTGCCAATAATCGCCGCGATTGATCGAGATGAAGATCCGCCCGGCATCGAAGCGCCCCATCGTCTGCGAAGGATCGCGCGGCTTTCGGGAGAGACGGAACCACAACACGTCCATCGGCGCGCCAAAATCT
>JBGQBP010000426.1:0-2235 GCA_041494945.1 Binatia bacterium | reverse complement strand
GCGAAGATTCTGAGCGGTTTCAAATCTTCCGGACGAACCACGGGCTTTTGCGTGAAAAAATAAACCCAGCCCGCTTCCCCCCAGGTTAAAACTTTGAAGCCTTTGGCCTCGAACATCGCTTCGAACTTCGGGGCCATGCGTTCTTTGACGTAGTCCAGCTCGTCATACGAGCTGAGGAGGAGCGGCATTTGGAGCGCCTGAACGTCGGGAACGATCTGCGTGAGCCCCTGGACGGTCAACATGCCCGCGTGGAGCTGGCCGACGCGGATCTTGCGCACCGTGTCCGGCTCGTCGCCGGAGGTTCCGCCGGCGTAGATGCGCAGTTGGATTTTTCCGCCGCTGGCTTTGCTCCACGCCTCGCCCATGTCGCGAAGGATCAGATGCCAGGGAGAGCCTTCGGGCGCGACGGTGCCGAGCTTCACCGTCTGCGCCAAGAGGGACGGCGCGCTAAAGACGGTCCCGATCAAGATCAAGAATACGACTGCTCCAGATTTCACTATTCCTCCTTCTGTTCCGCCTCTAAAAAAAGAAAATTTGTCCGGGACTCAAGCCAGGCGGCTCGCCGTCGGGCGATGGCGTTGACGAGACGGAGCTGAGGACTTTTTTGCGGATCGATCGCCAGCGCGGCGGCGATCAGCGCGCGAAATTCCGCCAGGTTTTGTTCCTTGATCGTCACGTTTTCCGCGAGCGCGAGGTGAACGGACGCGCGCTGTCCGCCGGAGATTTCCAGCGCGCGGCGGTAGTGTTCGCGCGCCTGGGCCAGGCTCCCGCCCGGCCGCGACGCTTCGTAAGAGACGAAGAACTCGTGCGCGGCGCCGAGATCGTATTTTTCATCCAGCGCTAGAACCCGCTCGACGAGCGCTCCGGCCAACGGCAAGTCGATGAGCAGGTCCGGATCGTTTTTCGCGACGGAAACAGCCCCGGCCCATGCCGCGCCGGTCCAGTAGAGCAAGGCCGCGTCTTCTCCGGTCGTTTGCGCAAGAGCGGCGACGCGATCTTTTTTGATCGCGGCGATAAAGCCCGGATGGCGCGCTTCCAAGCCTCTGAGAGCGTAGTCGCGCCCGCGAACGTACAGCTTGCGCGCGCGAGCGCGAAGCTGCTGCGCCCGGCGCAAGTCGGTTTCGTCCAAGCGGTCCGCTTCGTCTTGAATGAGATAAGCGTAAGCGGCGAAGCCTCGGCCCGCCGCGAGGAGGAGACCCTGGTGCTCGGGAGAGACTTCGAGAAGACTCTCGAAAGTCTTGAGACCGAAGGGCAGCGCGTCGCGGATGAGCTCGGGATCGTCGTCGGACGCGTAGACTCCTCCTCCCCCGGCGAGCGCGTTGCCGATGGCGTTGACCGCCGTTTGTCTGAGGGAACAACCCGAAAGGAAAACCGGGAGCGCGGCGATGCGTAAAAATCGAGGGCCGAGATCCATGCCGTTCACGCCGTGGCCTTTCTTTTTTCCGCATACCGCGGCTCCGCCAGATCCGCGGCGAGATCCTCGGTGAGCCGGCCCGATTCGTCGGTCAGCATCGTCGGCTTAAAGTAGTGCTCGTAGCGCGCGGCTACGGGAAACGACGGCTCGTAAACGGGATCGAGGATCTCCGTCGTGCTGATGTAGGTCCGATTTCCTCTCGATGCCTGGCGCCCGCCGAGCGAGTGGGGAGCGGTCGCAAGTCCCTGAGCGCACAGCAGGACGCCGTTGCTGAGCGCGATCAGCATCTGTTCATTGCTCAGCGCCGAACGGTAGCGGCGATAGAATGCAGCCGCATGATTGAGCACGCGCCGCCGGTAGCCCCGCAGGCTCTGCGTTACCGGCACGAACTCGGCGACTTTCTCGATCGGGTCCACGGTGCGCATCGTTATCGTCTGGCTGTTGAGATCGCGCACTTTGGTCTCGGGAAGGATGAGGCCTCGGGCGAGGCAATCATAAAAATACGGCGTTCCAAGCAGGGGAATGGCTAGGGTCAAGAAGGCGGGCAGGGTGATTTCCGGGGTTCGGAGGAGGAACTCGATCTCGCGGCGGAGGTCGTCAATGGGGCGCGTGCTGGTGTCGAGCATGAGGCCGTAGAGAAAAACGATGCCGGACTCCAAGCACTTGCTGATCATCTTGACCTGGGGCGCCCGGGTATTCTGGTTTTTGTTGACGCTTCGAAGCCATTGGGTATCGAACGACTCCACTCCACTGAATAACGCAATGCAGCCGGACTCCCGGGCCAACTCCAGGTTTTCATCCTTGAGGAAGAAGTCGTTGGT
>JBGQBP010000425.1:0-2246 GCA_041494945.1 Binatia bacterium | reverse complement strand
GGATTCAGCGGCTTGTATTCTTGTTGCAGGTTGGACGCCGGGTGCGATATCAGATCGCCGGATTGGACTTCATCCTTGCGGACAGAGACCTTAAGATCAACAATGTAATCTCGGAAAATGTATCTCCACGGTTCGGAAATACTGTACTTCTGAACCTTCGGCTGCTGCTTCATATCGAAGGTCTCACGCTCCTCCGCCATCAGCGGCGCGGCCAAGGATAAAAGGAAAGCCAGGACATAGACTCGAAATTTCATATATTCTTCCCTAACACCAACCCATACAGCAATCGGGGTGCCAGGCCTGAAAACACAAGCGTATTTGGATTGTACTCGGAAAACCCGTGTCATATTTTCCTGATTAATGCCGTAAAAGGGAAAATTTTACACTTTATGCCGCTCACCCGATCGCCTCGGATCGCTTTCCGCCCGGACTGGAGAGAGATTCCCAGGCGGGCTGACGGCATATGAGATTTTTTCAGCAGCCTGCTAGATAGATTGTTGCCCGGAGGCGGTTCTCTTTGCGAGAGTCAGTGACATCCCCGTCTTGCTTACGGAGATCCGGCGGCAATCTTTTCTTCTGGCGAGTTCCTCGATCAAATGGACCAGGGGCTGCTGTGCGCTCAGATAGTCCCCGGGAGAAGCGGCGGTATGCAGCGCTTTGGCCGCTTCCTCGCCCGCATAGACACGGAGAAGAAGCTCTTCATCGGAAATCGAAGATCCACCGAAGCGGCTCCGGATCTCTTTAAGGGACGGTTGAGGCGGTTCCCAACCCTGCCACTCCCTTGCGCGACGACGGCTCAAAATTCTGTCCTTCACGCCGGGATCCATGAGCGCGGGCGCTTCCTCGCCCCATAGTCCCAGCGCGTACTGGATGACTTGATCGGTGACTTCCCTGTATCGCTCTCCGACAATCACGTTGATCGCCGCCTGGCTGACGACAAACTGCGACAGCGGCGTTACCATGATCGGATACCCGAACTCTGCCCGAACCCGGGCGGCTTCTTCGAGCGTCGCCGCAAGCTTGTGCTCCATCCCGACGAGGCGGAGCTGGTGGCGAAGATTGGAAATCACGCCGCCGGGCACCTGGTGGAGATATTGCGCTTGATCGTAGTCGAGGGGTTTCCCTATCGGAAGCCCGTACCGTTCGGCGACGCCGGTGAAATGCTTTTGGACGGGCTTCACCTCCTGTTCGTCGATAACAGGAGTGTAGTTCAAAGCCCGGAGGTTCTTGGCCACATTGAAAATGGAAGGTTGCGAGGAGCCGTTGGCGAGCGGCGGAACGGCGGTGTGCAACGTCCTGATGCCGAGTTTCACCGCCTCCAGATAGCACAACGGCGCCAGAGTGTTGTTGCAGTGCGCATGGAATTCCACCGGCACGTCGCCGGCGTTTTTCAGGATAACCGGAATCAGCGTCCGGACACGCTCGGGCGTAAGAAGACCGCCCACATCCTTGAAGCAGATCCGGTACGGCCGAATGGCCGCCGCCTCGCGCGCCTTTTCGGCGTAATAGTTATCGGTGTGACGCGGCGAGACGGAATAAATGAGATTCACGATCGTCTCCATTCCCGCGCTTCGGAGCTCTTTCAGCTCCTTTTTAAAACCTAGAAAATCGTTCCAGCAATTCGACGTCCGGGTAAGCGTAATGCCGTAGGAGACCACACGCTCGATCAAAAGCCTCATCACGGCGTGCGGCAGTTTTTCAAAAGCGCCGGAGCCGTGCATTCCGCCATGGTTGCGCAATCGGGTTCGGCGGAAGCGCTTGGTGCCCTCGCGCAACCACACCCACGGATTCTCTTTGTGCTCGCGCACGTATTTCTTGATCATGATCGAGACGAAAAACTCCATCGACTCGAATCCCGCCCGATCCATCTGCTCGGCGATGGAGAGCATCGCCCCGGTCCTCATCCCCATCGCCCAGAGACTTTGCTGGCCGTCGCGGAGCGTGGTATCGACGAAACGAACCTCGCTCATGTGAGAGGCATCGCCTTTCCCCCGCTCAGCCGTTTCATTTCTTCGCAGGCGGCAGCCGCGCCTGCCCCAACTCCTTCAGAATAGAATAATCCGCGAGCTTGCTCTTCTCTATCGACGACGCGCGCTTGTCGACGTAGGCGACCATTTTTATCAGGTTCTCGACGGCCGCGTCCGGCGCGACCAGATCGACGGTCGCGCGCGACCGCATTTGCTCGTAAGTGAAGTCGAGCGTTTCTTTGTCGTCGATATGGATGGCGCGCCGTAGAACTTCCATCG
>JBGQBP010000424.1:0-2248 GCA_041494945.1 Binatia bacterium | reverse complement strand
TCACTTCGAGCCGACGAGGATGGCCTTCTCCTCCGGGCTGATCATGCCGCCGGAGACGATAAGTTTGAAGGCCTCCTCGGGCGTCATCTCAAGCGTCACGATGTCCCGTTCGGGGACGAGCAGATAAAATCCCGCCGTGGGGTTTGGCGTGGTGGGGACAAAGATATTGACGAGACGGTCTTCCGAGTGTCTTGCAAGCTCTCCGCCCGCGTAGCCGGTGGCGAAACCGACGGTGAAGATCCCTTTGCGGGGATATTCGAACAGGACCACCCTTCTCCCATCCTGCTCCTGGCTGAAAATCGTTTCGACCAACTTTTGGACGGAGGTATAGACCCCGCGGAACACGGGAATGCGAATGAGAAGGCTGTCCCAGACGCCGAGCGCTCTGCGCGTCACCACGCCCGTGGCCAGAAAGCCGAGAAAAACGATTAACAGGATGGTGATCAGCGCGCCTAATCCCGGGACCGCGAACGGAAGATACGTCGCCGGATGGAGCGCCCGCGGGAGAATATCGAGCAGACCGTCCATCAATCTGATGATCCAACCGAGAAGCCAGATCGTGATGACCAGCGGGAGCAGCACCAAAAGCCCGGCAAAAAAGTAGCGCCTAAGACGTTCTTTGAAGTTCATCCGACCTCTTTTGATCTTGTCAACTCCGCGTTAACCCGCCGAGACCGATCTCAATTCTTGCCGCTGGTCGCGGATGCGATTTCGCCCGTCGACGAACACGACGGCAGGCTCGTGTTTGATCGCTTCCTTCTCGTCCATCCAGGCGAAGGTGGCGATAATGACGACCTCGCCTTTTTTGATCCGATGCGCCGCCGCGCCGTTGATGCAGATCTCTCCGGAGCCCGCCGCGCCGGGGATGGCGTAGGTGACAAGCCGCGCTCCGCTGGTGAGGCTCCAGACTTGTACCTGCTCGTGCGTCAGGATGCGGGCCGCCTTCATCAACGCGGCGTCGATCGTGATGCTGCCTTCGTATTCGACGTTGGCGTCGGTCACGACCGCGCCATGGATTTTTCCTTTGAGCATACAAGTTTGCACGGCGTATTCCTCCTCTACGGCTTCAGTGTAGTGTTGTCAATCAATCTCGCTTTGCCGACCCGGACCGCCAACGCCAGCACCGCCGTACCCTTGACCGTCGCCACCTCCTCGAGAGTTTCCGTATCGCACACCCTGGCATACTCGATCCGGGCGAGAGGCTCCTCCTCGATTTCGGCGCGCACGGCGGCGACGATGCGCTTGCTTTCTCTTTCACCTTGCCGCACGAGAGACTCCGCCTGCTTGAGCGAGCGCGAAAGACTCAGCGCCGCGGCTCTTTCCTTCCGGCTTAAATAGACGTTGCGCGAGCTCATGGCGAGGCCGTCATTCTCACGGACGGTCGGATAACCCACCACGTCCACGTCAAAGTTCAAATCCTTAGCCATGCGGCGGATGACTTGAATCTGCTGATAATCTTTTTCGCCGAAGATCGCCGCGTGCGGCCGCACGATGTTGAAGAGCTTGGCGACCACCGTCGCGACGCCGCGAAAATGCCCGGGCCGAAATTCGCTGCAGAGCAGCGGGCCGAGCTTTTCGACGTCCACGTAAGTTTGATATCCCTCCGGATACATCTCCGCCGCCGAGGGATGGAAAAGTATATCGACCTTCTCTTTCTTCAGCATCTTGCGGTCGCGCTCGAAATCGCGCGGGTACGCCGCCAGATCCTCGTTCGGGCCGAACTGCGCCGGATTGACGAAGAGAGAGACGACGAGCCGCTCTCCCCTTTTTTTTCCTTCGCGGACAAGATTCAAATGACCTTCGTGAAGCGCGCCCATCGTCGGAACGAGCACGATGCGCCTTCCCGAGCGCCGCTCGGCCTCGCTCCATGCCTGCATCTCGTGAATTCGCTCGATTACGCGCATGAATTTTTCCGTCTATCGTCTTTAAGAGGGCGCGATGAATCGCGCCCCTACTGCCTAATGCCTGTTGCCTATTGCCTGTCTTTCAGTGAAACGAATGCTCATCGTCCGGAAAACTTCCATCTCTGACTTCAGCAATGAACCGCTTGACGGCATCCGCCATGACCGTTTTGAGATCGGCGTATTGTTTGACGAACTTGGGCGTATACATGTCGAAGAGCCCGAGCATGTCGTGAACGACGAGCACTTGCCCGTCGCAGTGCATTCCCGCGCCGATGCCGATCGTCGGAATCGAGAGCCGCCGCGTGATCTCCTCGGCAAGGTCCAGAGGAATGCCTTCCAGCACG
>JBGQBP010000423.1:0-2255 GCA_041494945.1 Binatia bacterium | reverse complement strand
CCGCCGTTCCCCGATTGATTTCCGCCGGGTTTTCGCCTAAGAAATAGTGGTAGATTGGGTTTGTACTTGCCCTCTCTTCCGCGATGCGTGAACGCGCTCGCGGGACTTCATGCGGGCTCGAACCGCCGCAAGCGCTCGTTTGCGGCGTGATTTTTTCGGAGGGAAGCGGATGTCTTACACAGTGAGCAACGAAAGGCTCAAACAGTGGGCGCGCGAAGTAGAACAAATGTGCCAACCCGATTCCGTTTACTGGTGCGACGGCAGCCGGGAAGAATACGACCGGTTGATGGCCCAGATGGTCGAAGGCGGGATGGGCGTCGCGCTGAAGGCGCGGCCCAACAGTTTCCTGTTCCGCTCCGATCCGAGCGACGTCGCCCGGACCGAAGATCGCACGTATATCGCGAGCCGCACGAAGGACGAGGCCGGGCCGACGAATAACTGGATCGACCCCGGCGAGCTCAAGCGGACGATGACGGCGCTATATAAAGGAAGCATGAAGGGGCGCACGATGTACGTGATTCCCTTCTCGATGGGACCGATCGGCTCGCCGATCGCGAAGATCGGCGTCCAGATCACCGATAGTCCCTATGTCGTTTGCAACATGAACATGATGACGCGGATGGGAACGAAAGTGATCGAAGCTCTCGGCCCCAGGGGCGACTTTATACCCTGCCTCCACTCGGTCGGCGCGCCGCTCTCCAAAGGGCAGAAAGATTCCACCTGGCCCTGCGCGCCGATGGACAAGAAATACGTCAGCCAGTTTCCCGAGGAGAATCTGATCTGGTCCTTCGGCTCCGGCTACGGCGGCAACGCCTTGCTCGGAAAGAAATGCCTCGCGCTGCGCATCGCTTCCGCCATGGCCAAACGCGAAGGGTGGATGGCGGAGCACATGCTGATCATGAGGCTCACCAATCCCACCGGCAAACAGTATCACGTCGCGGCGGCTTTCCCGTCGGCCTGCGGCAAGACCAATCTCTCCATGCTCGTCCCGACCGTTCCGGGCTGGAAGTGCGAGACGATTGGCGAGGACATTGCCTGGATGAAAATCGGTCCGGACGGCAGGCTCCGCGCGATCAATCCTGAGAGCGGCTTCTTCGGCGTCGCGCCGGGAACGTCGCGCCAATCCAATCCGGTGGCGATGGACACGCTCAAGCAAAACGTGATCTACACCAACTGCGCGCTGACCGACAACGGAGACGTATGGTGGGAAGGAATGGACGGTCCGCCGCCGAAGCACGCGATCGACTGGCGCGGCCGCGGCTGGTCGCCCGGCGGGAAAGAGCCGGCCGCGCATCCCAACGCGCGCTTCACGGTGCCGGCCGCGCAGTGTCCTGCCATTTCGAGCGATTGGGAGAAGCCCGAAGGCGTGCCGATCGACATTTTTATTTTCGGCGGCCGGCGCTCCGGCGTCGCGCCTCTCGTGACGGAATCGTTCGACTGGGATCACGGCGTCTTTCTCGGCGCGACGGCCGCGTCCGAGACCACCGCGGCGATCGTCGGCAAGGTCGGCGTCCTCCGGCGCGACCCATTCGCCATGACGCCGTTCTGCGGCTACAACATGGCGGATTATTTCTCGCACTGGTTCGACATGGGCGATAAGCTTGGCGCCAAAGCGCCGCGCATCTTCTACGTGAACTGGTTCCGCAAAAGCGCCGACGGCAAGTGGCTGTGGCCGGGATTCGGCGACAACAGCCGGGTGCTCAAATGGATGTGCGAGCGGCTCGAGGGCAAGACCGGCGCGAGCCAGACGCCGATCGGTTATTTGCCAAACGAGAGAGACATCGATCTGCGCGGGCTTGAGATTCCGCCGCAGAATATCAAGGAACTTTTGCGGTTCGATCTGGAGGCCTGGAGAGCCGAGATTCCGGACATCGAAAAACACTTTGCCCAGTTCGGCAACCGGCTGCCCAAACGGCTGAGTAGGCAGCTCAGCGAGTTAGTGACCCGGCTCGAACAGTTTCAGGGTTGATCAAAAGGTTGAAGGGTTTCAGAGTTAAAGGGTAAAGACCTCAAGATTAAAGTCGCATCTTCATTTGATTTTCTGCGCTACCCTTAAACCCTGGAACCTTTAAACCCTTAAACCAATGTCTTTTCCCCACTCCCTCATTCTTTTTGACATCGACGGCACGCTCGTGGACTGCGGCAAGGCCGCGGGGAAATGTTTCTCCGCCGCGTTCCAAGAGGCGTTCGGCGTCGCCTGTCCGATCTTTGCCGCCGAAGAAGTCTCCGGCCTGACCGATGCCGCGATTCTCATG
>JBGQBP010000422.1:0-2265 GCA_041494945.1 Binatia bacterium | reverse complement strand
GTTCGGGCGGCTTTTTTCCGAGATCACGTCCGCTCTGACGTTTTCGTTGGAGAGAGAGGGAAGGAAAGAAGAGCTGACCTTGAGCGAGATTCTGGCGCTCCTTCATGAGCCCGACCGCGAGCTCAGGCGGAAAGCTATGGAAACGCTCTATCGGGAGCTTTCGGCGCACGGGCAGACGCTCACTTTTATCTACGACACGCTGGTCCAGGACCATTTAACCATGGACCGGCTTCGCCGTTACCCCGATCCCATGCTGGAACGCCATCTTGTGAACGAGATCGACGGAGGAGCCGTCGCTCAGATGATGCAAGTGACCGAAGCGAATTACGGCGTTGCTCATGATTATTTTAATCTTAAGGCGCGTCTCCTTGAGCTCCCCCGTCTCGCTTTGTACGACCAGTATGCTCCCATAGGAAAGGAGCTGACGCCGTTTCGGTTCGCGCAGGCGCAAGAAGTGATTCTGCAAGCGTTCGACGCCTTCAGCCCGATTTTCCGCGAAACCGCTTCCAAATTTTTCGCCAAACACTGGATCGACGCGGAGATCCGCAAAGGAAAACGGGGCGGCGCTTTTTGCGCGTCGCCTTCGCCGAAACTCCATCCTTACATCCTCTGCAACTACACCGACAATTTACGCGACGTGATGACAGTCGCGCACGAGCTCGGTCACGGCCTGCACGGGTGCTTGAGCCGCAGTCAGAGTTTTTTCAACTACGATACGCCGCTCACGACGGCGGAGACCGCATCGGTCTTCGGCGAAATACTGGTCTTTGATTATCTGGTCGAGCACCAGACCGATTCTCGGGTCCAGGTCGCGCTCATTGCCGGCAAGCTTGAAGACACCTTCGCCACGGTCTTCCGCCAAAACGTCTTGACGCGTTTCGAAGAAGCGGTGTTCTCGAAGCGCCGCGCGGGAAGACTGACGCCTGAAGCGATCGGCGATCTTTGGATGGGAGCCAATAAGCCCTACTATGGAAACGCAGTCGAGATGCCCGATTCATACCGCTGGGGCTGGTCGTACATCCCACACTTCATCCACAGCCGCTTCTACTGCTACAGCTACGTCTTCGGCCAGCTTTTAGTTTTGGCTCTTTATCGGATGTACCGCGAGCAGGGGAAGGCATTCGTGCCGAAGTATCTCACGCTTCTCGAAGCCGGCGGCTCCGATAGCCCGGAGGCGCTGCTCAGGCGATTAGGCGTGGATACTCGTGATCCAAAATTTTGGCAGAAGGGATTTGAGGAGATTCGAGGACTTGTAGAAAAGCTTGAAGGGATGACGGACAAAGGCTCAGCGTCGGCGGCACGCCAGCTATGAGCCGGCAAGAGCGACGCGCGATAGGAATGAGCCTCGTATTTTGGTGCCTCTTCATTATTTATGGATCGTTTATCCCATTTCGTTTCAGCATCGACCCCGCGTTCGTCCATGAAAATCTAGCCAAGGTTCAGCTTTATCCTTTTCGAGACGCCCGGAGAAACTTTTCGATCCTGGATGTAGCGAGCAACGTGCTCCTATTCTTCCCTTTCGGTTTTCTCGCCGCGACGAGCGGCCGTCCACCAAGCTCGTCGCGACTTTGGGCGTTGCGCATCACGATCGTCGGTTTCTCCGCCACCGTCTTTGCGACCGCCATCGAGGGCGGTCAGCTTTTCACGACGGAGCGGACGTGCTCGGTGTTAGATGTAGCCGCTAATGTAAGCGGGGCCATTGTTGGCGCTGGGGCGGCGTGGATGTTCTCCCGGCGCTTCAAGAGAGGTTTATCCGGCTTGATGCTGGAACGGGTGCGCGCGGCGCCTGTGCTGCTTCTCCTCGCATTGGCGGGGCTTGTGCTCGCCGCCGACGCTTTCTATCCATTCGCCATCACGCTCGACCTATCTACGGCCTGGCACAACTTCCGGAATGCGCGCTGGCGTCTTTTCGCCGATTCGGCCGGTCGTTTCTGGATCGATGGACCGATCGACAAGATCTTGATGTTCAGTTTTTTTGCTGCGGCGCTCCGGCGATCGCTCCAAAGTCTCGGCGGTAAGGTCAACGTGGCCGGGTCCGCTTGGCTGGCGACGGTTCTCTTCGGCGCCGTCCTCGAAATCGGCAAGCTCGGCTTCGAGGGACGTTTTCCAAATGCCGACAACGTCGCGCTCGCCGCAGTCGGCGCTCTCGTAGGTGTCACTCTGGTCCCGATGATCGTCAGCTCGGCGCCCGTCAGGTCTCATCCCATGCGAGCGCTGCTCGTTCTCGCGCTCGTGCTCGTCACCCACGCGGGTCTGACTCCTTTT
>JBGQBP010000421.1:0-2273 GCA_041494945.1 Binatia bacterium | reverse complement strand
GCGTCGCCGCTTCCTCCGCGGCGCGCTCGGTTGACGGATGGGACGACTGTCCGACGCCGGCGCGAATCATGGTATCAATCTAGTAGAAACGCGCAACGAGGGTCAAGGTCGCAGTAATCGCTCTTTCATTCGACCGTTCCCGTCGTCGTCTAATTTTGCTATAACCCGACTTATGAGAATAGTTCGGATCCCTCTGCTGCGCGACAACTACGGCTATCTGGTCGTCAGCGAGGAGACGGGCGCGGCTGCGGTCATCGACCCTTCCGAGGCCGAGCCGGTTCTCAGCCGCGTTGAAAAAGAAAAAGTCGCGCTCAAGGCGATTCTCAACACGCACCATCACAGGGACCATACCGGAGGGAACTCGGGAATTCTCGCGCGCTCGCGGCTCGAGGTCTACGGCCACAAGAACGACAAAGATCGAATCCCGGGCATGACGCATCCGGTGGATGAAGGTGACGAGATCGCCATCGCCGGGCTCAAAGCGCGCGTCCTTTTCATCCCCGGCCACACCACCGGACACGCCGCGTATCTCTTCGGCCGTAATCTTTTTTGCGGCGACACGCTCTTCACCGCCGGATGCGGGCGCCTCTTCGAGGGCACCGCCGAGCAGATGCACGCCTCGCTCGCCAAGCTGATGCGCCTTCCGGCGGATACGCTTGTTTACTGCGGCCACGAGTACACGGAGAAAAATCTCGAATTCGCTTTGACGGTCGAGCCGGGCAATTCGAAACTAGCCGAGCGGCTGAAAAAAGTTCGGGCGCTGAGAGCCCAGGGCCTCCCGACGGTGCCGTCTACGATCGCGGAAGAGAAAGAGACCAACCCGTTTCTTCGCTGGGAGAGCCGCGAGATCCAGGAAAATTTGCGAAAACAGTTTCCAAATATCTCCTTGAGCCCGGTTTCAGTCTTCGCCGAAATCCGCCGGCTCAAGGACCAATTCTAACCAGGCGAAACGTTCGAGGAGGGAACCATGAATTTTTCTGAACGAACCTACCTCTGGTACGTCGTGCTGATGAGGCTTTGGATCGGCTATTACATGTTCGATCAAGGATACAAAAAATTCGGGCGCGATTTCCCCCACGGGGATTGGATCGGCAGAAATATCGGCGATCTGAGCAAATTGGAAATCTATCCCTGGTACAAAAAGTTTCTGACCGACGTGGTTGCGCCTTACAGCGTGCTTTTCGGGTACCTCGTGATGTGGGGTGAAATACTGGTCGGCGCTTGCCTCATCCTGGGACTCTTGACGCGCTGGAGCTCCTTCGTGGGACTCTTTATGATGGTGAATTACTTTTTCGGGCCCGGCATGGCGAGAGGCGGCGCCATGATGGCGCAACAGGAAACATTTGCCGTCGCCTTCCTATTGTTCATACTCTCGGGTCCCGGCAGAACGCTGGGACTGGACGGCCTTCTATTCCGAAGAGCGCCGGTGAAACCCCAGCGGCGCCCGCCTGCGCCGGGAAACCGATGACGGCAACTTCCGGTTGCGCAATGGGGGCAGGAACCGACCTACCATTCCCTGTTTCATTTTCGCGAAAGCGATAACTTATTATTATTCATCTGCGCGCCTGGAATCCCTGGCAACTTACGGCGTTGGCTTACCCCGTTCGACCGGCAGATTCTGATCGTTCCAGTCCAGCATCCCGCCCTTGAGATTCGAGACGTGCTCGAAGCCGAGACCTGCGAGAATGGCGGCAGCCGTTGTGCTGCGCACCCCGGCCCGGCAGATGGCGATGACGTGTCTCTCCTTGCATTTCTCCAACTCCGCGGCCCGCGCGGGAAGATCTTTAAGCGGGATCAGCAGGCTGCCGACGATATGTCCAAGGTCCCCCGTGTATTCCTCCGGCTCGCGGACATCGAGAAGCACGGGAAGTGGAACAGCGCCGAGAAGGGCCTGCACCTGCTTCGCAGTGAGTTGGCGGATCTGGTTTAGCTTGGCCAGGGTGGGAAAGGCGATGCGTTCGTCCTCCAGGGCGGATTGGTTCGGTTGGAGCACTTCCTGGATTTTATCCGGCAGCGGGAGACCCAGATGATTCATGAGATCGATGTACTCTTCGCGCGTGCGGCCTGAAACGCGCGGATTGAAACGTTTCTCCTCGCCGATGGCGGAGTGAGTGTTGCCCCGGTAGTCATGGGCAGGAAAAACCAGAGTCTCATCCGGCAGGCAAAAAAGTTTCTGCACGATCGAGTCGTACTGTTCCCCGGCGTCTCCGCCGGCGAAATCGGACCGTCCGGTGCCCCGTATGAGGAGGGTATCGCCGGTGAATACCCGGTCT
>JBGQBP010000420.1:0-2284 GCA_041494945.1 Binatia bacterium | reverse complement strand
GCCAGCTCCTGCATGTCTTCGGCTTTTTCTTTCAGCATGTAAAAAGCCAGACGGGCGGCCGTCTTCTCGCCGATGCCGGGAAGCCTGGACAGTCCTTTGATAAGACGCGCCAGCGGCGCGGGATAATTGCTCATTTTGGATTTTGGATTGCCGATTTTGGATTCAAATCTAAAATCGAAAATTGCGTCAGGGCGTGAGCCCCGGTATTTTCATGCCGCCGGTAATTTTGCTCATCTCTTCCGCAGCCATCTCGCGTGCCAGCCTGAGCCCTTCGTTCGTCGCGGCGAGGACCAGGTCTTGGAGCATCTCCACGTCCTCGGGGTTGACCACCGACGGATCGATTTTTATCGACGCCAAGGCGAGTTGGCCGGTGACGGTCACCCGCACCATGCCGCCGCCCGCCGCGGCCTCGACGGTGCGCCGCGCCAGCTCTTCCTGCGTGCGCGCCAGCTTCGCCTGCATCTCCTGCGCCTGCTTGAAAAGATTTCCCATGCCGCCGAAGCCTTGAGCCATGACGCTTCCTTTCTCTCGCTAATCCGCCCGCTTGATGGAGCCGCCGAAGATTCTGAGCGCCTCCCGGACTACATCGTTCCCCGCTTCGGGATCGGTCTTCGCTTCTTCGCTCCGCGGTTTTTTTTCCTGGAGGGGCGCGATCGAGACGGAGACTTCCGCCGAAAAAAAACGGCGCGCGAAATCCTTCAACAGCGAGAGATGTTCCGGGTCTTGCAGGTAATTCAGATGGTGCTCTTCGACCCCAAGCGTGAGCGGCCCCGGCGGCAAAGCGAGAGGCCGCGCCTGCTCCAGATGAACCGCCAAAAACTTTTTCTCCTGCGTGACGAACGCGACGAATTTTTTCCACACCTCCGTCGCGTCGCCGGCTGATTCCTGGCCGGCGCCGCGTGCGGACGGAATTGTCTGCGGGACTGCGGCCGTTTTCACCGCTTGCGGCGCGGCCATCGAATTTCCGCCAGCGGACAATTTTTTCTCCAACGTCTCCAGCCGCTCGAGAAGCTCGCCGACGGGCAGCGTCGCCGGCAACGTCGCCAGCCGGATCAGCGTCGCCTCCAGGGCAAACCTCGGATAAGGCGAGCGCGCCGCCTCCTCGTCCCCTTCAGCCATGAACCTAAAATAGTCCAGCAAAGCATCCGTGGAGAGATCGGCCGCCTGACGCCGCAGATCTTCGATCTCCTGGTCGGGCAAGTCTAAAACTTGATGAAGTAGTCCTGCATCCAGCGGGGCCCGGCCCGTCTCCCCTTTCGGCTTTTTCGTAAGGCACAGCACGAGCAGATTGCGAAAATGCTCGACCAGCTCTTTCGAGAGCCGCGTGACGTCCTTACCCTGATTGACCACCTGGGCGACGAGATCGACACACGTCCCGGCATCGCCGGCAATTACGGCATGGGAAATTTCGTACAACACGCGGCGCTCCGTAACCCCAAGGATATCTTCGACGAGACGCTCGTCGATCTCCGTCCGGTCCGCTCCCGGCGCGGCATAGGAGAGAATCTGTTCGAGCAGCGACTGCGCGTCCCGCATGCTGCCCTCGGCCTCGCGGGCGAGCAGCACGAGAGCACCGCGGGTGATGCGGAGCGATTCCTTTTCGGCGATGTCGCCGAGCCGCTCGACGACCTCGCGCGTCGCGATGCGCCGGAAATCGAACCGCTGGCAGCGCGAGAGAATCGTCTCGGGAAGGCGATGCGGCTCGGTCGTCGCTAATATGAATTTGACGAACGGCGGCGGCTCTTCGAGAGTTTTCAGGAGCGCGTTGAACGCGTCCTTGGTGACCTGGTGCACTTCGTCGATGATGTAGATTTTAAAGCGGCTCTTAGCCGGCTGGTAGCGGACGTTCTCGATGATCTGCCGGACCTCGTCGATGCCGCGGTTGGAGGCGCCGTCGATCTCGTAGACGTCCAGGGATCTTCCTTCCGTGATCTCAACGCACTGAGAGCACTCGTTGCACGGATTTGCGGTCGGTCCCTTTTCGCAGTTGAGCGCCTTGGCGAGAATGCGCGCCGCGGTCGTTTTGCCGACGCCGCGGACGCCGGTGAAAAGATACGCGTGGGCGATCCTGCCGGCGCCGATCGCGTTGCGCAAAACTTGCGTGACGTGGCCCTGGCCGACGATGTCGTCGAACCGCTGCGGTCGCCACTTACGGGCGAGAACTAGATACGACATGACTGTGGTAGAGCCATCCCCTCACGCCTTACGCCTAACCCCTTACGTGAGGCGTGAGGGGTTAGGGGTGAGGTGAAGATGCCCATTGCTGACAGCCAGGCTACCCTGT
>JBGQBP010000419.1:0-2299 GCA_041494945.1 Binatia bacterium | reverse complement strand
TCCGGCGTCATTCCCGGCTTGAAGCGATCGTAAATTTTTTCCACCATGTCTTCCTTGAGTCTTAAGAACCTCGTCAGGATCTGAATCGTCGCGGCGCGGTTTTCGCGGGAAAAGGTGAAGCCTTTGACCGACCCGCGCACGAATTTTTCCACCAGCGCAGGCTCCGATTCGAGAAGCTGCGCCGGCGCAAGGATGCTCCCCTGCAACTCGACGATGTCCTGGTCGACAAACGAGACCAGCTCGCGATAACCGGCGTCCTGCGCCATGAAAATCGCCGGAATCGAAAGCATCGCCGCGTCCACCGAGCCGGCTTGCAAGGCATAGAAGCGCGCGGTGCCGGAGCCCACCGGCAGGATCACGACCTCGCGCCCGCCTTCGAGGCCGTGCTTTTTGAGCAGGTCGCGCAGAATCGAATCCGGCCCGCTGCCGAGGCTCGAGATGCCGACCTTCTTTCCTTTGAGCTCGGCGATCGAGCGAATCTCCGGCTTGGCGAAGAGCCAGAACATCGGGCGGCTGAAGGTGGCGAAGAGAAAACGGATCGGCGCACCGCGCAGGATCGGCGGCAGGCTGGCGCCGCCGACAGTGGAAAATTTTACGTTGCCGCCGATGAGCGCCTGCGTGCCCACGGCCGAAGGCATCACAACCAGCTCGACGTCGAGCCCTTCCTCGCGGTAGTAGCCTTTGTCCTTGGCGACGGCGAAGGTCGTGACCGACGGCGTGACCGCGGGAATCGCGACGTGGATTTTTTTAAGCTCCTGCGCTTCCGCGCGAGGGAGTAGCGCAAATAGAAACGAAATCAGAATACCACCGCGACAAATAGCCAAGGAAACTCCTTTGTGGTAGAGATCGTAACCGACATTATCCAATTCGAGCTTTAACGGTCAAGGCTGAACAGTTTTACAATGGGCCAAGAGGTTTGCGCTTGCGTCATTCCCGTGAAAACGGGAATCCAGTCTTTTCAAACCTGGACTCCCGCTTCCGCGGGAGTGACGATTACTTACCTTGATGTTGAGGGCGATGTTGGGATCATTCCATGGAGTGATCCGCAATGAAGTTCGGTGTTTTTCTTCCCATCTCCGGCCGGGCCGCCGGCCCAAAGACTCTGATGGACGCGGCGCGGCAGGCGGAGTCTCTCGGCTACGATTCCGTCTGGTGCGCCGACCGGATCATCATCCCATGGGAGATCAAAACGCCCTACCCGTATAGCGAAGAGCAAAGCTTTATCGTTCCGCCCGGCCGGCCTTTCTTCGAGCCGCTCACCTGCCTGGCATTTCTGGCCGGCTGCACGGAAAAGATCGCGCTCGGCATCAGCGTGCTCGTCCTTCCCTACCGCCATCCGCTTTACTGGGCGAAAATTGCGACCACCATCGATCACCTGTCCAAGGGACGGCTCATTCTCGGCGTCGGCGTCGGCTGGATGCGCGAAGAGTTCGAGGCGCTCGGCGCGGATTTCGCCGAACGCGGCGAGCTGTCCGACGAACAGCTCGATCTACTCGACGTTTTGTGGAAAGACGAGCGCGTGAAATTTTCCGGCCGGCACTACCGCTTCGACGACATCGCCTTCTATCCCAAGCCGCTGCAACAACCACGCATTCCGATCTGGGTGGGCGGCGAGGGAGCGCGCGCGCAGCGCCGCGCCGGCGAATACGGCGACGCCTGGTTTCCCTATTTCGTGCGGATGACGCCGCGCGAATTGGCTCGGCGGTTCGACAACGTCCGGCGCTCGGCGCAAAAAGCCGGACGCGATCCCGATAAAATCCGTCTCAACTGCTGCCTGCCGATCGAGCTCAGCCGCGAGCCGCTGCCACAGGAGGAAGACCGCCTGCGCGGCTCCGCGGAGCAGGTCGGCCAAGCGCTCGCGGGTTACGACAAAATCGGCGTCGGGAATATCGCCCTTCAATTCATGGTGCCTCACTGGCCGGAGCGGACCGAGCAGATCGCGCGCTTCGCCCGCGAGGTTATGCCGGCATTTAAGCATACCTAGCGTTCGCATGAGCAGAAGTTGGAGTTCAGGATAAGATTCCGGTGCCGCTTCGCCGCGGCGATGGACATTTAGCCCGCATTGAGATAATAAAAATTCCGCGCGGGCCATCCAACTGTCCAAGAAAGCTTTAACTTCCTGAAAGGATTAAAAAGAATGAGCGAGCTGCCTCGTGTTGCGCTGATCATCACCGGAGGGACGATCGACTCGGTCGGTAAGGACCGGCTCGACCTGGCCTGGTACATCGAAGCGGGCAAACGGTTGAACACCGGAGAGCTGTTGGCACAGCTTCCCGAGCTCGGTTCGATCGCGAAAGTC
>JBGQBP010000418.1:0-2303 GCA_041494945.1 Binatia bacterium | reverse complement strand
TCCCTGACCGGCATGCTCGAGATGAACGCAGATCCATGGACAACTTCACGCCGGCCGTTGTCGGAGACGGTAACGTTCTCGACGCGATTGCCGCTTCTATGAATCGCCACAACCTCGGAGTTGAGCCGCACGCGGCAGCCCTGGCGCTCCACCTCGCCTTGGACCGCCTGCCACATCATTCCGGGACCGAGTCGAGGATATTCGAACTCCTCGATCAGCGTCTTGATGGTTCTTTTGGGCGTCAAGAACATGCTGAGCACCGCGGTCTTGAGCGACAGGCCCCGGATGCGCTGCGCGGCCCATTCCGCCCTCAACTCGGCGCAGGAAATGCCCCAGACTTTTTCGGTGTAGGTTTTGAAAAAAGTCTGGAACAGCCGCTTTCCGAACCGGTTCGTCACCCATTGCTCGAAGGTCTGTTCCTGCCGGTAGGGGAAGATCTGCCAGCGGATATAACTCGCCACGATGAGCAGGCTTTTCCATAACCCAAGGCCGATAACGGCGTTCATGGGCCGCAGCGGGTAATAGAAAAATTTCCGTCCGTAGTAGATCCGGGACAATCGCGGCCGGCGGAGAAACTCCTCGCCGAGGAGCTGCCGCCACATCCGATTCACCTCTTCGGCCTTGGTGAAGAAGCGGTGTCCGCCGATGTCGAAAAAAAATCCTTTGTAAGTCTCGGTGCGGGCGAGGCCGCCGACCTTGTCGCCCTTCTCGAGAACAATGGCGCGGCGTTGAAGCCTGACCAGCTCGTGCGCGGCTGTGAGCCCCGCCGGTCCGGCGCCGATGACCACGATCGTTTCAGAGTCCATCGAGCTGGTCAGCGTCTCCCGGCCGGTGAAACGGTTTTATTTTCTCTTGATGCGCGGGCATGGACGGCAGAGCCCGCGTAGAGGAGGGCCCCGAGAGCGAATGCGATCGAGCTATATAGGTAATAAAACCAGTGCCAAGGGACGGCTTGAAGAGCGAACCTGATTCCTCGTTTGCGGTAGAAGAAGCGATAGAGCGGCGTGTTGAGAAACAGCAGCAGAACGCCCAGCGCCGCCGCAAGGCCGAGAAATCTGATCCTCCACCAGCCTGCGACGAGGGACAGCGCCAGGCCGCAGGCTACAACGGCGCTGATCCGGCTGGAGAGCCGGAAGTTAAGATCGTTGAGCAAGCGCCCGTGCCGGATGGCCAGCTTGGTCCATGGAAGCGCGCGACGAAGAAAATCGGATCTCAGCAACGAGGTTACGCGCCACCGCTTCAAATGCTTGACCTGGAGATCTTTACACAATCGAATCCTGTGCCCCGCTTGGACCAGCCGGTAACCTAACTCGACGTCCTCGATCGACGGGTAGCGATAACTCTCATCGAAACCGCCGAGAGCGAGAAAGGTCTCGCGCCGAATAGCGCCGCAGGCGCCCCAAAACGTCGAGGCGTCCTCTCGGGCGGTCTGATGAACGTAGTGATGCATCAAATTTTTGTACTGCGAAAGAAAATTGGCTGCGCCGGGCTCGTCGTCGTACGACCCGAGCAGCGCCGCGAGGCCGGGATCGCCTTCAAAGATCGCCGCCACCTTGCCTATCGTGTCCGAGTAAATTGCCACGTCGCTGTCAATGAACAGCAGGACGTTGCCCGTGGCTTCGCGCGCGCCAACGTTGCGGGCTCGCGCCGGCCCACCCGCGGCCGGTAGTCTGATGACCTTCGCGCCCGCCGTTTCAGCATCATTCGAGCAACCGTCTGTCTCTCCATCGGCAACCACGATGATCTCGTGCGGAGCTGGATCGGCCCGGGTCAGATTTTTAAGACATGTTTGGAAGTCTTCTCCGCCATTGTGGACCGGCACAATGGCGGAGATTGCCGCATAGGTAGGTGAAGGCATCGATCTGTTATTCAGCCGTTTTATTGGGCATGCGGATGGTAAGTGATGAAGCCGGCACGAACCGGACCAAACGAGTCGCGAAGCGACAAATTCAGGATTAAGCCATGGTTTTGTACAATAAAATTGGTGGTTTGTCAAAGCTTGAATACACCCTTGACATGTCGCTAGTTTGCATGTAAAAACACCGCAATAACGACCAACGGAGGGTCACATGAAAATTCTACTCACTGCGCTGGCTATTATCGGCATCTCTGTTTTTGCTTTCGCGCCAACGGCGAACGTGGCGGGTTTAGAGCCGTTCGGGAAGTTGGAACTTTCCGGCGGAGCGGAGAAAGAATCCGGGTCTCATGCAGGCGGGCGGTTTCTCGCCGAAGGGTTGGGAGTTTTGCCGTTGATCGGGAACTTCGGAATCCAGGGCACCGCGAGCTACATGGGAGGGCTGGGG
>JBGQBP010000417.1:0-2306 GCA_041494945.1 Binatia bacterium | reverse complement strand
GTCCGCGCGTACGCCGTCCAATGCAACATTCTGTCCATGGCCGTCGTGAGTCCCGTGAGCACCAGCATGTCCGGCCAGCCGAGGAGTTTTTCATCGCGCAAGGGCCCGCTCGACTGTTCGTTGTAAAGACGGATGTCGCAAAGCTCGCGGGAGAAGGCCCCGGCGAGGTAAACCGGTCCCATGGAGGGAGGCACCTTGTGGCTCCGGGCGACCGACCGGCGCGTATCGTCGAGGTAGCAATTGACGATGAGAATTCTTTTCTTAGTTCTGACCGGCGCGATGAGATTTCTTATGAGCATTCGTGGTGTAGCTCCGTTTCGCTGCGAACCATGCAGAGCAAGGCATATGCCAGGAAAATTCCTAGCGCTGTTTATGCTTCGACGGCGCGAAACAGATCGGAGCGACGGAGAAAATCGGAATTTTACGCGGAGCGGGGCGCGGAAGATCAGAGCGAGGCGTCTAGGTTACTTGGCGATGATAGCGCAGAAGCGCCTAAAGATTTAGACGGCGGAGTTGAAAATCGGCCGGCGGATTTTTTATTCTTTGTTCTTCCTCAGGCCGTAGTCCTTCATTTTGTTCTGGAGAGTGGCGCGGCTGATGCCGAGGACTTTGGCGGCCCGGGTGATGTTGCCGCTGGTTTTGGAAAGCGCGGCGAGAATGGCGCTCTTCGCCATGATGCCGGCGGATTCGCGCGTCATTTCCTTGAAATCTTTCGGAGTGTTTTTCGCTTCGTTCTGTTTGCCTCTGATCTCGGCAGGCAGATCTTGCGCGTCGAGAAACTCGCCTTTGGCGATCACCATCGTCCTCTGGATCACGTTTTCCAGCTCGCGCACGTTGCCCGGCCACCGGTGCGCGATGAGCAAGGCCATGGCTTGCGGAGTCACGCCTTTGATTTCCTTGTTCATTCTCCCGTTGCCCTTCTCGATAAAATGAGAAACGAGGAGTGGAATGTCTTCAGTTCTGTCTCTCAGGGGTGGAAGCGGAATCGGGAACACGTTGAGCCGGTAGTAAAGGTCCTGTCGGAAGCGTCCGATCTTAACCATCTCTTCGAGGTTCTGGTTCGTTGCCGCGACGATCCTCACCTCTACCTTGATGAGATCGTTCCCTCCGACCCGCTGCAGCTCTCCCTCTTGCAAGACGCGCAGCAGCTTGACCTGTGTATTTGCGGTAGTCTCGCCGATTTCGTCGAGAAAAAGGGTCCCACCATCGGCCGCTTCGAAAATCCCTTTTCGCTGAGTCGTTGCGCCCGTGAACGCGCCTTTCTCATGACCGAAAAGTTCGCTTTCGAGGAGGGTCTCGGACAGCGCGCCGCAGTTGATGGCGACGAAGCGCTTCATCCGGCGCGGACTGTTATGGTGGATGGCTCGGGCGATCAACTCCTTTCCTGTGCCGGTTTCACCTTGGATGAGCACGCCGACATCGGTCTCGGCGATAGACCGGACGAGGCCGAAGAGATCTTGCATCTGCTTGCTCTGTCCAAGGATGCCGGCAAAGCTATATTCCCGCTCAATTTCTTGTTTGAGGCGTATATTCTCTAAGGTGAGCCTCCTTTTCTCAATGTTGAATTGAACCATGCGGATCTCGGCTTGTTGGATATGTTTTAGATGTTCGAAGAGGAGCTGGGAGACCTCCCTGCGGATGGTTTCAGTCGCAACTTCCTTTTGGTCTTTGGCCTTTTCTTTCCATTCGAAGCGAAAGCGGGAATAGGGGGCGTTGTAAATTTGGCCCTCTTGGAAAGAATAAGATAGCGGTCCCAAAGTTAACACGCCGGGTTTCACGATTTGGTAGGCAAGAGCGTCGGGTTTGCTGGGATCGCCCTCTTGCACCCGGTCGGTCAACACCTCAATGCGGCCTTCCCGCTGCGGTACCACCACAGCATCGGAGGCGTAGAGCATGAATTCGCGGGACAACGGAACGCTTTCGGATGTTAACGGAGCTTTCACCGCCTCGACGATCGGTTGTTGCGAGGAGCGCTGGCCGATCGATATGCGGTCCCCTTGAGTCTTGACCGCATAGTCCGGGAACTCGCGAACGATGCCCTCTAGGCGCAGTTGGGAAATTTCCTCAATGCACCGCGTTTCATCGATAAAGGGGTACAGGCGGGGAAATCCCTCACAAAATCCCCGCACCAGGTTGATAGCCCCGATTGCGGGTCCGGCATTGTGGTCGAACTGGGAAAGTATGTAGAGTTCCGCGCCCGATCCTTCCTTCTCGAACGATTGTAGTTTCAAATAATTGGTTTGTGACGAGCCCCAGATATTGGCGAAACTGAGCACCGAACGAACGTCGTTCAGGACTTGAACGAT
>JBGQBP010000416.1:0-2322 GCA_041494945.1 Binatia bacterium | reverse complement strand
TATCGCGTCGGTGATCGCGTCTTCGTTTCGCATCACGTCCCCTGCATGAAATGCCGCTACTGTCTCGCCGGCCATCATTCGGTGTGCGATACCTTGCGCACAACCCATTTCGATCCGGGCGGCTTTGCCGAATACATCCGCGTGCCGAAGATCAACGTCGAGCTCGGAACGTTTCTTCTTCCCGAGGAGATCTCGTTCGAAGACGGCTCTTTCATCGAGCCCGTGGGTTGCGTCGTGCGGGCGCAGCGATTCGCCCGGGTAGGCCCCGGCCAAAGCGTCCTCGTAATCGGCAGCGGCATCTCCGGCCTGCTCCACGTGCAGTTGGCGCGCGCGCGCGATGCGGCTTTCATCGTCGCTACGGATGTCAATGATTTTCGCCTGAAGGCGGCGCGCGAGTTGGGCGCCGACGCGGTCTTTCAGGCCGCCGAAGACGTTCCCCATCGATTGCGCGAAGTGAACGACGGGCGATTGGCCGATGTGGTCATCGTCTGCGCGGGAGCGATGCCGGCGTTCGAGCAGGCTTTTAGATCGGTGGAAAGAGGCGGGACGATTCTTTTCTTTGCGCCGACGGCGGCGGGAGTCACGGTGCCTGTGCCGCTTTTCGAATTGTGGCGCGACGAGGTCACCATCGCGACTTCCTACGCGGCCAGTCCTCGAGATATCACCGAAGCGATCGAGCTCATCCGCGACCGGCGCGTGCGGGTGCGCGAGATGATCACTCACCGGTTGGGATTGACCGAGGCCGGGCTCGGCTTCGAGCTGGTCGCGAGCGCCCGCGACTCCATCAAGGTGATCATCGATCCCCAGCGGCTCTAAGATGGTTGCCGCAACCGGCCTCGCGAGGTTACCTCTCCTAAACCGTATGTCGGTTAGAGCCGCTTAATCCTTCCCGTAATATTTCATCCGCTCGGCCTCCTTCGCCCTTTCTGTCAGCCCCTATTCATACCTGTCCCCACTGGGCTGCTATAGCAACTTTTGTCAATACTTTTGCCATGGATTGTCTGCAGATACCTCGAAACTCGTTCCCTATCCTCACGGGACGACTGTAAAAACAGACGGTTAGAGACTTGACCTTTCCTGGCATGTAGCTTGCTCACTTGTCACCTTCGTGGAGGTGCGCAGATATGAACGGTGAGCAGACCGAACTCAAGTTTTTAACCCTGGCCGAGGCGGCAACGATTCTACAGGTGTCCAAGCGGACCATTCTGCGGATGATCCAAAAGAAAGATGTCCCGGCGTTGAAGGTCGGGGGTCAATGGCGGCTTCGCGAGAGCCAGTTGAAAAGATGGGCGGAGGAAAAAGAGAATTTGGTGTCGGCATTCCAACAGGATGTATGAAAAAAGTTAAGGACCCACCCAGTCCTTTGTTTAAAAGAAATCCAGTGGCGCTCGATCGCACCGATAAGCCGTCGCAGGGAGCGGCTGAGAGGTTAATGGACGTGTCCGAGTCCGACCGCATGGCTGAAGCCTTGAACGAATCCTATCAAGGCCTGGAGAAAAAAATCACCGAGCGAACCCGGGATCTTTCGGCGCTTTATGCGGCGCTGGCTCCCTTAGCCTCGGCGGATTCCACCCAACTGCCCCAACAGATCGTGGAACGGCTTAAAGAGGCGACGGGCGCGGATGCAGCGCTCATTCGAATTCTAGATAAAGAAAGCAAATCATTTCTCGCTCCGGCACACACGGGTTTTCCTGCGAGTTATTTGCGGGTGACGCAGGACCTCGACGAAGGATCAGCGGTCCGAGCGTCCTTTATGTCCGGCGAGCCGATCATCACGGCCGATATCGCGCGGGGTACGCGGTTCAAAGGCAAGAGGCAAATGGAAGCGGGATTTAGATCGTGCGCCTTTTTGCCTCTTTATGTATCGGGAGAACTCCGTGGCATCGTCCATCTGGCCAGCCGCGAGATCGGGCACTTCAGCGCCGATAAGACGGAGCATCTCATGGCGATCGCCCGGCAAATGGGCGTGGCCATGGAGAACCGCGAACTCCTCGAGGAGAGCAAAAAGCGAACCCAGGAACAAGCGGCTCAGGTGAAATCGCTCAGGCTACTCGTCGACGCCTCGCAAAAGCTGGTCGAGCAAGCTGACATTGACACATTGGCGCAAGATATTCTCCAGACGGTGGTCACATCGTTCGGAATACGTTTGGCTTGGATCGGCAGCGCCGAAGCCGACGGCCGCGTGCGCCCGTTATATTGGGCGGGGGATGTGGCGGAATACTTAAGACATGTCGAAATACGCTGGGACGATTCTCCGCTTGGACACGGCCCGGCCGGACGCGCGATACGCACCGGCCGGCCGGTCGTCATGGACGTCGCCAC
>JBGQBP010000415.1:0-2331 GCA_041494945.1 Binatia bacterium | reverse complement strand
TCTGATCCATGAAGATCGATCGAAGTACAAGAACGCACCTCAACTGCCGGAAGGGATTTCGCCGTACAATCTTCAATCGTATGTGGTTTGGAAAAACGGCGATCTTGAAGCCGGTTTCAAACGGGCCGCGCGCGTCTTCGAGCACACGTTTCGCACGCCGCTTTCGCATCACGGCTACATCGAGCCCTGCGCCTGCACCGTGCAAATTCACTCAGACGGACGCGTGGAGGTCTGGCCGTCGAATAAAGGGCCGTGGGGCTTGCGCGACCAAATGGCCGAAGACTTCGGTGTGCCCAAGGAAAAAATCAAGGTGCACATCGTTCATGTCGGCGGCGACTTCGGCGCCAAGGCGTCTCTGATCGATGTGCCGGTCGCTTATTATTTGTCCAAGGCGAGCAAGCGGCCGGTGAAACTGGTCTTCGACTACACCGAAGAGCTTCTCGCCGGCGGTCACCGCCATCCCGCGGTGATTCATCTGCGCACGGGAGTCGCACAGGACGGAACTTTCACGGCGATCAAGGGAACGCTTCACTTCAGCGGCGGCGCCTACGGCGCGCCAAAAGCGAATCCGCAGGTGACGGTGCTCGGCGGGCGGCGCCTGGCGAGCATGTATCGAGTCCCGGCGATCATGTGCGAGACTTATTGCTCGTATACCAATCAGGTTCCTTGCACCCAAACGCGCACGCCGGGCAGTCCGCAGGTGGTGTTCGCGTTCGAGTCGCAGATGGACATCATCGCCAAAGAGATGGGCATCGATGCCCTAGAATTGCGCCGCAGAAATATTCTGCGCGACGGCGATGCCAATCCCATGGGTGAAAAGTGGAGCCATATTCTCATGGGCGAAGTGCTGGAACGCGTCGTCAAAACTTCCGGCTGGAAGAAGGGCGGAACGAAAAAAAACCGCGGCTGGGGCATGGCGCTCTATGATCGCGGCACGCCGGAAGGGAAAGCGAGCTCGGCATTAACGCTGGAGGCCGATGGCAAGGTCAACATTCTCACCGGCGTGCCCGATGTCGGTCCCGGATACTATACCGTCAGCCAGCAGATGGTCTGTGAAACGCTCGGGCTGCCGCCGGAGAAAGTCGGCGTGGTTTTCAAAGACACCGATAGCTTGCCTTTCGATCCCGGCACGGGCGGCAGCAAACAGACGAATACTTCCGGCCACGCGGTCAATAAGTCTGCGCATGAGGTGCGCGAGAAGCTAATCCATTTGGCGGCGCGGGAGTTAGGCTGTCAGACGGACGAGATTCGGCAGCACGGCGGCAAGCTCACGGCTCCCAACAAAAAGTCGACGACGACGCAAAAGATGATCGAGCTGGCTGTGAAAGAAAACGGCGGCCCCGTCTTTCACCTGACCAATTTTGTCCCCAAGGACATGCCGAAGGTCACCGGCTTCGCCGCGCAAGTGGCTGAGGTGGAAGTTGATCCGACTACCGGCGGCGTGAGGGTTTTAAATTTGACCACGGCGCACGATACCGGCACGGTGCTCAATCATCTCACGCTGACGGGGCAGATCGAGGGCGGAGTGATTTCCGGGTTTGGCTTCGCGCTCATGGAAGAAAATCCAATGATCGACGGCAAGATCGCGACATTAACTTTAGGCGAGTCCAAGTTGCCGTGCATCGCCGACGTGCCGCCGTTGAAGACTGTATTAGTCGAGAGTCCCACCGGTCCGACGCCGTTCGGCGGCAAGGCGATCGCCGAGAACCCCAACGTGCCCACGGCCGCCGCCATCGCCAACGCAGTCGCTGACGCGGTCGGCGTGAGAATCTTCGATCTGCCGATCACGGCGGAGAAAGTTTACTGGAGCCTGCTGAACGGCAAGAGGAGCGCGCCGTAATGACACTTAAAGCATCGCTTCAATTTACCCTGGTCCTCGGCGTCTGTGTTTTTTTACTGCTCTTTCCGGCCGGCTCTCAGGCGCAGGAGAAAAAGATCGTGCGGATCGCGTTCGTGAGCCTCTCCTGGCACCAGGAGCTGCCTTTCAGGATTGCGCGGGTCAAGGGATATTTTCAAGAACAGGGGATAGCCATCGAGCCGATACTGATTCGCGGCGGACCGGCGGCGATGGCCGCGCTCATCTCCGGCGGCGTCGATTTCGGCAGCATCGGCGGCGCGCAGGCCCCTATACGCGCCCGCGCCAGAGGCCTGGATGTTTTCATCATCGGCTCCCTGTCCAACAAGGTGAACTATACGATCCTCGGGGCTCGCGATGTCAGGACGATCGATGATCTCAAGGGTAAAATCATCGGCGTCACCGGCGCCGGCGCGTTTTCCGATTTCGCGGTGCGGATGTTCCTGAAAAACAACGGCCTCGACCCGGACAAAGAC
>JBGQBP010000414.1:0-2364 GCA_041494945.1 Binatia bacterium | reverse complement strand
TTCGCACCGGCCGCATCGCCATCGCGCGCGAGGCGGCAAAAGCAGTCTCCCGCCACAATTCACAGCCGGCGAAAGCCTGATCCTCGCTGCGCGCGGAATTGCTCGACTGAGTTCGCGACGAGGTCTCAAACCTGCGATTGCAAATCTCAGGTCTATTTGGAAAGGTATATAAGCGGTTGACAGAATCGATCCGGTTGGATAGTCTCTGACCCGGCCGGCGTTTTGAGATCCCTGAGCGCTTTTTCCGTCTCTTCGCGGCCCTATGTTGCGAGTATGATTCCGCTTTACGGCGCATATTTCGGCTTGACGAGCCAGCCTTTCTCCGTTAGTCCGGACCCCAAGTTTTTCTATGGAAGTCCCTCTCACAGGGAAGGCTTGGCGCAACTCACCTATGGCATCAAGGCCCGCAGGGGATTCGTGGTGCTGACGGGAGAGGTGGGCACCGGCAAGACCACGTTGATCCATTCTCTTCTCCAGCAGCTCGAAGACGGCCACACGCACATCGCGTTTGTCTTCACGCTGGTCACCAATACCAAAGACTTGCTGCGCTCGGTGTGCGAAGATTTAGGACTGACTACGTTCGCCGATAGTCCACGGGATTTGCACGATTCCCTCGCCCTGTTGAATCAATTTCTCCTGGAGTCGTATCGGAAGGGGGACAACGTCGCGCTGATCATCGACGAGGCGCAGAATCTTTCCCCCGAGGTGCTCGAGGGCGTGCGCCTTTTATCCAACTTCGAGACTTCCCAGGACAAAGTGCTGCAGATTCTACTGGTGGGACAGCCTGAATTGGGCGCGCGTCTCAACCAGCCCGAGCTGCGCCAGCTAAAGCAGCGGGTGGCCTTGCGCTACCATTTGAGCCCGCTCACGTTGGAAGAGTGTAAAGAATACATTGCCAAACGCCTTGAGATCGCGGGCGGCAGCGCTTCGATATACCCCGTAAAGACCGTAGAATCCGTGTATGCCTATTCGGGCGGCACCCCGCGTCTGATCAATATTCTCTGCGATAATGGAATGCTGACCGCTTACGCGTTGGGTAAGAAGAGCGTCGAAGTCGGAATGATCGATGAGATTGCTCACGACCTGAACCTTACCGTTGCGCCCAAAAAGAGCGCCGTCACCGGCGCGGACGCCACTTCCATCAAATTATGGGAAGCCGTGCCTCCGGCTCCAGTGGAGGAGAATAACAAAAAAGCTGATGTCGCCGGAGTCAAATCGCAGGCCCACTACGACGCGGGGCGATCTTTTCCGCAGCCGGTCTTGGGTCCTAAAGCAGCGGCCGAAGAACAAAAGCCGCCCGAGAGCCCCCGTCCTGGTCCGTCCGAAAATTCGAACCTCCGGGCGGCCGAGTCCAGGGCAGAGACCGTGCCTTCCCGGTCTTTGGATCTCATGATGGCCGCGCTGACCGAAGCGATGGGGCCCATGGCGCCGTTGGTTGTGCGCGAGCAGATCGACGCGATGGGTGAATCGCTGCAATCCTTTCCGAAGCAGCGGCTCGGCCAGCTCGTCGAAGTCACGAGCCGCGAGATTCTGAGCGAAGGGTTGAAGGCCCGCTACCGGAACCTCATGTCGAAGGAAATCCGCGCGATCCACCTCGGCAAGGAGGAGCTATGAGCGAGCCGCAGGCTGAAAGATATTGCCGACAAAGTCAGCATGGGTGACCTGGAAACGCCGGTGCGCATCGAATCCAACGAGGAGATCGGCGATCTCGCTTACTCTCTCGAACGCATGCGGGCGAGTCTCAAGGCCGCGATGGTGCGGCTCAGCCGCGCATAACTGAGAAGGCGATAGGCATTAGGCGGTAGCAAGAGGGACAGATCTCATTCTTCTTTCCGAAGCTAATGCCTGTTGCCTACTGCCTAATGCCTGTTTCTAGGTTTTGAAATCCGGATAGCCCGCCTTGGCCGCTTTTTCCTTGTAGTCCTTGACCAACTCTTCCCGCGGCACTTCATGCGCCCACACCGCCTCTGTAAAACTCCACAGTGTAAACGGATGCGCGCCCAGGGCGTAGAGCTTCCCGTAGTCGCGATTGCACAGCGCCTCGCGCTCCTCCGCGGTAAGGTTTAATTTCTCACCCTTCTCCCATTCTTCGATGTAGCCGCGCGGATTCGTTTTGTACTCTTTCTCCGCCGCCTCTTTCATGTTGACGTGGTGGATGAATTTGTTCATGAGATATTTGCTCATCGCGCGCCGCCCTCCTTCGCGTCCCAGGAAAAAAACGGAATCGCCGGGAAGCCGGCGTCGAGCCCTTCGGCGTACGACGGCCTCGTCGCCTTGGCGACGCCCATCATCATTATAAAATTCAAGAAGCCGTGGGTCATGTTGCCGGATGTTTTCAACTGATCGAAGGAACAGTTCTTCACC
>JBGQBP010000413.1:0-2368 GCA_041494945.1 Binatia bacterium | reverse complement strand
GACGGAGTTTTTATCGCGATCGGCCACGAGCCCAACAGCAAGCTCTTCGTCGGCCAGTTGGACATGGACGAGGTCGGCTACTTGATCACTCGCAAGGGAACCTCCACCAATATTCCCGGCGTTTTTGCCTGCGGCGACGTTCAGGACCGCATCTATCGACAGGCGGTCACCGCCGCCGGGACCGGCTGCATGGCCGCCATCGACGCGGAGCGGTATCTGGAAAGTCAGGAAGACTGAACCGGCTTCAATTCCCCGTATACGACCGTCGGCGAAAGATCCCACCGCTGCCTTTTTTGCTTTCCGGTCATGGCCGCTTGTGCTAAGTAAGTTTCCTTATGATTACCGTGCGGTGCGCCCGCTCGCCGACTCAGGTGGATGAGATCTCTGTGGAGGAGGCGGCCGGTCTTTTAGCCAGGCCGGAGGTTGCCCTGTGGTTCGACCTGGATACGCCCACGCAAGCGGACCTGGACTTTTTAGAGAAGCATCTGAAGATTCACCATTTGACGGTGGAGGACATCGTCAAGCAAAATCAGCGAGCGAAAATCGAATCTTTTGAAGGCTACGTCTACCTGGCGATTCATCCTCTCGTTCGCAAAAACGATCTCGAGATTGAACCCGTCGAGGTCGATCTGCTCCTCGGGCACAACTGGATTGTCACCGCTCGATATGGGCCGGTGCCCGGGCTGGTGGAGAACTCCAGCTTCCACGAGCGGCTTAATTACGCTCTTGCTCGCGGCGCCGACTTTCTCCTCTATACCGTCGTGGACCTGATCGTGGACAGCTATTTTCCCCTTTTGGACCAAATCGACGACGAGATCGATTCTTTGGAAGATAAACTCATCCAGCAGGCCGATGTCGAGGACATGAACCGCTTGCTCACAATGAAGCGCTCGCTGGTTCACATTCGGCGGGCCGTGGCTCCCCAGAGAGAAGCGTTCAACCAGCTCACACGCCACGATTTTCCGTTCGTTCGCCCTGAGCACACGGTGTACTTCCGCGACGTCTACGACCATCTCATCCGCATTACCGACGAGCTTGACAGCTTGCGCGATATCCTGTCCGGCGCGCTCGAGGTCCACCTTTCGTCCATCTCCAATCAGTTGAACGTGACGATGAAGCGGCTGACGGCATGGGGCACGATTTTTGTCGTCATCACGGCCATCGCCGGCGTCTACGGCATGAACTTCGAGGTCATGCCGGAGCTGAAATGGCGCTATGGCTATCCGGCCGTGATGGCGCTCATGGCGGTGATCTCCGGCGGGCTATTCTTTTATTTCAAGAAAAAGGATTATTTTTAAGCGGGCGAGATTCGTAAAATCTATTTCGTTTTTCTCCAATCTTTCAGGATCTCCAATGCGGCCAATCTTCCCGAAGCGCCCATCACGCCGCCGCCGGGGTGCGTGCCCGCACCGCAGAGGTAAAGATTTTTTACCGGCGTGCGGTACTGCGCCCAGCCGTGCAGGGGACGCATGAAGAAGAGCTGGTCGAGGCTAAGCTCGCCGTGAAAAATATTTCCCTCGGTAAGTCCGAATTCCTGCTCCAGGTCCCAAGGCGTCAGCACCTGGCGGTGGAGAATAATGCTCTTCAAATTCGGCGCGTACTCGCTCAGGGTCTCGATGACGGTATCGCCGAACTCCTCGCGCCGCTCCGGCCAGCTTCCGTCTCTTAGATGATAGGGCGCGTACTGGACGAAGATCGACATGACGTGTTTTCCCGGCGGCGCGATGGTGGGATCGATCGTCGACGGGATGACGATGTCCATGTAGGGCCGGCGGGAGAAACTCCCGTATTTCGCGTCGTCGTAGGCGCGCTCCAAATAGTCGATCGACGGGCTGATCGAAACGGCGCCGCGAAGATGCGGGCCTTCGCCGGGAAGAGCGGTGAAATTCGGCAGCGCGTCGAGCGCGAGATTCACTTTTCCGGAAGAGCCGCGCATTCTGATTTGGCCGACGCGCCGGACAAATTCCGGATCGAGATGGGCCGGGTCCATCAACTTTAAAAACGTCCGCTTGGGATCGACGGCCGACGTCACGACCCGGCACTGAATCTCCTCGCCGCTCTCGAGCGCGACTCCGCGCACGCGCTCATCTCCGACGAGCACGCGCGCGACCGCCGCCTTCGTGCGAATCTCCGCTCCGCGGCTCTCCGCCGAGCGGGCAAGCGCGGCGCTGACGTTTCCCATGCCGCCCCGCGCCCAGCCCCAGGAGCGAAAGACGGCGTCGATCTCGCCCATGTAATGATGCAGCAGAACGTAAGCGGTCCCCGGCGACCTGGGGCCGAGAAACGTGCCGATGATGCCGCTTGCGGCCATTGTGGCCTTGAGCGCCTCGCCTTCGAACCATTCGTCGAGGTAATCGGCCGAGCTCAT
>JBGQBP010000412.1:0-2368 GCA_041494945.1 Binatia bacterium | reverse complement strand
TTCACCGGTCAGGGCTTGCCGGTCGTGATCATGGAAAAATGGTGACGGGCTGTGGAACGAAAGCGTCAGATTCCAGCCGCCAGAAAATAGCGCCCGCCTTCGCGCCTCACCCGGCGCTCTTTGATGAGCTTCACCAAATGCGCCTCGACGGAAAGCTGGGCCATCGAATGCAGGGCGGCAGGAGTGTCGGTGTAGATTCGGCTCGTGATTGCGGAAATAGTCTGCTCGCCTTCGCTGAGGCACTTGAGCACTTCTTTCTCGCGCATCAAACGATGATCGATATATTCCCTGATCTTGCCGTAAGGATCGTCCACCTGAGGCCCGTGCCCCGGAAGCAGCCGGCGGATTTTTAGATCCAGCAATTTCTCCAGCGAATGGATGTAGTCCGCCATGTCCCCGTCCGGCGGCGGAATCACCGTCGTGCCGCGCCCGAGAATGTGATCGCCCGTGAGCAGGTCTTTTGACTCCGGCTCGTAAAAACAGCAGTGACCGGACTCGTGGCCGGGCGTGTGGACGACCTTGAGCTTGCCGCCGTCGTAGGGAAGCTCGTCGCCTTCGCCGTATGTGAAATCCTCCTCGCCGACGTAGCCGGCGCGGAGACGGGAAATGCCCAGCTTGGCGCCGCTTCGTTTTTTCAGCGCCAGCGCGCCGCCGCAGTGGTCGCTGTGAATGTGCGTGAGAAGAATCTTTTCGATCCTTCCGCCCATCGCCTCGGCCCGCTCGATGATTCCGTCGATATTATCCCGTGAAGAAAGGGCGACGTCCACGACAGTGATCTCATTTTTGCCGAGAAGATATTGATTCGTCCCCTCCAGCGTTAGATATCCCGGATTGGCCGCGGTGAAGTGGCGGATGCGCGCTGAGTTATGCATGCTTAACGAGACTGTATCACAATTTTCCGCGCCGAGTTAAACGCGATCGGCGGATTGACAGCGACGCCTCGGAACGCTACATTAGGTTAGACCAGAATTCTGGTCGATTGAAGGAGAGTTGAATGGCCAAGACACTTCCCATATCCGAAGTCAAAACACGGCTGCCCGAGCTGGTTTCCGGGGTGGCAGAGCGCGAAGAAGAGATTGTGGTCACCCGCAATGGGAAACCCGTCGCGGTATTGGTGAATTACGACGAATACGAGTGCTTGAGGGAAACCCTGGACGTCTTGAGCGACCGTCCACTCATGACTCAGATCCGGCGCAGTAGAACTTTTTACTCGAAGGGCGGGAAAGGCGCGTCTTTCGACGAAGTTTTCGGCGAAGCGCTTCACGCGCCAAAAAAGCGCAGGCGCTGATGGCCGTTTTCAGGCCGGATATCCCGCCGCACGTAGCCGATGTAATTCGTCACCTTCTTCCAGATATCAAGCGCAGCGTCAAACAGGCGATTCGCTCTCTCAGCCGAGATCCGCTCTCCGGCGAGCCGCTGCTGCGCGAGCTGGAAGGATTGCGAAAGTACCGAGTGAGACGCTTCCGCATCGTTTATGCCGTCGAGCACCGGCGCCGGATGATTCGCATTTTCGCCGTCGGCCATCGCCGTGAAGTCTACGAAGACGTCGCCGACGCAATCCGCCGGTCTAAACCTCATCGTTAGCTGCGCTACGGAAAAGTAGACCGAATTATTTGTATCCCAGCTCGCGATAAATCTGCGCCGCAGTCTCAGGGATCGCGCGCTCGCGCGGCCATTTGGCGAATTCGCCGAGCTCGGCCCGGATGCCTTTCTTGATTTCGTCCAACGTTTTGCCCGCCTCTTTCATGGCTTTGACTTTCGCGCGCATCGTTTCGTAGTAGCGATCCAGGTCGAGCAGCGGTTTAGCTCCGTTTCCCGGCGAAAAGATTCCGTGTCCAGGAACCACCGTAGTCGGACTCCACGTGGCCAGAGTCCTCAGCATGCTTTGCCAAGCCCTGATGTCGGAGCGATCGTCGGCGGTCGGGTGAAGCTCGACAAAGAGAAGATCGTCCACGAACAAAATCTTCTCTTTGGGCAGCCAGACGATGGCGTTGTCCGGCGTATGGGCTTTGCCCATGTAGATCAGCTCGATCGTGTGACCTCCCAGGTCCAAGGTAAGTTTCTCATTATACAAAACCACCGGCATCGCCATGTCGGGGTTTTTGCCCTCCAGATATTCTTTTTTGATCTTTCCCTGCTTCAGCTCGGCTGTGCGGCGCTCCGGCCAATAGGGCTTCAGCTCCTTTGCGAACACCGGATTTCCCAGCACTATCGCTCCCTGCTCGGCGAACATATGGTTGCAGCCGACGTCGTCGAAGGCGTAATGGCCGTTGGCGACGAATCGGATCGGCTTGCCGCCGGCCGTTTCCCGGATTATTTTGCTCCGCCGGTCATAGTCCGCAAGATCGCAGCTATAGACGAAGACGCC
>JBGQBP010000411.1:0-2383 GCA_041494945.1 Binatia bacterium | reverse complement strand
CTAAACGCGCAAAAAATTTGCCACGAGGGACTTGTTTTAAGGTCGTCGCTTGCATCGCGGTCGCCGTTTCCAGACGCGCGCCCAACCCCGACAGGCACAGCTCGCCGAAAATATCTCCCGCGCCGTGGATGGCAAGGATGCATTCCTTGCCTTCGGATGAGAGCAAGAGAAGTTTGACCTGCCCGCTTTCGACGAAATAGAGCATCTCATCTTGATCGCCGCACGTGTAGACGTTGGCGTGTCGCGCAATCTTGACGGCGCGAGAATTCAGCGTCTCGCGCAAGAGCGAATCACCCAACTGTTTTTTGAACAGGTCGGATTGAGGTGTCTGTTGAATCATGGTCGTGCCTCCTTTTTTGATGCCCACGATGACTGTGACGGTATTCTATTTCCTAAGGGGCTTGGTCGGCTATTGTCTTGCCCCCCTTCCATAACAAAAAGGCCAGCCTCTCTCTTGTGAGATAAGCTGGCCTGCCTTTAAGCTGGTTGCCCTTCTAGGGCAACCTTCGAACTGGCCTACCGCCTATAACTTCCTACTAAAAAGCCTACCTGATGTTTCCGTCTCAAGGTCTGCCTACGACCCAACTGGTTGCTCCCAATTACAGGACAACCCTTTGGGCGATCTTCAAACCAGCTTGAAAATATCGGATGAGAAACGGAAAGTCAACGGTTCTTTTTCCGCGACAAGGCTTTCTCCAACTCCCGGTCTAAGATGAAAACAACGATCCTTTCGGCAGCGACCGTGCTGATGTC
Organism: Binatia bacterium; assembly: GCA_041494945.1. Classification (GTDB taxonomy): domain Bacteria; phylum Desulfobacterota; class Binatia; order UBA9968; family UBA9968; genus JAJPJQ01. The sequence goes on along the minus strand of JBGQBP010000411.1, from coordinate 1,630 downwards.
CGTATGCATACCCATAACCTTTGCCCTGGTGATATCCCCGATCACTTGGAAGAGAAGGGGCCTCGCGTTTTCAATGAGAGTAGAGCGCATCCTCTTGATTAATTCCACCCCATCCGAGATCTTGGTTAGCTGCCGTTCCGCTGGGGTAAGAACCCCGGTGAGCCGGATCAACACCATATCCTCGATAATACGCGTCCGGCATTCTTCGGGACCACGCCCCATATAGTCGATCTCAAACCTCACCATCGCCTCGCAAATCTCCGCCTCGATTTCACCCTTGATCTTCATCCCGGCTTCGCTCCCATTTTCCCATAAGAGAATTTTGAAAAGAATTATTGTGCGGCCCGCAGAGGTGAAAAGCCGCTCTAGGCGATCTGGGCCAGATAACCGGTAAGCTTATTTTCCTTGATGATGAGAAAGTGTTCCTTGTTCGCCTCAATCAGCCCGCGGTTTTTAAACCTCTGCATGAACATGCTGATCCGCGGCCGGGTCGTTCCCACCATCTCGGAGAGTTCTTCGTGCGATATCTTGAGCTCGATGCGAATGCTGCGCGGGTCTTTCTTGCCCATCGTGCGGCCGAGTTGTAGCAGCGTCTGCCCCAGCCGCTGCTCGCTATCGACCGTCACGAGGTTCGCGATCACCTGCTGCTGGTCCGCCACACGCACGGCCAGATAGCGAACGAAGCCCTCGAACAGCGAGTCACGGCTTAAACGCGCAAAAAATTGACTGCGAGGGATTTGTTTTAAGATCGTCGCTTGCATCGCGGTCGCCGTTTCCAGACGCCCACCCAAACCGGACAGGCACAGCTCGCCGAAAATATCTCCCGCGCCGTGGATGGCAAGGAGACATTCTTTGCCTTCGGATGAGAGCATGAGAAGTTTGACCTGCCCGCTTTCGATGAAATAGACCATCTCGTCTTGATCGCCGCACGTGTAGACGTTGGCGTGTCGCGCAACCGTGACGGCGCGAGAATTCAGCGTCTCGCGCTGCAACGAATCACCCAGTTGCCGTTTGAACAGGTCTGATTGAAGTGTCTCTTGAATCATAATCGTGTCTCCCTTCGAGTCCAACCATAAGAGGGTCGCCGGGTAAGAAACTAAAGCAAATGTGTTTGGTTTCTTTTCAGCATCGGATTAGAGAATAACCCCCACCGCCGATTATGTCCATTAGCCCCAGGCTGATTCTGTCCTAGGCCGCCGGCTGAAAGATTTGTCGGTGTTTGCCTTACAGGGAGGCTGAAGGCCGGAAAAGAGGTTGCAGGCTGGACGGCCGCCCCTACATTTGGGACGTTCTCAAATGGCCATTTTCAAATCACCAGGCCGTTTCGGATCGCGTACTGGACGATTGCCGCGCTATTTTTAACGCCGAGCTTTTCCAGGACCCGAGCGCGATAGGTGCTGATCGTTTTGGGGCTGAGTGACAGTTCTCCGGCGATCTCCGTAACGGTCTTTCCCGAGGCGATACGGGACATGACTTCATACTCGCGGTCGGAGAGCGTTTCGTGCGGCGTGCGCATGGGATCCTTTCCTACCCTCAAGGCCAGCTTTTCGGCCAGCGCGGGACTTACGTATCGCCCCCCGGCCAGGATCTTGCGGATGGCTTTCGCCAACTCCTCGGGAGCGCTTTCCTT
>JBGQBP010000410.1:0-2391 GCA_041494945.1 Binatia bacterium | reverse complement strand
GCCTCTTTGATATTGATCCCCGCTATTTTGAAAGCTTGGCGGATCGATTCGTAATCCTGGTCGGTGGCCGGCACAAAGCCATCGATCTGATAGAGATCGCGCAGCATCTTCTGCCCTGCCGGATCGCGGCCGAGCGCCAGGAAAACGTCTTGAATTTTTTTGCCTAGCTCGGGGTCGAGATCGGCGCGCAGCACGAGATTGTCGGCGGGGATCGGCTCGGAATAGGCGATGGCGCGGATTTTTTTTTGCTCCTCGGGATTTTTAAGATATTGAATCCAGGCCGCGTCTTTGCCGTCGGTGAAATTGGCGAAGGTCGCTCCGGCGTCCACCTTGCGGTTGAGCACCGCCAGCACCGTCGCGTCGTGGCCGCCGGAGTAGAGGACATTTTTAAAGTCCTTGGCCGGGTCGATGCCGGCCTCGAGAAACATTTTCCTCGGAATGATGTTGCCCGTGGTGGAAAGCGGATCGCCGAAAGCGAAGGTCTTGTTGCGCAGGTCCTTCAGCGTGTTGATGCCGCTGTCGGCGCGCGTGATGATCGCCGCGTAATACGAAGCGTATCCTTTACGGTGCGACTTTAAGACCACTTGCACGTCGGCCTCGTTTTTCGCCAGCACGTAGGAAGCGGGCGTAAGAAAGGCGATGTCGAGCTTCTTGGCGCGCAGCGCCTCGATGACGCCGGTGTAGTCCACGGCCACGAACGGCTCCACGTCCATGCCGAGCTCTTTGTGAAGAATATCCACGATCGGCTGCGCGTTTTGCGCCACCTGCTGGACGTTTTCTGAGGGAACGAACCCGACGCGGAGGACTTGCTTGGAACCCTGCGACCCGCCGCAGCCCAGCAGGGCCAAGATCACGAGCCACGGAATCCATCGGTCGCGCCGAATCGTCATGTCAGCTTCAATAAATACTCGAAGCCCTCCCCGCGCGCAACTGGGCAAACCTCGAATGGAAAATCCGAAATTATGTGAGCTCCGAAATTTGAGATTTGAGATTCCTCGCGGAGCGAGGAACTACCGGTCGCTGATCTCGCGGAGAAGCTTTTCCGCCTCTTTTTTGTGATTGGGATCGTCGGAGAACTGGACGGGTTGAACGAGTGAAGATTTGAGCGACGCGCGCGCGAGGTCCCACTTGCCCATCGCGATGTAGGTTTTACCCAACTCCAGATGGTGCGAGATAACCGTGGGATTCAACCCGATCGCCTTCTGGAAGAACTCGACCGACGAAATCAGGTTTCCTTTGGGGACCGAGCGCCCGAGAAAAGCCGAAGCCAGGAAACGGCTGGCCTTGCCGACCTCCGCCATTCTCCGATGCCACACGCCGTACACGTGATAGGCGAAGCCGTTCTGAGGGTCGCAGGCGATCGACTTCTCGACCTCGGAGCGAATCTCGTCTGCGAGATCGATTTGCTTGCTCGCGGAGGAATGCGCCGCGATTTTTCCCAAAGACGCGGCCACGTAAAAATGTCCCCAGGTGTTATTGGGATCGGCTTTGACGGCCTTGCGGGCGTAATCTTCGGCGCTGCGGTATTGCTGAAACCGCTTCTCCTGCCAGCCGGGCTCGGTTTCCGGAGTGATGTCGCCAAGCTCGATATAAACGCGCGCCGCCTTGGCGAACGCCTCCTGATTGTTGGGCTCCAGTTCGAGAACTCTCAGCAGCGGCTTGAGCGCTTCTTTGGGTTTGAGGGCGACATAGAGCGCGTCGGATTGCTGCAACAGTTGCGAGACCTCCGAGCCGTCGTTGATGCAGTGCGGACAGCCCAGCCGGCCCATCGGTTGTTGCTCGGCCCGAGCGTCTGCCGCCGACAGAGCGCAAAGAAAAACGGTTAAAAGAATCGCTCGTTGCTTCACATTCACCTTACCGACCTCGCCTTGCCGTCTTCACCGATAGCCACATAAATCACCTCAGCCCCCGTGACCGGGACCCGCCGTCCGGGCTCGCTGAAGCGCTCCGCTTCGACTTCGACCCGGATAGTGAGAGAGGTTTTCCCTTCCTTCACCACCGACGCGTAAAAGCTCACCACGTCCCCGACGTAGACCGGAGCGATAAAGCCGACTTCGCGCATCGCGCGCGTCACGAAGTCGCGCGGCGCATATTGCCGCGCCGCCACCGCGCCCGCCAGGTCGATGTAGCTCAAGATGACGCCGCCGAAGATCGTGCCGCGCGCGTTCGTATCGCGCGGGAGCATCGTTACTTTCAATGCGGGTTCTCTCATGACCACGCAATTCTCCCCGGCGACGGCTCCTCGACCCGCATCAAAAGGGCCAGTCCTATGATAAATAGCAAACCGACTACGAGCATCGCAAGCCGCTGGCTGCCGCTCAGGTGCGAGACCGAGCCGTTGACGCCCCACAACAGATCGCCGAGATTTGCCAGTCCGGCGCACACCACGCT
>JBGQBP010000409.1:0-2450 GCA_041494945.1 Binatia bacterium | reverse complement strand
TGACAATGCATTCGTAAACTTTATTATTTCTCAGACGCTAAGCGCTACTGCGTCACGATCGCCTCGCCCTTGTCGATCGCGATCGCGCGGATTTTGGCCGGCAGGTCGAGCGGCGCGTCGATGTCGAATCCGTTGGGATTGCCGGGCGTGCGCGAGAAATAACCCACCAGCTCCTGAACGACTTGCTGCGGCAGAGCGATGCCGAGGATCTCGGCGGAGCCGAGCTGAAAGCGGCCCTTGCCGTCTTGCGCGCGCAGAACGCCGCGCGCGGTCACCGGGACTTTGCCGGAAAGATAAGCCAGCGGGTCCATCAATCCTTGCGTCCTGTGGTTGCGGTTAAACTCGTCGAGATCGACGAGCACGCGGCCCGCAAGCGCGCCGTTTCCGAGCATAGCGATCTCCGGATTGGTCAGGCCCTTGGGAATTCTCTGCTTGAAATTGATGTTGAGGTAGGAATTGATCTCGCTTTCCGATACCGGAGTCTGCTTCGGTTGCGGCCGCGGCGCCGCGCCGTTGTTCGCGATGTCGTCGATCTTGCGCTCCAGCCGGTCGCCGTCTTCCTTGGAGAGCTGAACGGCAAGGGTCATTGCGCCGGGCAGACCCAATGCCACGAGCGCGAAAAAGATGCCGCCGACTTTTTTTGAGATGGTCATAGAAATACAATAGGTCCCGTTCGAAGTCCCTTCAAGACGCCTTTGTTTTTTGTCGGAATGTCCTGCTTGCAAAAGGAGACCGGCCATAGTTAAAGTTACATTCATCCCAACAGTTTGACGAGGTGTAAGCATGTCTGAGGATCTGAAGCAGCGGAGTCGGGTTATTATGGACGGGCCGGACCGGGCGCCGTCGCGGTCGATGCTCAAGGCGGTGGGATTTACCGATAAAGATTTGTCGCGCCCCATCGTCGGCGTCGCCAACACCTGGATCGAGATCGGCCCGTGCAATTTTCACTTGCGGCGGCTGTCGGCCAAGGTGAAAGAGGGCATCCGCGCCGCGGGCGGCACGCCGATGGAATTCAACACCGTCTCCATTTCCGACGGCATCAGCATGGGCGCCGAGGGGATGAAGTGCTCGCTCGTCAGCCGCGAGGTGATCGCCGACTCGATCGAGCTGGTCGCGCGCGGCAACCACTTCGACGCGCTGGTTTGCATCTCCGGCTGCGACAAAACCAATCCCGGTGTGGTGATGGCGCTGGCCCGGCTCGACATCCCCGGCCTGGCGCTCTACGGCGGGTCCATTGCTCCAGGGCGCATAGGTGAACGCGATCTCACGATTCAAGACGTGTTCGAAGCGGTCGGCGCATACGCGCGCGGCAAGATCGGCGCCGAAGAGCTGAAGGCGATCGAGGACAAGGCCTGTCCGGGCGCGGGCGCGTGCGGCGGGCAGTTCACCGCCAACACGATGTCCACGGTCATGGAATTCCTCGGCATCTCGCCGCTCGGGAGCAACGGCATTCCGGCGATCGCCGATGAAAAGGACGAGGCCGCGTTCAATGCGGGCAAGCTGGTCATGGAACTTTTGCGCCGCGATCTCCGGCCGTCGCAGATTCTCACGCGCAAAGCGATCGAAAACGCGATCGCGTCGGTGGCCGCTACCGGAGGATCGACCAATGCCGTTCTGCACCTGCTCGCCATCGCGCGCGAAGCGGGCGTCGAGCTCGACATCGACGATTTTGATCGCATCAGCTCGCGCACGCCGCTCCTGGCCGATTTGAAGCCGGGAGGGCGTTTCGTCGCCAACGATCTTTACAAAGCGGGCGGGATCCAACTTGTCGCGAAGAGATTGCTCGACGCCGGACTACTGCACGCCGACGCGATGACCGTCACGGGCAACACCCTCGGCGAGGCGGCGCGCGGCGTGAAGGAGACGCCGGGACAGGAAGTGCTGCGGCCGGTCTCCAATCCTCTCAAGCCGACCGGCGGCCTGGTCATTCTGCACGGGAATCTGGCGCCGGAAGGATGCGTCGTCAAAGTGGCCGGCCACGAGCGCATGACACACAAAGGTCCGGCGCGCGTCTTCGACCGTGAAGAGGACGCCTTTCAAGCTGTGCAAAAGGGCCAGATCAAAGCCAACGACGTTGTCGTGATCCGCTACGAGGGGCCGAAAGGCGGCCCGGGAATGCGCGAGATGTTGGCCGTCACGGCGGCGCTCGTCGGCGCCGGCCTCGGGGATTCGGTGGCGCTGCTTACCGACGGGCGCTTCTCCGGCGCCACTCACGGTCTCATGGCGGGCCACGTTGCCCCGGAAGCCGCGAGCGGCGGCCCCATCGCGGCGGTGCGCGAAGGCGATACTATCGTCTTCGACATTAAAAATCGCCGCCTCGACCTGGAAATCCCGCAAGAGGAGATGGACGCCCGCTTGCGCCAATGGTCTCCGCCCAAGCCGCGTTATACGACCGGCGTCATGGCGAAATACGCCAAGCTGGTGTCGTCGGCGTCCGAAGGGGCCGTGAC
>JBGQBP010000408.1:0-2486 GCA_041494945.1 Binatia bacterium | reverse complement strand
CGCTATCTCACGCTGTTGGACAACGCGGCGGTGATTTTGCCGACCGACGGCCGCAAGGCGATCGTCATCAGCGACTTGCCGGGCAACGAATGGACTGCGGAGCCGCGCTCGCCGGGACGCTCGTGGGGAGAAGCGATGGCCAATGCGTTGATCGAGTCCGGCATGGAGCGCGCGCGCATCGGCGTCACCGGGCTCGAACGCGGCAAGATGGTTCATGGGCGCGCCTACGCGGGCGTAATCAATCACACATCGTATGTCGAGGTTCTGCGCCGTCTGCCCAACACGAAGTTCGAAGACGACCACGATACGGTTGCCTTCGCGCGCTACGTGAAAAGCGGAGAAGAGGTCGATTGTTTGCGCCGCGGCGCGGAGATCGCGGCGGCTGGAATAGACGAGATGGGCCGGGTCTCGCGGCCGGGCGTGCCGGACGCGGTCGTCTACACTTCGGTGATGCGCCGCATGCTGGAATTGGGCAGCGGCTACTATCCGCTCGCGCTTTACACCGGGCCGATGGACTCGATGAGGTTGCCGCGCTTCGAAGATCCGCCCGCGGGGCGCGTCCTCCAGCCGATGTATCGCATCCACAACGAAGTCGACGCGCTGTGGGGCGGGCTGATCGCGCAGGAGCAGCAGGGATTTCTCCTCGGGCCGATACCCGACGCGTGGCAGCGCGTCGTCGATCTCCAGCGCGATCTTTTCTACGCGGGGCTCGAACGCTTGAAGCCCGGCATGGCGTTCGGCGAGTTCATCGATTCGGTCAACACGTTCGGCCGGAAGCGCGGCATGAAAAGCCTGATCCTCATGCACGGGCGCGGTTACGGCGACGACGGGCCGCTGCTCACGCCGCAGGACCGCGGCGAGAAGGTGCGCGACGTCGTCATGCACGAGGGCAACGTTTTTATCTGGAAGCCGATCGCGATGTCCGACGACGAGAAGATCCAGTACAGTTGGGGCGGCTGCGTGACGCTCACAAAAAACGGCGCGGTGCAGCTCGTCAAGCGCACGCCGGGAATGATTTCGATTCAGTGAAGGCATTAGGCACTAGGCAACAGGCAATAGTAAAAACGCCGACGAATAAAAACGCTCTTACTATTGCCTAATGCCTGTTGCCTCTTGCCTATTCTGGGAGGTGCCATGGCTTACACGCCGCCGAAAAGAGCCGGAGCAACAGTCTACGTTTGGTCCGATTATTCGCTTGAGGAGCGCGATCGCAGGTGGAAGGCCGTTAAGGAGAGCGGCGCCAAGGCCGGCTTCGATTGCATCTTCGTCCCGCTCGGCCCCGGCATCGACGCGCGCTATTTGACGCAGCTCCGCTGCTCGTCGGTCATCATGCCGACGGACGGGCGCGCGCCGATCGTCATCGCCGACCGCAGCTCGCGCAACAAGTGGGCGCCGGAGCCGTGGCAGACGAGCCGCGAATGGTCCGAGCCGATGGCCGAGGCGCTGTTGGAAATGGGCATGGAGCGCGCGCGCATCGGCGTCGTCGGGCTGAAAGGCGGAAAAGTTTCGCAAGTCAGCGCCATCGACGGAGTCCTCAACCATGGCGCGTTCAGCGCCGTGCTCAAGCGGCTGCCCAACGCGAAATTCGAAGACGCGACGGACGTCGTCGGCTTTGTCCGCTATGTGAAGAGCGCCGAAGAGATCGCCGCGATGAAAAAGGCCGTGGAGATCGCCGAAGCCGGCATCGAGGAGCTGAAAAGCCTCGCCCGTCCCGGCGCGGACGAGGCGGTACTTTACGCGCGCGCGATGGCGCGCATGCTGGAGCTGGGCGCGGAATATTTTCCGTTTGCCTGGACGAGCGGGATGATCGACGGCTCGGAGATGAAGCGCTTCGCCAATCCGCCGCTCGGCCGCCGGCTCAAACCGAACTCGCTGATCCGGAGCGAGATGATCGCGGTTTACGGCACGCAAATCGCCGAGGAAGATCAGGCCTTTTTGCTGGGAGCGATCCCCGACGCGTGGAAGCCGCTGATCGAACGGCACAAGGAAGTGTTCGACGCCGGCCTTAAATTTCTGAAGCCGGGAAGGGCGTGCGCGGAGATTATCGACTTCGCCAAAAGCGTGGCCGAAAAGAACGGCATGAAGACGGAGATTTTCTTGTCCGGCCGCGGCGCGGGAGACGACGGTCCGGTGATCGGGCCTTCGACCTCGGCGGATGCTCTCAAGGGAATTTCCATCGAGAAAAATACTTTGTGGCTCTGGCGGCCGACCGTGACGAGCGCCGACGGGAAAACAAAATTTGCCTGGGGCGCGACGGTTCTGGTCGGCGACTATGGCGGCGAGCGGCTATCGAAGCGTCCGCACGGTATGATCACAATTACCTAGTGTCAGCTATCAAAGTTGGATGACGAAGAAAGCCTCCCTTTCGTCATTCCCGCGAAACAAGATGGTCGATCTCGGATTTCTTCAGTCCGCCGTCCTTGCCTTAGGTCCGTACTCACGATAGAGAACGAAGGTTCCAGGAGAAAGAATATGATTCACGATAT
>JBGQBP010000407.1:0-2494 GCA_041494945.1 Binatia bacterium | reverse complement strand
CCTTCCTGTCTATGCTTCTGTTCAGCAATCTCATCACCGCCCTGTCGGCTTTTTTTCTCGCGAGCGACCTCCCCCTCTTGCTTTCCGCGCCCACGTCGCCGGGTCATTTTTTCGCCGCGCGCCTGACGAGCACGACGATCAATTCCTCCTGGATGGTTTTGTTCTTCACCCTTCCCATACTCGCCGCCTACGACACGGTCTTCCGCGGCGGCCCGCTTTTTTATTTGTGGGTCGGCCTCGTCCTGCCGCTTTTTCTCGTCATCCCCGCGGCTACGGGAGTGCTCGTCACCCACCTGCTGGTCTATTTTCTCCCGGCGCGCAGAATCCGCGACGTGCTCTTCTTCATCGGCCTGTTCGCCTTCATCATTTTGTACTTGCTCTTCCGCTTCTCCCGGCCGGAGGATCTGGTCCGCCCGGAAAGTTTCGGCTTCTTTGCCCAGTATCTCACCGCGATGGAAACGCCCTCGGCGCCGTATCTGCCGAGCAGTTGGTCGGCGGAGATTCTAGGCGCGGCGCTGTTCAAAAGACCGGCGGACCTGTGGCTCTTTTATCCGTTGCTCGCGAGCTACGCCCTGTTTCTACCGTGGGTGGCGGGTTGGATTTCGTCAGCCGTCCATCTCGCCGCGTGGTCCAAGGCGCAGGAGTCGAGGCAGGGGCGGCGAAAAACTCGCTGGCTCGACGCGCTTCTCCACGCGCTAACGCGTCCGTTTCCCAAAACCGCCCAGGCGATCGCGGAGAAAGACATCAAGAGCTTTCTCCGCGACACGACGCAGTGGTCGCAACTTTTTCTCCTGGTCGCGCTGATCGTGGTCTATATCTACAACTTCAAGGTGCTGCCGCTCGACCGCTCGCCGATTCCGGCCGCCACGCTGCGCACCATAGTCTCTTTCGCCAATCTCGGCCTCGCGGGTTTCGTCTTGAGCGCCGTCGCGGTCCGGTTCGCTTTTCCCGCCGTCAGCCAGGAAGGAAAAGCGCTCTGGATTCTGCAATCGTCTCCCATCGCGCTCCGCTCCGTGCTCCGGAGCAAGTTCTGGCTGAATTTAATTCCGCTGCTCGTCCTCGGCGAAGTGCTGATTTTTTTGAGCAACAAGTTCCTGCGCGTCCCGGACTGGATGATGGCGCTCTCCCTCGTCACGATTTTTCTGATGACGTTCGGCATCACCGCGATCGGCGTCGGCGTCGGCGCGATGCATCCGAAATTCGACTACGATCACGCGGCGCAAATCCCGACGAGCTTCGGCGGGGTGTTGTCCATGATTCTGAGCGTCGCGTTCGTGGGAATTTGCGTGATGATCGAGGCCTGGCCGGTTTACCTGATCGCCGCGCGGGCGCTCAAGCCGGACGCCGCCCCGCCGGGCCTGTGGGCGCTCGCGCCGCCGGTCGCGCTCGTCGCCGCGCTCACGGCCGCGGCGGTCTTTGCGTCGATCAAGCTGAGTTTAAAAAGTCTGGAGAGTATGCGAGAGTAAGACTGAATAAAGCGAGATCCTTCACTTCGTTCAGGATGACAAACTCTTCTCTGTTATTCTGAGCGCAGCGAAGAATCTCCATTCATCAACGGAGAAAATCATGCAACTCGCGCACGCCCTCTTCGAGCCGTCCGGCGAAGGTCCGCACCCGACAATTCTAGCGCTCCACGGCTGGGGCGCAAACGCGCAGGACCTGCTCGGACTTGCGCCGTATTTGTGCAACGGGCGTTTTCTCGTGATCTGCCCGCAAGGGCCGCTCGAAGTTCCGCTCGGCGGCCGCGGCGTCGGATACGGCTGGTTTCCGCTCACGATGGACCGCCCGCCCGATCTGCCGGCTATACTCGCCGCCAGAGACCGGGCGCGCGCGTTTTTAGACGCGGCGCTCGAGCGCTATCCGATCGACCGAAAAAAAATCATCGCGCTGGGATTCAGCCAGGGCGGCGTGATGGCCTACGGCCTCGCGCTCACCGAGCCCGAGCGCTTTGCTGCGGTCGCCGTACTGAGCTCCTGGCTGCCGAAGGAGCTGGTGAGCCTCTTCTCGACCAAAGACACGAACGGCCTTCCCCCGACGCTGGTGCAACACGGCTCGCTGGACGAGCTGATCGTGCTTGCGCGCGCGAGAGCATCGATCGAGATCCTGCGCGGCATCACGCCGCAAGTCACCTATCGCGAATACGACATGGGCCACGAGATCAGCCCGCAGAGCTTGGCCGAGCTTTCGGCCTGGCTGGAGGAGAAAGTTCTCACGCCGCTTATCGTCGCGCCGTAGCCGGTTGTTGAAAATATGGTTTTCATGCTTCGACAAGCTCAGCATGAACGGGAAATCAACAACGATCCCTAGGCTTCCTCCGTTCGCCCTGAGCCCTTCGACAAACCAGCCGTTCGTCCTGAGACTTGTATGATGGATGTCGGGCCTCACACCGGGTGCTCTGGTACAATGGTTTCAACGAAAGCCATTGAACAAAGGAGGCACAGCGATGAGAGACACGACGTTTGTACCAACGGACTACGATGTTTTCGCCGGACTG
>JBGQBP010000406.1:0-2510 GCA_041494945.1 Binatia bacterium | reverse complement strand
TGCCGGCAGGAGTCGCTCCGAAAGCCGCTCATGCTGGCCGTCACCGTGCTTACCAGCTTGAACGAAAGCGATCTGAAAAAAGTCGGCGTCACGGGAGAGGTGGCCGACCAGGTTGTGCGCCTGGCGCTGCTCAGCCAGAAGGCGGGCATGGACGGCGTGGTGGCCGCGCCCAACGAGGTCGGCGAAATCCGCGCGGCTTGCGGGCGCCGCTTCGTGATCGTAACGCCCGGCATCCGCCTGCAAAAATCCAAGCGCGACGACCAGAAGCGCGTCATGACCCCGGCCGACGCCGTGCGCGCGGGCGTGGACTATATCGTCGTCGGCCGCCCGATCATGGAAGCCGCCGAGCCCGTGAAAGTAGCCAGAGAGATCATCTCCGAGATGGAACGAGGCACGGCAAAAATTTCTTGAAGAGGGGAATTATGGCGACGCTTACTTTGAATTTAGGATTTAACCACGCGCCGAACACGCGCGGGTTGTTCGACGGCGCCGTGCGAGTCGAAGGCGCGGAGCTCAAGCTCCAGTCCGAATTCGGCGAAGGCCTCGACAACGTCGGCGCCAGGCACCGGAAGATCATCGCCGGGGAGTTCGACGGCGGCGAGCTCTCCATCTCTTCTTATATCCTGGCCCGAAAGCGCGGGCTGCGGCTGCGCGCCCTGCCGGTCTTTTTATCGCGGAAATTTCGCCATCGCTGCATGTACCTTCCCGTCGACTCGAAGCTTCGCGGCCCTGCGGAGCTGGCGGGAAAGAAGATCACCATCCATCGCTACAACGCCACGACGCCAGTTTGGCTCAAGGGCATTTTGCAAAACGAGTACGGCGTCAAGCCCGAGACCGTGGAATGGTGCGTCGCCGAGCCGGACATCGCGGAAGAGTCGCTGCGGCCGCCGCCGCCCGAGATCCGCGTGCGGCTCATCCCCGAACCGCGCACCCGCGAGCACGCCATCGAACTGCTCGAGCGCGGCGAGATCGACGCGGCGCTGGAGCCCTACGACTCGCTGGCAGCCAATCCCAAGCTGCGCCGGATCTTTCCCGATCACCGCCGGGTCGAGGAGGATTTTTTCCGCCGCACCGGCTGCTTCCCGATCAATCATCTTTTCGTCTTGAAAGAAGAGATCGCCGACGCCCATCCGTGGATCGTCGAGGGTTTGCTCAAAGCTTTCCGCGACGCTGAGGCGGCGGCGGATCGCTACCGCAGCGCGAAACAGAAGGAAGAATCGGCCTGGGAGAAAAAAGTGATGGGCGGCGAGTTCCAGTACAGCCTCAACCGCGGCCCGGCGCGAAAGTCCCTGGAGACGCTTTTCACCTATCAGATCCAGCAGGGGATTTCGGACAAGAAGCCGGATTTAGCGAGCCTTTTTTTTCCGCAAGTGCTGAGTCTCTAGATTGCCCCAGAAAAAATAGAAGTGATTGACCGGGCTGTGGCCTGAGCCGATGGTAAAGCCTTTACGGATCGCTCGCGTGATGTAAACCTTTGCGTGCGCCACGGCCTGCTCCAGCTTCTCGCCTTTCGCCAGGTTCGCCGCGATGGCCGCGGAAAAAGTACAGCCGGTTCCGTGCGTGTTCCGCGTCGCAACGCGCGCGGCGGTGAAGCTGTGGAATTTTTTTCCGTCGTAAAATAAATCGATCGCCGGACCTTTACGGTGGCCTCCCTTGATAACCACGCTCCTTGCTCCCATCCCGACAATCCGCCTGGCGGCTTCTTTGAGATCGATCTGCCGATTTCTATGAATGCCCGTGAGCTGATCAGCCTCCGGGATATTGGGCGTGACGATGGCGGCGAGGGGGATGAGCCGAGACTTGAGTGTCTCGATCGCCTCGGCGCGCAATAACAAATCGCCCGATTTGGCGACCATCACCGGATCGACGACCAGATTGGTCAAGCGGTATTCCCGAATCTTTTCCGCCACGACCTCGATGATTGCCGAGTTGGAGAGCATGCCTGTTTTCACGGCGTCGGCGCCGATGTCTTGCATCACGGCGTCGATCTGAGCCGCAACTAAATCGGGACTCAGCTCGAAAATCCGTGTCACGCCGCGGGTGTTCTGCGCCGTGATCGCCGTAATGACCGACGTTCCGTAAACGCCGAGCGCGGCAAAGGTCTTGAGATCGGCCTGAATTCCCGCGCCTGCGCCGGAATCGGAGCCGGCGATTGTGAGAGCTTTGTAAACCTTCTTCATTTTGATTCATACTATCAAAGCTTGCAGCCCGATTCATCCTGACTCTCCGGCGGGCAGCCTTTGAGCCGCCGCCGGCTCCGCGGAGACGTGGGCTCTTGCCTGATACCCTATCTCAGACTTAGGATACAGCCCTTGACCTGAGTTGAGAAAACAGGAGGTTTCGATGAAACCGATCTCACCCGGCACGATCACTGTGGCCAACGAAAAGAGCCGAAAGCTCAGAGAACTGGTTCGCGCGTCCGAGATTCTCGTCATGCCCGGCGCCTATGACGTTCTCAGCGCGCGCTTGTTCGAGCAGATGGGCTTTCAGGCGATTCAATGCACGAGCGG
>JBGQBP010000405.1:0-2511 GCA_041494945.1 Binatia bacterium | reverse complement strand
GGATTCGGATCGGCTACAGCTCCATCAGCGGCGCCTACATCGGCATCTGGGTCGCTCAGGATGCCGGCTACTTTGCCAGGGAAGGGCTCGAGAACCAATTGATCCTCATCCCGAGCGGCACTCAGCTCGCGCAGGTGACGGTCGCCGGAGAGATAGACATCGGATCGTTGAACGGCAGCTCGGCTATGGCCGCCGCGATGCAAGGGGCGGATCTCAAAATCATCGGCAATGCCGGCAACAAAATGATCTTTTCTCTCTATGTCAAGCCCGAGATCAAAACCGTAGAGGCTCTTAAAGGAAAGAGAATCGGCATAACGCGCTACGGGTCGGCCCCCGATATCTCCATCCGTTACGCGCTGAAGAAGTACAACCTCAACCCGGAGAAGGACGTGACCCTCATTCAATTGGGCTTCATGGCGACCGTCGCGGGAGGGCTGCAAGGCGGTACCGTCGATGGCGGCGTCGTTTCTCCGCCGACGCTCTTCGCAGTGGAGAAGATGGGCTTTAAAGAGCTGATCAGTGTCACCGACATGGATTTTGCCTTTCCCAACCCTTCGTTGGTAGCGGTGGGAGCGATTCTCAGGAACAGACCCGAAGTGATCAACGGATTTATGCGCGCGTATGCCCGGGGCATTCAGCGCGCTCGAAGCGACAAGGAGTTCACGCTCAAGTCAATGGCCAAGTACACCAAAATCGAGGACACAACGGTTCTCCAGAAGGCCTATGCTCTCTACATCGAAAAGGTGCTGGAGAAGGCTCCCTATATCAATATGGCGGGCTTGCAAAATGCGTTGGACGATTTGGCAAAGACGATTCCCGCCGCCAAGAATGCCAAGCCGGAGCAGTTTGTCGACCTGCGCTTCCTCGACAGATTGGAGAAAAGCGGCCTCTTGAACGAGCTTTACAAGTAGCGCCGGGGTCCGGCCTCACAATCTTTCCTGAGCCGCGAGCGCCGAACGAAGCGAGATACCACTCATTATGTATGGACATTCTCTCGGGATCGCGGTAGACCTTGCGTCGAAAGTGAGGCTTCTCACCGTCGCATCTTCTGACTTGAGGGTCAGGTCTTGGATGTTGGCGTTCCCTCTTCAGTTAGCTTTTCGTAAACCTCGCACCGGTAACCGATTGCGAAAATCCTAATCAGCCGCTTTTTTCGATCGATCCCGTAGACGATGCGAAATGCAAGCCTAGAGTTTTCTCGTCTCAATCCGGAATGTCCATCATCGCCACCGCCAGCGCGCTGCGGTAAGCGCGGTCGAGTGCCAGGCTGTCCAACGCCGCGTTCACGACCAGGTGCGCGGTGCTCTCGTCTGTGACGTAGCGCTCGAAGACCGGCTCGAACATGTTCGAGTGGTCGATGTCGGCGACTATGTGGACGCGCGTGTTGGCGTCGAGCTTTTCCACCGAGCCCACCAGATCGTTCACCTGCTTCATCGCCATCCGCTGCGTGAAGCCGCCGCCCTTGACGATCTCCGGATTATTTTTCCGCTCGGTGGCGTGGTTGATCATGAGACTTTCGATCCAGGGCCGCGTCGTGCAGAGATAGAGCCACGCATAGATCGCCGCCCGCGCACTGGGCAGCAGCGTGGATTCCGCGCTCGCGCCCGCCATCTGCTCGTCCGTGAGATGCGCCGCGCCGAGACGCTCGTCGTAAATCAATTCGTCTTTCTCGTGCTCCCAGATCGCGCGCTTGACGTCGAGCGGCGCCTTGGCCTGCGACGCGGCCCAGCAATCGCGCCGGCTCTTGATGTAATGCGGGTAATGAAGATTGAGAATCTTATTCCGCTCCGGCGTAATCTTGACACCGAACAATCTTTTATATTCCGCCGTGTCGAAGTGAACATTAAGCGCCTTGTCGATTTCCTCGCGGGCCTTTGACCAGTAGCTCATGGTAATCCCTCTTTCCTGTGGGCGCGATGAATCACGCCCCTACATTATTTACTTCTCCGGCAACTTTTCCATCGCGAGCGCCACGCCTTCACGATAGATCGCGAACAGATCCAGCGACTCCTGCACCGCCTGCAGCGCCAGCTTTTCTTTCTCGCCGGTGGCGAAACGCTCGAGGAACGGCAGGAACATGTCGCTGTGCTCCTCGTCGGCCTCGCTGTGCGCCCCGAAATTCGGCATATCCCGCCAGCTTAATCCCAGCTCCTCCATCCACTTCTTCGCCATCCGCGTCGAATGGCCGCCGCCCATATCGCCCAAGAGCCGGTCGTCGTTGCCCCACTCCGTCACGGTGAGCGCGGCGACTCCCTCGATCCAGCTTTTGCTCCGCGTCATCCACGCCCACGCGTAGAGCGTGGCGCGCGTCATCGGAATCGGCTCGGCGTTGAGAATATCTTCCGCGCTGAGACCGACGGCGCGCCCCTGGCGCACGATCAAGTCGAGATGCCCGTGCTCGGAGTACTTATCCTTGATCACCTCGCCCATCTCGTGCTCGAGGATTTTGTGCTTCACCGCCAGCTCCGGACAGTTCGACGAAACATTGGCCCAGCAGTCGCGGCGGTGGCG
>JBGQBP010000404.1:0-2556 GCA_041494945.1 Binatia bacterium | reverse complement strand
CCAGCCGATGAGGAAGGCGAGGCCGCCGACCGGCGTGATCGCGCCGAGCCAGCGCGGACCGCCGAGCGCGAGGAGATAAAGGCTGCCGGAGAAGACGAGCGTGCCGAAGATGAACAGGTAGCCGGCTGCGGTTACGGTTGTTCCCGGCCAGCGGCTCGAAGCCCAGGCGACGGCCAAGAGAGCGAGCGCGTGATACATATGATAGCGCACGCCGACTTCGAAGACGTTGAACATGTCCGCCGGTAGTTTGCTCTTGAGCCCGTGCGCCGCAAACGCGCCGAGCGCGACGGCGAGGAAAGCGGAGAGAGAGCCGGCGATGAAGAAGAAACGGTCCATGGGTTGACCATAATGGAACGGAACTTGGTTGGCAAGATAAAGGAGGTTGACAGCTCTAACCGTATGGTGAAAGAATCTTTTCGCTTGGCAGGCGTGTGATAGAAGGAGACCCTATGGCTGTCTTGGAGAGTGTTATCGTCCCGAAAAATTCCGGCAAGTCGTTTGTCGTGAAGAAGGGGCAAAGATTGCGCGTCGCCGGTCGTACCGTAGTCGATTTCGTCGCGTTCAATCTGCACAACCTTCGGGAGAGATTCGATCAGGCGCGGACGAAGACGAATCAAGTAAAAATATTTATCAGCGCGGGCGATCAGTTGTTCTCGAAGCTCAACAATCCGCTGCTCACGATCGTCGAAGACAGCTTCAAAGAAGGCAAGCACGACCTGCAGAAGGGAATGTGCAGCAAGAAACGTTTCGAGCTGGTGGCCAAGGGATTAGCGCAGAGAAAATTCGCCGAGGGAGTCGATCTGAATCCGCAGCGGCCGGAGGACATTCCCGATCACGGCTGCTGGGAGAATTTGATCGACGCGCTCAAGGGATACGATATTCCGCCGGAAGATATTCCGAGCCCGTTCAATATTTGGCAGACGATGAAGATCGATCCGGACACCGGCGCGATGCTCGATACGATGATTCGGCCGAAGATTGAAGCGCACGTGGATTTTATAGCGGAGATGGATTGCCTGGTCGCCGTCAGCGCCTGCCCGCAGTCGGGCAGGGGAGAGGCGATCAGGGCGGAAGTGTTCGACGCGTAAATGACGCGCAAAGAAAAAACCGTTACAGAGTGGTTGGTAAGTTTTGAATGCCGAGTTCCTTTGCCAGTTCTCTCAACTGCCTCCAAATCGCTTCGTCGATCTCCACGCCCTCTTTGAGCTGTCTCGCCTCTATTTTTCTCGCGCGCTCGCCGGGCAAAAGAATTTCGTCGAATCCGGGGGCGGGTTTGATTTTCTTCGCGTAAGAAACCAATTCATCGACGCCGGCGAAAAATTTCTCCCGTGTCTGGAACTCTTCAATTGCAATGGTTTGCAGGAATACGCCGCTCACGGCGTGGGCGCCTTTGTCCCACCATTGTCTGCCCAAGCCGTTGCCGGAGAGAATGCCGCCAAGAATTTCCACAACCAGGTTGAGCCCCGATCCTTTGTAGCCGCCGAACGGCAATAGCACGCCGCGCGGCGGGCCGCGGAAAACTTTCATATCGTTGGTCGGCTTGCCGTATCCATCGAGTATCACGTTGTCGGGAATGGGTTCATTTCTAGAGAGCCGTTTCTGCAGCTCGCCCATGCTCATGGCCGCCGTGGCGAAATCCAAAATGATATGCCGGCCGTTTCTTGCCGGGATGCCGAACGCCATGGGATTCGTGCCCGTGACGCGCTCCATGCCGCCGTAGAGAGTGACGCTTCCCGCGCCGACGCTGACCGCGGCCATTCCGATCATTCCCTGTTCCGTCGCCATCTCCATATAGTCAGCCAGACGTCCGACGTGGCCGGCGCGGCGGAGACAGACGATTCCTACGCCGTGCTCTTGCGCCTTTTTGATCGCGAGCTTCATGCCGTTGTGCGCGACGATCTGGCCGATGTAGTGGTTGCCGTCGATCACCGCGGTGGTTTTGCCCTCGTGGACGACTTTCGGTTTCTCGCTGACCTGCGTGGTGCCGTCCTTGATCCATGACGCATAAGAAGGAACGCGAATGATGCCGTGGCCCGAGTAACCGCGCAGGTCTGCTTTAACGAGAAGCGTTGCGAGGAGTTGCGCATCCTCCTCGGGAACGCCGCCCGCGCGGAGCAGGCGCTCGCCGAACTCGAGTAACGAAGCGTGCTGAAACTTCGGCATGAAACTCTATCCCCACGGTCCCAGGAACGGTTCGCCCTGGTAACTGTCGGACATCGGCTCGACCGTCTCCGGCCACTCGCCGTTGGCTGCCGGCCGCCGAAGTTCTTTGGGACGGGGCTTTCCGTCCCACCCGACTTGCTCCATATAATAGTAGAGCTTGAGGCAGTGGCCGTCCGGGTCGAGGACGTGCGCTGCGTAGTCGATGCCGGGATAAAGTTCGGATGGCACGTCGGCGAATCGCGCGCCGTGCTCGCGGAGAAAACTCACCGCGTCGCGAAGCTGCCGGTAATTTGCGAGCTGAAGGCCGAGCGACATGCAAGTGGAGTGCGCGCTCAGCCCCAACGGCTCGCGCATCGCGAGCGGATAGAGCGCGAGCGAATGGTGCTCCGTGTT
>JBGQBP010000403.1:0-2596 GCA_041494945.1 Binatia bacterium | reverse complement strand
GAGGTCTGTGGAGAAGAATACTATTCAGCGAAGGACTGGCAGAAAGCCGAGCGCTTGCTTGCCAAGTCTCCCATCAAGGTGGCTAGAGTGCCGGTCTATGATCTGCATCCCTAAGAAAGCGATCTAGCGCTACCCTCGTCCTCACTTCGGCAAAAAATCTTCCAGCCTCACCGTCTCCCATCCCATCGGCTTCAATCTTTCGAACGGTAGCCGCGCTTCTTTGCCGGCGCACAGCGGCGGCTTGGTCGCATCAATAATCACTTTGCCACCGGTGCGATGCCAGTACGGACCTCCGGGAGTGGGTGGAGAGGCGACATGCTTTTAAATTCGCGGTGGAGTCTCAAGGAACGGGATGGTACACTCTGCCATGATGCGAGATGTACTCCGAGTATTCTCAAGCTTCCGAGAGGCTGAGGAAGCGGATCGGGCTCTTTACGCTTCGCTGAGCCCCCAGGAGCGGCTTGACATGCTCCTCGATCTGGTTGCCCGTCAACGGGAGTCAATGGGTGAAGCTGCAGAAAGACTTGAGAGAGTTTATCGAGTTGTTGAACTCTCACAAGGTTGAGTATCTGGTGGTCGGCGGCCACGCGGTAGCTTTTCACGGGTACCCGCGGTACACGGGGGATATCGACTTCCTGGTGAGACCCACTGAGGAAAACGTCTCGCGAATCGTGGCCGTCCTGGAAAGTTTCGGTTTCACCGGCGCACAAGAGCTCAAGGCCTCCTTGACACAACCTGAGAAGATGGTTCAGCTCGGTCTGCCTCCGAATCGAATCGATATCCTAACGTCGGCGAGCGGAATCGACTTCGAAGAGGTCTGGAAGCAAGCTATCGTCGCCGAACTCGATGGACTTCCCGTGCGCTTCCCCGATCTCGGGTCACTCCTAAAGAACAAGAGGGCGTCTGGGAGAGCGAAAGACCTCGCTGATGTGGAGGAGCTCGAAAAGATAGTGAAGCCCGTATAGCTTGAGTATCCAGCCGGCGCGAAAGTCGCGCGACCGATACTGAGGTTAACCTCACTTCGGCAAAAAATCTTCCAGCCTCACCGTCTCCCAACCCATCGGCTTCAATCTTTCGAACGTCAGACGCGCTTCTTTGCCGGCGCACAGCGGCGGCTTGGTCGCGTCGATAATCACTTTGCCGCCGACGCGATGCCAGTACTGCCCGCCGGGGGGAATGGGCTCGTCGCCCGTCGGGTCCATGGGATGCATTCGAGTTCCGGGAATAATCACCATGTCCCGCTCCGGGTTGCAGCGCGTGTTGATCGCCCACAAAACTTCCCAGTAGTTGAAAATATTCACGTCCTCGTCAACGGCGATTGCAATCTTCGGATGCAAAATCGGGCTCGAGAGCACGCCCATGAGGACTTGCTTCGCCTCGCCGTAAAAGCGCGGCGTCATCTGCACGACGATGCCGAAGAGGCCGGGAAGAACGAGCAAGTTGTGCAGGTTTACGTAGCCGCCGATGTTTCGGATGTGGTTGTAGACCGCGACGCCGAACGGAACTTTGTGAAAGATGCAGCCTTCGACCTCCGAGCCGTTCTGAATCGCCTTGAAGATGGCGTCGTGGCGCATGGTGATGCAGTCGATTTCGATGACGGGATTTTTTCCCATGCCGGCGACGTAGTAGTCGTGGAACTCCGAGAACGGTCCTTCCTCCTCGCGCACGTTCGGCAGGATTCTCCCCTCCAAAACGATCTCCGCGTCGTATGGGACTTCCAGATCGTTGGTCTCGCACTTGACGACCTTCGCCGGCTCGCCGATCAGCCCGCCGGCCAGCTCCAGCTCGTCCATCTCAAAGGGGCCGGTCGTGGCGGCGGCCATGTAATATAAAGGATGGTGGCCGATGAAGATCGCCACCGGCGTCGGCTCGTTCCGCTCCTCGTGCTTGGTAAGAATGGCGCGCGTGTGGCGCGGCACGATCAAAGCGCCGGTCTTCCGCGGCCCTTTGATTTGCAAACGATGAAAGGCAACGTTGCGCACGCCGGTGTCCGGGTCGCGCGCCACCATCAAGCCCGACGCTATATAAGGTGTCTCCTCGCTGCCGGCGACGTGGGCGGGAAGCTTGGTGAGATCGACCTGATCGCCCTTCAAAATAATTTCCTTTACCGGTCCGGTCGAGACTAGTTCCGTCGGTTGCCGCTTGAGCGCGCGCTCCGCTGCGGTGGGAATTAGCTTCTCGACCGTCGTGCCGTAGGCCAGCGCGGCGTGGCGCAGGTTCGCGGGCGCCATGCCGAGGCTTTTCCACTTCGGGAATCCCGCCACGTTTTCGAACAACAGCGCTTTCTCCCTCGACTGGTAGAGCAGCGCGCCCATCTGCGTGTGCGGATGAACGGGCTTGGTGATGTGAATCAGCTCTCCGGCTTGTTCTAGCTCCCGAATCCAGGTTCGCATATCCTTCGGCATCTCGAGCCCTCCTTCTTACTGCTGGAAACGTATGCCATCAGGCCACGGTATTTCAAGCGCGAACCTGCTCTTTACAGTGCTTTCAAGGGCTGATATCAGTGCGGATGATTTAATTCAGGGAGGGTCGAAGAAAACGCTATGACAACAGGCATTAGCCGCTCGCGGGGGAATGGGCTTCTTTTAATCGCGCT
>JBGQBP010000402.1:0-2604 GCA_041494945.1 Binatia bacterium | reverse complement strand
GGCCGCTTCCGCTTGTGACCCGCTGGCGCGTAGGACATCCTCCGCGACAACGCTGCCGTCGGGCCCGGTGCCTTTTAACGATGTGAGATTGATATTTTTTTCTTTGGCGATTCTCCTGGCCGCGGGCGACGCAAGAATTCTCTCGCTACCGGGCCGTGTTTGCGCGGCTGGTTTTGCCGACGGCGTGGATTTCGAACCGGCAGCCCGACTCTCACCCCTTCCCTCTCCCTTGGGGAGAGGGTGAGGGAGAGGGTCCTGATCAAGTGCTGATGTTGATTTTTGTTTTGTAGTAGATGTTTCACCCGGCTCAACAATCACAGCGATTTTTTTTCCGACGGCGATTTCGTCTCCCGCCGCCGCCGTCACCTCGGCGAGAATGCCGGAGGCCGGCGCCTCGACTTCCACCGTCGCTTTGTCGGTCTCGACCTCCATCAAAGGCTCGCCCTTCTTGACCGAGTCGCCTTCGGCCTTGAACCAGTTGAGGAGCGTCCCTTTTTCCTGCGCCATGCCGAGCGCGGGCATGATGACTTCGGTGGCCATGTCAGATAGACGTGTTCGTGCTCGTGATCGTGTTCGTCAACGTTTGATGCGTTCCAAAGAGCCAGGGTTGTTGAGATTCGATTGTGTCTCGCGCGTTTCGGGCAATGCGCCGCCGGCTGTGAAGTAATGCGTGCCGGCGACGAGAAGCTTTTCGGCCGGGAAGCGGGTGATCACCTCGCAGCCGGTTTTATTGACGACGACTTCTTCTTCGAGCCGTGCCGCCGACCAGCCGTCGGATGCCGGCCAGTAGGTTTCCAGAGCGAAGACCATACCCTCTTCGATCACTTCCGGATGATCCAGCGAAACTAGACGGCTGAAGATCGGTTTTTCCCAGATCGACAAGCCGACGCCGTGGCCGTATTGCAGAGCGAACGCCGCCTCTTCGTTGGCGAAGCCGAACTCTTCCGCCTTGGGCCAGAGCTTCACGACATCCGCCGTTGTCACCCCCGGTTTCACGATGCTGATCGCGGCGTCCATGTAATCGCGGCAGCGTTTGTAGGCGTCCACCATCGCGGGCGAAGCGCTGCCGACGGCGAAGGTTCGATAATAGCAGGTACGGTAGCCGTTGTAGCTATGAAGGATGTCGAAGAAGGCCGGATCTCCGGGCCGCAGCACGCGGTCGGTGTAGACGTGCGGGTGCGGGCTGCAGCGCTCGCCGGAGATCGCGTTCACGCCCTCGACGTGCTCGGAGCCGAGATCGTAGAGCACTTTGCTTACGACGCCGACGCATTCGTTCTCGCGCACGCCGGGCCGCATGAAGCGGTAAAGCTCTTCGTAGGCCGCATCGACCATCATGCAGGCGGTGTTGAGCAGCGTGATCTCGTCCTGCGTTTTAATTTTTCGCACCTGGTGCATCAACTGCTGGCCGTCGACGACCTTGATGCCTTGCGCTTGCAGGGCAAAGAGCACCGGCAGTTCAATGACGTCGACGCCGACCGGCTCGTTTTGAAGCTTGCGCTTTTCCAGCTCGACTTTGATTTTCTTCGCCACGCCTTCCGCCAGGCCGGCGTCAGGAGAAGTCGCGCCGCGGAGCGTCGAAATGCCGGCGCGCGAGCGCTCGCCCAACCACGGGCAATAGATCTGGTGATGGCGCGCCGCCGAGCCGAAGTCCCAGAGGATCGGCTCGTCGTCCTGCGGCAAGAGGGAAAAGCGGACGAGCTTGTCCATCGCCCAGGTGCCGATGTGGGTCGCGGTGATGTAGCGGATGTTGTTCATGTCGAAGCAGAGCAGCGATCCGATCTCAGATTTCTTCAGCGCGGCTTTGATCCGATTTAAGCGGTCGTGTCGAAGACGATCGAAGTTTACTCTTTCTTCCCAATCGACGCCCATTAGACCGAAAGTTTTGAGACCCATCGCAAGACCTCCCAGGGTTACTGGTTACTCGTTATTGGTTGAATAGTGGAAGCAAGGACGGAACATTCGATGCACGAGTAAACGAGTAACCAATACACCAATAACTACTTTCCGCAGAGCGACTTCGCCATCTCGGCCACCGTCTCCGGTGTCGGCACGGTCTGATCTTCGAGCACGGGAGAAAACGGCACGGGCACATCCATCGCGCCCATGCGCTTTACCGGCGCGTCGAGATAATAAAAAGCACCGTCGGCGATTACGGATGCAATTTCGGCGGTGACGCCGTAGCGCTCGTAGCCCTCATCGACCACGATCGCGCGAGTCGTTTTTTTCGCGGATTCGACGATCGTCTGTTTATCCAGCGGAGCCGTCGTCCGCACGTCCACGACCTCTGCGCTGATTCCCGCCTGATCCAGAATCTCCGCCGCGCTCATGGCAACCTGCACCATGCTGCTCGTCGCAACGATCGTGATATCTTTACCGCCGCGCTTCACGTCCGCCACGCCGAACGGAATCGTATACTCGCCCTCCGGCACCGGCCCCTTGAGCTGGTACATCAGCTTGTCTTCAAAAAAGACGACCGGGTTGTCGTCGCGAATGGCGGTTTTGAGCAAACCCTTCGCGTCGTAGGGCGTCGAAGGCAGCACCACTTTCAATCCCGGAATGTGGCTGAACCAGGCGTGCAGGCTCTGGCTGTGCTGCGCCGCCGAG
>JBGQBP010000401.1:0-2620 GCA_041494945.1 Binatia bacterium | reverse complement strand
GACGGGATTTACTGCGACCTGCGTGCTGGTTTTCCTCCTCGGCATTCTGATCGGCCAGGGAGTCGAGGAGCGAAAACTCCTCAAGCAGGAAGAGCCGTTGGTGAAAGTGCCGTTGCAGCCGCTGGCGCCGGGAACGAAACAGGGCAGTTCAAAAGACGAGCTGACGTTTTACGATACGTTGGCCAAGACGCCGTCCGGGTCGCAGCCCGCGAAAGAGGCGAAGGCGGCGGAGAAGGCGGCCAAGTTGGAGGCGAAGCAAGCCAGGAAGACGAAACCGGAGCCGAAGGAGCTGCAAGAAGCCAAGCCGGCCGCAAAGGAAATTAAGACAGCGAAAGCGAGTGGAACCGAAGAAACGCAGGCGAGCGCGCAGAAGCCGAAGGAAAAAACGGCGGCGGAGAATACCGCGGTGGCCGAGACCAAGAAAGCCGCGCCCGCAAAGTCCGCCGAAGAAGAGAAGAATAAGACCGAGACGGCGTCGCCGGAACGCATTTGGACCGTTCAGGTCAATGCGTATCCTGAGGAAGCGCGCGCTCAAAGGCTGGTTGAGCGGTTGAAAGAGAAAGGCTACGATGCCTACCTGGTCAAGGCCAACATCAACGGAAAAGATTGGTTCCGGGTCCGCGTGGGCCGCTTTGCGGCGCGCGGCCAGACCAAGGAATTGCTGGAGGAACTCCAGACCAAAGAGAATTTTACCAAGGCGATCGCCGTAAGCCGATAGGATCATATTCGTGATCGTGGTTCGTGCTCGTAAATACGAATCACAGCCTCGGGAGAGTGTATGGATATCAAAGAAGCCATTGCGAAAGTGGTCGACCGAATCGATCTGACCGAAGCGGAGATGATCTCGGTTATGAACCAGATCATGTCCGGCGAGGCGACTCCGCTGCAGGTCGCTTCGTTTCTCACCGCGCTGCGTATGAAAGGCGAGAAAGTCGAAGAGATCACCGGCGCCGCGCGCGTCATGCGCGAAAAAGTCAACCGCGTCAATGTCAAAGCCGATCTCGTGCTCGACGTCGTCGGGACCGGCGGAGACCGCAAAGGCACTTTCAACATATCGACCGCGTCCACTTTTGTCGTGGCGGGCGCGGGACTGACCGTGGCCAAGCACGGCAACCGCGCGGTCTCCAGCCAGTCGGGCAGCGCGGATTGTCTGGCGGCTCTCGGCGTCAAGGTCGATGCGGCCAAAGAAAAGGTCGAAGAGTGCCTGGAGAAGATCGGCGTCGGCTTTCTCTTCGCGCCGCTGCTGCACGAGGCGATGAAATACGCCGTTCAGCCGCGGCGCGAGATCGGCATCCGGACGATCTTCAATATTCTCGGGCCGCTCACCAATCCGGCCGGCGCCACGCACCAGTTGACCGGCATCTACGATGGCAAGCTCACCGAGCCGATCGCGCACGTGCTCAAAAACCTGGGCGCGGTCAGGGCCATGGTCGTTCACGGCGTGGAAGGAATGGACGAAATCTCGCTCTGCGGACCGACGCGGGTTTCCGAGCTGCGCAACCGGCGGGTGCGCAACTACACGCTGACGCCCGCGAAGTTCGGACTGAAGCGCTGCCGCTTGGAGGATCTCCGCGGCGGAACTCCCGAGGAGTGCGCCAATATTCTCCGAGGAATCCTCCGCGGCGAAAAGGGTCCCAAGCGCGAAATTGTGACCTTCAACAGCGGCGCGGCGCTCTTTGTCGGCGGCGCCGCCGACTCGATCGCTCAAGGGATGCGGCTTGCCGCCGAGTCGATCGACTCGGGAAAGGCCCAGGCCAAGCTCGACCGGCTGATCGAGATGACCAATTCATAAGTTATTTTCAGAATGGTGAGTGAACGCGCCGGAAAGAAGAGATTCTTCGCTCCGCTCAGAATGACACGAGCGAGGCTGTCATCCTGAACGAAGTGAAGGATCTCTCTTAGAATGGCCCATTACACGACCGACGATTTATGTTTCTCGAAGCCACAATCCGGAACAGATCCGGAAAGCGGAAGCTCTCGGCGCTCACGTGTTTCTCGTCGGCGAGGCGCTGATGCGCGCGCCGGACCCCGGAGCAAAGCTGCAAGAACTGCTGAGGCAATAGGCAACAGGCACTAGGCAATAGAAAATCCAAAGATCGCTTTCTTTTGTTCCCCTCATGCCTGATGCCTATTGCCTGTACTTGTATGGTTAAGATCAAAGTTTGCGGCATCACAAACCTCGACGATGCGATCAAAGCGGTGGATCTCGGCGCGGATTTTCTGGGATTCAATTTTTATCCGCCGAGCCCGCGCTACATATCGCCGGAGAAAGCGCGAGCGATTCTGGCTCGAGTGCCGGCGCAGATCGGCAAAGTCGCCTTATTCGTCAATGAGCCGAAGGAAAAAATTCGCGAGGTCATCGACAAGCAAGGTTTTTCCGCTGTGCAGTTGCACGGCGAAGAGAGCGCGGAGTACTGCCGCGGTTGGGAGCTTAAAGTCATCAAGGCGTTCCGCGTGCGCAATCGGGAATCGCTCATCGGCATGAAAGAATTTCCGGCCGATTACTATCTGGTGGACTCCTGGGCGCCGGGCTACGGCGGCTCGGGCGCGCCGTTCCCGTGGAAATGGCTCGAAGGGTTTAAGTCCGAGCGCTTGATCCTTGCCGGCGGACTCGATGCCG
>JBGQBP010000400.1:0-2658 GCA_041494945.1 Binatia bacterium | reverse complement strand
GCCTGCGCTCGTATCTCGGCGGGGAAGGGCTCACCGAAACAATCAACCTGCCGTTCACTTCCGCGGAAATGAACCGCCGCTTCCACGGGCTCGGTCATGGAGCGCCCGTGCCGGTTTTAAATCCGCTGGTGCAGGAGTGCGCGGAAATGCGGACGAGCCTCGTTCCCGGTCTCATCGAGAATCTAAAAATTAATCTTGCGCAGAGAGTCAACGGGTTCGCTGCTTTCGCTCTCGGCAAAGTTTTTTTTCTCGATCCTTCGACGCGGGCCACGGCCTCCGGCCGTGAGCCCTCGCTCAGGGTCGTCCTGAGCAAGCGGGGCGAGTCGAAGGACGACGGCGATCCTAAGGAGCGCCAGCATCTGGCCGCGCTCCTTTACGGCGCCCGCGAGCGCATGGGATTGCGCGCGGAAGAGGCGCCGTTTGCTTTTCTCGACGCCAAAGGATTGATCGAGGGCATCGTGGGGCGGATCGGCGCCGGCGGCCGTCCGGTCTGGACCGATTCCGGCGTCCCCGCTTTTCTCCATCCGGGGCGGGCCGCGCTGCTGCAATCGGCCGGCGCGGCGCTCGGGTACGTGGGCGAGATCCACCCGGATGTCGGCGCAGAGCTTTCCCTGCCCCGCTTTCTGATTTTCGAACTTGACTTTGAAAAGTTGGTTCAGTATCTTTCGCCTAAGTTAACGGTTCGTTCCCTGCCGCGATTTCCGTCCGTTGAGCGGGATTTGGCGGTCGTCGTAGATGAAGAGTTTCCCGCTCAACGGATTATTAACTGGCTCAAAGATCTGCGCCACTCTCTCATTGAAGACGTGGAGATATTCGATCAATACCGAGGGGCGCCCGTTCCGGAAGGGAAGAAGAGTCTGGCATACAGGATTTCTTACAGAGCGGAAGACCGGACTTTAACGGACGCCGAGGTGCAGAGCCTGCATCATGATTTGGTGTCGCGCATCGGCGAGATCTTTGGCGCCCAAATTAGAGGATGAAGGAGCGCGGCGCAGGCCGCGCCTGCTTGAATGAAAGAAGAGAGGTGGAAAGATGACCAAGGCTGAAATCATCGCCCGTATCTACGAAAAGGTGGGATTCGCGAAGAAAGACGCCACGGACGTGGTGGAGGCCACCTTTGAAATCATCAAAGGGTGCCTGGAGAAAGGAGAGAAGGTCAAGGTCTCCGGATTTGGCAACTTCGTGGTCAACAACAAGCATCCGCGAAAGGGAAGAAACCCGCAGACCGGGGACGAGATTATTATCGTCGGCCGCAAAGTCCTCACCTTCAAGCCCAGCCAGATTTTAAAGAAGAGCCTCAACAGCGCCTCCTCTTAGGAACGCCTCTCCATGCCTCCCCGACTGCCTGACAAGCTCTATTTCAAGATCGGAGAAGTCAGCCGCATCGTCGGCGTCGAGCCCTACGTGCTCAGATTCTGGGAAACCGAGTTCGAGCTGCTGAAGCCGAGCAAGGCACCGTCGCGCCATCGTCTCTACAAGAAGAAAGACGTCGAGCTTCTACTCGAAATAAAGCGGCTCCTCTACACCGAGGGCTTCACGATCGAAGGCGCGCGGAAGCGGCTCAAAGAAAACAAAAAAGAAGAGCGCAAGCAGTTGAAGCTTGAGCTTCCCGACGCCGCCTACAAGAACGCCCTCGCCAAGGTCAAAAAAGACCTCCAGTCGCTAAGGAAATTGTTGTCGTAGGGTTTTGTGCGAATCTGCGTTCGCGGTTCTTGCGAACAATTCCTCGTGTGATTACAATGTGACAACGAGGGGGAAGTTATCATGAAAAGCCGTATTGTTCAGATCGGTAATTCACGGGGCATACGTTTGCCAAAGGTCTTGCTCGAGGAAGCCCAGCTAACGGATGAGGTCGAACTCCAGGCTGAGCCGGGACGCATTGTAATTCGAAGAGGGGACCGGCCCCGCGCGGGCTGGGCGGCTGCAGCTCGAAAAATGCGCGAGCGTGACGAAGACCGGCTCCTTGATCCGACAACGCCCACGCGGTTTGAAGAGAAAGAGTGGAAGTGGCGGTAGAGCACGCAGTGGCGGCGCGCGGCGAGGTCTACCTGGTTCAGCTTGATCCGACGCGGGGCAGCGAGATCCGTAAGACACGACCCTGCCTCGTTGTCTCCCCGGACGAGTTGAACCACCATCTGCGGACGGTGATTGTTGCGCCGATGACGACCGGAGGGCACGCGTATCCATGGCGTGTTCAATGTCGTTTTCAAGGTCGCATAGGGTTCGTTGCCATCGACCAGCTCCGCACGGTTGATACCGAGCGATTGGCGCGCCGGCTCGGGCGCCTTGCTCCCAACTTTCTAGCGGCGGTTTTGGCAGTTGTGCAAGAAATGTTTGCACAGTAAGCAGCTCCCGCCACACCAAACCATCTGATCTTTTCTCAAACAGAAAACGCTTGACCGCGTTCCGAGTTCGGCTATAGGCTGTCTCTAACCCGCCCTATTTCGATGGCGGGATCGATTCGGGCCGACTGTAACCGGCAATGGCTGACAATAGTGCAGGGTTTGTCAGGTCAGGTTTTTTGTTGAAGGGGCGGAAAGGATTTAGAATCGCCCCTAATTATGAAATCGTCGATTGGGATAGGCTGACCGACTCGCTTAGTAGTTATATTTTCAAAAGAATGAGTCATGGAATATAGGGTGCTGGCATCTCTTCGAG
>JBGQBP010000399.1:0-2677 GCA_041494945.1 Binatia bacterium | reverse complement strand
GAGGTAGTGGTGCTTTGCAACTTTTCTTTCGATTGACAACTTGCGGGGTAGTGTTTATTTTTGAGTCATGCCGATCTACGAATATAAGTGCGGGAAGTGCGGCACCTTCGAGGCGACGCAAAGGATCACCGGAAGGCCTTTGAGCCGCTGTCCCACCTGTAAGGGCAAGGTAAAAAAGCTCATCTCCAACACCTCTTTTCAGCTCAAAGGC
Organism: Binatia bacterium; assembly: GCA_041494945.1. Classification (GTDB taxonomy): domain Bacteria; phylum Desulfobacterota; class Binatia; order UBA9968; family UBA9968; genus JAJPJQ01. The sequence goes on along the minus strand of JBGQBP010000399.1, from coordinate 2,466 downwards.
ACCGGCTGGTACGTCACCGACTACGCCCGCAAAGATAAATCCTCCTCCGAAAAAACCGCGAAGGACGAAAAGGTCGCCAAGACGGAGACCAAGACCGAAACGAAAACCGGCGCGGAATCCGACGCCGGAAAAAAAGATTCTACGGAGAAAACCACACCGAAACCCGCCGCCTCAGAGCCGACCGGTTCTTAATTCGCACGCGTCTTCGCCTCTCGCATTACCGCGCCGCGCTCATTGGCGCTTCCATCGCTGAACTCAAGTTGATCGTCATAAAGTGAAGTGATAGGAGGTCGTCATGCCGCCCCTGATTCTCACCCGCGAAGAAGTTCGACCGCTGCTCGATCTCGCCAAGGCCATCGAGCTCACCGAGGCCGCATTCAGGGAGCAGGGCGAAGGGCAGGTAACCGCCCACGCGCCTTATCACATCAAAGTCGGCGGCGCGCAGGCGCTGCGCGTCGTCTCCGGCGCGCTGGTCCAATCGGGGCGCATGGGCGTCAGACTCGGGCCCAACGCGCAGATCAGCGGCGGCGACAGCATGTACGCGCTGCTCTTCGAAAAAGAAAAAGGCAAACTTCTCTCGTTTATGGGCTATCCTTTCGGAACTCTCAGGACCGCGGCGACGATCGGCCTGGCGGCGACGCATATGGCGCGCGCAGACGCGCATACCGTCGGGATCTTCGGCGTCGGTCGAAACGCGCTCGGACTTCTCAAGGGCATAACCGCGGTGCGCAAAATAACCAAAGTCGTTGTTTCCAGCCGCGACGCGGAGCGGAGAAAGAATTTTTGCGAGCGAGCGGAAAAGGAGCTTCAGATAGAAATCGTGCCGAGCGGAGAGGCGGAAGCGGCGGTCAGGAAGATGGACGTGATTCTCACCGCGACGAGTTCTACGGCGCCGATATTTCCCGTCGATTGGGTCGAGCCCGGCGCGCACGTGAGCACCATGGGAAAGCCGGGGGAGATCGGCAAGGATGTGTATCTAAGAGCGGAGCGAATCATCGTCGGCAGCCGCGAGCATGAGCGGAACTATTACGACCGCGCCGGCGCTCTGCCGCTCCCGGAGCTTATCGCCGAAGGCAAATTTTCCTGGGAAAAGATTCCCGAGTTGGGCGACGTTGTCTGCGGCCGCGCCGCGGGAAGAAAGAGCGCCGAGGAGATCAATTTATTCAAAGAATCGCAGGGCGGATTCGGCGACGTGGCCTTCGCTAAATGGCTCTACGAAGAGGCCGTGCGGCGAAAACTCGGGCGGGAGATGGAGCTGTAGGTGCAAGTGGAAGCCGCTTGCCCGCGAATCCGCTCGTCGCCGAGTTTTTCGGCTCGATCAACTGGCTTGCCGGAGAAGCGATCGACGGCGCCCGCGTCCAAACGGAGATCGGCACGTTCGCGCTGAATTCTCACGCTCAACATAAGGGCCGGGTCGTCCTCGGCATAAGGCCCGAGGACGTGAAACTTACGCCCGCCGCAACGAACGGTGACAACGAGTTGGCCGGAGGAATCCGCTCCGCGGCGTTCCTCGGCGGCCAGCTTATTTACGAGATTAGCGTCCAGGGCAAGCTCTTGCTTGCGCGGACGATGTCGGATAGGGATGCGCTGAGAGGCAAAGTTTTTATTCACTTTCCCAGGGCGCGGATAGCGCTTTTTCCCGACCTGGAGTGAGGTCGGGCCGAATAAAAAGGAGGGTCTTCCAATGGAGACTTCGAATGCGACCGGGATAGTCCATCATCTGGATCACTTTGTGCTTCCCGTGATGGACCCGAACCGGGCGGAAAAATTTTACGTCGAAGTGTTGGGCGGAAGAACTCTCCGCAAGATGGCCGATCCGAGCGTGACCCGCATCTTTATAAAAGTCGGACAAAACCACATCGGCCTCTTCTCCCAGAACAAGGCGACTATCCCGAAACCGGAAACGTTGGATTCTTTTCCGCGCTACGGCTTTGTGGCTTCCAGGAGCGACTTCGACAAAATAATGCTGAAGCTGCGCGCCGCCGACGGTCTGGTGAGAAAGATTGAAAAGAGGGGAATCGCAACCGGCTGCGGCTTGCACGAAGGGATCGCCTTCGCCGATTCCGAAGGCAATCTGGTGGAGATGTTCCGCGGCGACGGCGACGTCCCGACCCGTTTGCACCATCTCCACTTCGACACGCTCGATCTGGCCGAGAGCATTCGCTTCTACACCGACATCCTCAAGCTCAACGTGCTCGAGCGCGACCATGGCCTGGCGGTGATCGGCGTGCCCAGCCATCAGAGCATCGTGCTCCACGAGGTGGCGGAGCTTTCGCCGGTGACTAAGACGCCTTACCGAGGGAGACACTTCGCCTTCAACGTGACCGACGGTGATTTCCACGCGATCGTCGAAAGACTCCACCAGGCCGGGATCGACGAGCGCGACGAGCACGGCGAGAGAGAAGGGCGCAGGCCCGAGCAGCTCGGAACTTATTTCAAGGAGCCGAGCGGCTTCCGCTTGCAGAT
>JBGQBP010000398.1:0-2680 GCA_041494945.1 Binatia bacterium | reverse complement strand
TCATAAGTCGCGGCGTCCGCCACGGCATCGGGGTCGAACACGACGAGGTCGGCCCAGCAGCCCTCGCGAATCACGCCGCGGTCCTTGAGCCCGAGAACTTGCGCCGGCAAGGAAGTCATCTTACGGACCGCGTCCTCCAGGATCAGGGTTTTTTCTTCCCGCGTGTATTTTCCCAGCACCCGCGGATTGGTGCCAAAGCTGCGCGGGTGCGGCTTGCCCGGATAATCGAGATTGAGCGCGCTGCCGTCGGAGCCGATCGAGACCCATGGGACGCTCATGACCGTTTTCACGTCCTCTTCGGACATCGAGTGGTGGACGCCGTAAACGAAATTTCCTTCCTCGTAGATGAGATTGAAGCACGCGCTCACCGGCTCTTCGCCGCGGATCGCCGCGATCTCCGCGATGCTCATTCCCTCGAAGCGTTTGAGCGCGAGAGTGTCGAAGCGCGCTGCGACGACGCCTTCCCACCCGCCGTGTTCGTTGACGTATTGATCGAACTCCGGGTCTCCTTGGACGCGCGCGCGGAACGCCGGATTTTTGAATTGCGGGATCACCTCGGCCACCGGCGCGTTCTGAACCCAGCGGGGAAAGAGCCGGCGCCACGGATGCTGCATCGCAGTATAGGGATACTGGTTCGCGGTGACGTCGAGCCCTTCGCGGCGCGCTGCTTCGATTTGCGCGACGACTTCGCGCACTCTGCCCCAATTGCTCTTGGCGCGAATTTTAAGATGATAGACGTGCAGCGGGATTTCGGCTTCGCGCGCGACGCGAATCGCTTTCTCGAGCTCTTCCATAATATCGAAGCCTTCGCTGCCGAGGTGCACGCCGTAATAGCCGCCGTAGCGCTTGACGACCTTCGCCATCTCGGTCACCTCGTCCGGATGCTCCGGCCCCTTTGCGTGCCACGCCGCCGTCAATCCCAACGCGCCCTCTTCCATCGCCCGCGCCACCATCCGGTTCATCCGTTCACGCTCTACGGACGTGGCGGCGCGTTCCTCGAACCCGACGACGATTCTCTTGATCTGCTGCGGCGAAACTCCGGAGGCTACGTTGATCGCAACGCCCTGCTTCAACAATTTTTTGAAGTAACCGGTAAAGCTCGCCCAGTCGGTTTCGATTCCGTTCCGCCGCCGGTGCTCGGCGCGGTATTCCTCCAGCACCGCGCCCTCGAGCGGCGCGACGCTCTGGCTTTCGCCGATGATATCGAGCGTAACTCCCTGGCGAACTTTACTTTCGGCGTTGCCGTCGGCGATGAGCGGCTGATCGCTGTGCGTGTGCATGTCGATGAAGCCGGGCGTGACCACGCGATGTTTGGCGGAAATCGCGCGGCGAGCGGAGCTTGGTTTTATCTTTCCGACGGCGGCGATCTTTCCATTCTTGACCGCCACGTCGCCGATGAACCAGGGATTCCCCGTCCCGTCGATTATCCTGCCGCCATGAATCACCAGATCGTAGAGCGCCATCAAGACCTCCGCTGTCGGAGCCCTATCATCGTTGGCGGCGTCGGACAAGATTTAACGTCACACGCTGACGAGAGAACGCAGGCGTCAGTGTGACTATCGATTTTAGGCAGGATATTCAGGAAAGCTGCGGCAAATACGTTTTTCGCGCAAGTCGAATGGTGGAGGCGGGGGGAATCGAACCCCCGTCCGAAAGTGTTACACCAAGCAGAACTACATGCTTAGCCGTTAATTTAATCTCGTCCCCGAAGCGCTCAACGGCAAGCTCTCAAGGGACCAGCCGGTTTAAATTTCAGCCTCATCCCCTCCGGCAGGAGAATCGGCCCATCCCACTGATTGACGCCTTATCCGACCCCGTGGGAGAAAGCCGGTAAGACGCTAGCTGCGCTTAAGCCGCTAGAGCGTACTCAAAATTATCTGCAGTTAAATGCAGCCTGTTTGTTTAACGGGACAACAGGACCCCGGCATGCCTCCTTGACTTTGCACTCCCGTCGAAACCACATCGCCCCCATACGGTAACGAGCTTAAAAGGGGCTAGCTCATCACCGATTTCCCGATTTCAAAGAACGCTCGACTTCGCGCTGGGCTGCTTTTTTGCGCAGGGTTTCGCGCTTGTCGTAGAGTTTTTTGCCCCGCGCCAGGCCCAGCTCCACTTTCGCTCTGCCGTTCTTAAAGTATAGCCTCAATGCTACCAGGGTCAACCCTTTCTCCCGCACCTTGCCGGAGAGCCGCAGGATCTCCCGCTTGTGCAGCAGGAGCTTCCGCGTGCGCGTTGGCTCGTGATTGTTCCGGTTGGCTGCGGTATACGGGTTGATGTGCGCGTTCAAGAGAATGCACTCGCCCCTCATAATGCGGGCATAGCTGTCTAGCAGGTTGGCCTTGCCTTCGCGCAGCGATTTGACCTCGCTGCCCTGTAAGACAATACCCGCCTCGTAGGTCTCCTCGATGAAGTATTCGTGCCTCGCCTTGCGATTGACGCAAATGACCTTTTCTTCGGATGAAGCCATAGAAGAGATATTCTAGCAACTTCAGGCTTCACTATGAAGCGTTCATGAAAATAAAGAAGCGCCGCTCGGGGGCGACGTTGCAACTTCTCGTACCCGGCGCGGGTGAGTTGGCGCATGAGTGATTCACGACAAGATCCTGAATACAATCAGCGCCAGCGAAAGCACGAGGAAGAAAAAAATCCACGGTGGCCCTGAGTAGTGAAGGATGGCTGT
>JBGQBP010000397.1:0-2686 GCA_041494945.1 Binatia bacterium | reverse complement strand
TCCGGCGAGGAGTCCCGGCCGCGCCGTCTTCATCGCCACGCTGCTGATCCGCCGCACGAGGCGTTCACCCGCCGCGATGTCCACTCCCGCCGATTTATAAGTGATTCGTTTTCTTTTCGCCATAATTATTGGGACGCTTTCACGTCGTTGAGCCGGCTGCGTCCGCCGATTTTCCGCCCGCCGAAGCGAGCATGCCTCGGATCTTTAGAGTATACCGGCCGAATTCAGTACTGCTCATCATCTCCAGCGTGCGCGGCCTGGGGAGATTGACGGATAAATTCTCGATCACCCTGCCGGGGCGCGGCGACATCACCACGACCGCATCCGACAAAAAGACCGCTTCCTGGATGTTGTGGGTTACGAACAGCACGGTCATTTTTTTCTCTTCCCAAATTCGGAGTAGCTCGAGGTCCAGCTCGTCGCGCGTCATCGCGTCGAGGGCGCCGAACGGCTCATCCATGAGAAGAATGCGCGGGTCGGTCACCAGCGCGCGGCAGAGCGAGACGCGCTGCTGCATGCCGCCCGACAGCTCGTAGGGAGGCGTCTCCTCGAACCCTTGCAAACCCACGAGGCGAATGAGCGAGCGCGCCTTCTCCAGATGGCCCTCCCGATCGAGCTTGGCGAACTCGACCGGCAGCATGATGTTGCCAGAAACCGATCGCCACTTGAGCAGGACCGGCGCCTGGAAAACCATCCCGACGTTTTCCATCGGCGCTTCGACCGGCCGGCCGCCGACCGAGACTTTTCCGGCGCCGGCCGGAACCAGACCGGAGACGATTTTCAGCAGCGTGCTCTTGCCGCAGCCGCTCGGTCCCACGATGGAGACGAAGCTGCCTTCGGGAACTGCAAAAGAAACGCCGTCCAGAGCGTGAATGGTTTTGTCGCCGCTACGAAAAACCTTTTCGACATTTTCGACGACGATCAGCGGCGCCACTTGTCATCCCTGGACGATTGTCACTTTTTGATGAACTGGTTGGTGTAGACCTCCTCGACGGCGACTTTTCTCCCCACGTCGAAGAACTCGTTGGTGGTCGCGACGGTCTTTTCCATGATATCGGGCTTCATGTATCCAAAACCGGACTGGACCGATTCCGGTGGAATGAAGACTTCCTCGACGGCGTTCTTGAGTTGAACCCGAGTCAGCTCGCGATCGAGCTCCGGCTTCTGCTTGAGCAAAATCTCCAGCGCCTCGTCGAGGTGATCGCGGGAATATCGTAAACCCTCCATCGTCCCTTCGACGTAAGCGCGGATCATCTCGGGGCGCCGCTTGACGTCGTCTTCCTTGACGATGAGCGAGCTGCCGTAAATATTGAGGCCGTTGTCCTTCATGTAAACGCGCCTGAGCTTCATCCCCTGCTTGGCCGCCGCCAGCTCGGCCACCTCGTCGTTGGAGGCGCGGAACATCAGGATGAAATCCACTTTCTTGGCCACGAGCGCCGCGGGCTGAAGCGACGGCGCGGTCTCCTGAATCTTGATCGACTTGAAATCGATATTGTTGAGGCGGCTGAAGGCGGGCATGAGAAACCACTGCGCCTGTCCGGGACTGATCGCCAGCGATTTTCCTTCGAGATCTTTTAAATTCTTGATCGGGGTTTCTTCGCGCCACATGACCGTGGTCGCCACGTACCCCAACTGCGCGACGGATTGCACCTGGCTGCCGCGCGAGCGCGCGACGATCGCCGTGGTCAAATCGGCGAAGCCGAAGTCGGCGAGCCCCGCGGCGATGGCGCGGACCGTATCCGCGGAGCCGGTGCCGGGTTGAATGTTGACCGCGAGGCCGCGCTTGGCGTAGAAGCCCTTTTCCGCGGCGACGAACCACGGAGCGTGCTTGCCGCCGAGTAGGAAGTCGAGGCGAACGATCGCCAACTTTTCAGCGCCGACCGCTGATCGCGTATCACCCGCAACGAATAGGGCCGTTACGAACAACGCCGCGAGTATCGGGATATTTTTTTTCGTCAGCGTCATGATCGCACCTCCCGAATCAAAACGAGCCTTCGATCTGCCGCACCTCGGCGCTCCACGGCACCATTTTCCGCTGCAATATTTCCAGAGCCGTGATGAGAGCGAGAGAGAGCAGCGCGAGAATCAACAGAATGACCAGAGCGAACGCGGTGTCGAGGCTGTAGTTCGCCTGAAGAACCAGGTAGCCGAGACCTTCGTTCGCGGCGACGAACTCGGCGACGATCGCTCCGGTCACCGAAAGGACCACCGCGACTTTGACTCCGGCGAACATATAGGGCAGCGAGTTGGGCAGGCGAATTTTTTTGAACACGTCCCAGGCGGAACCGCGATTGATGCGCGCCAGCTCCAACAATTCCGGCTCGACTTCCTTGAGTCCCACCACCGTGTTGATGACGATGGGAAAAAACGCGACGAGAAAGGCGATCGCCATCTTGGAGACGAGGCCGTAGCCGATCCAGATGACCATCAAGGGCGCGAAGGCGCTCTTCGGCATCGCGTAAAGAATGACGATCAGGGGATAAACCGTATTTTGCAGGTGGCGCGAGTAAACCACGCCGACGGCGAATGCCACGCCCAGAACAAAAGAGAGCGCGAAGCCCCCCACCGCCTCGATAAACGTAATCAGCGCGTGGTGGCCGAGAATGAAATATTTGGCCATGAATGCCGCGTAGAGATCGCGTGGCGGCGGCAGGATGAAGGACGGAACTTGCACGACCTTCACCAG
>JBGQBP010000396.1:0-2708 GCA_041494945.1 Binatia bacterium | reverse complement strand
TAACCGAGAGCGATCACACGGTATAAAATTCCTGCATCGAGCAACGCCCCGGGAGGAACATCAACTGCTTCGCGTTTTTCGCCCGCTCACCCACAAAAATTACGCCGTCTTCCTCTCCTGCGATTTTGTTTCGTCCGTCGGGCAATTTATTCAGGAGGTGGCGCTTTACTGGTTCGCCTACGAGATCACCAAGTCGGCCCTCGCGCTGGGGATCCTGGGCGTCTGCGAGGCCGGGCCGCGGTTGGTCCTGAGCGCGGTCGGCGGCGCGCTGGTCGACCGCTACAACCGTCTGCGCGTGGTGATCCTGATCCAATACCTCACCGCGGCTCCGATCTTTGTTTTCATCGTGTTGTATTTCTCGGGGACTCTGGCGTTCTGGCACCTGCTCGTTTTTCAGATCGTCTCTTCCGTCGTTCGAAGCATCAACCCCTCGGCGTCCCAATCGCTCGTCCGCGAGCTGGTCCCGGACCACGCGCTCATGAGCGCGATCGCGCTTTTCTCCATGGAGTTCAACTTCGCGCGCATCATCGGCCCATCCGTGGGCGGAGTTCTCATCCTCTGGCTCGGCGTCGGAGGTTGTTTCCTGATTTACGGCGTCACACTGATTCTCGCCGGCCTGGGGCTACTCTTCGTCCGTCTTTCTCCGGCAGAGGTCGTCAGGGGCGAGCATGGGCTGCTCCACGAGGTTCAGGAGGGCTTCCGCTATATACGGCGCGCGCCGGTGATCTTGAGCAGCATCGCGGCGGCGTACATTCTCAGTATTTTCGTCGGCACCTACCAGCGTTTTCTCCCGGTCTTCGCCGCGGAGATACTCGAAGTCGGGCCCGAAGGGCTGGGAATTCTGATGGCCGCGCCGGGCCTGGGCGCCGTCGGCTCGCTATTTTTTTTGGGCAGCGCCGCCGAGCGGTGGCGCAAAGAAACCATGCTCTGGGTGACCACCGCTCTGACTCCGGTTTTTCTCATCCTGTTTTGTTTCTCGCACAATTTCTGGCTCTCCGCCGTTCTTCTTGGACTCGTCGGCGGCGGGCAGATCGCTTTTCGCACCGTCAGCCGCCTGATTATCCAAATGGACGTGCCGAACGCGCTCTTGGGCCGGGTCATGAGCGTCTTCGTTATGGACCAGGGAATGCGCTCGGTAGGCTCCTTGGTGATGGGGATCTTCGCCAGCTTCTTCGGCGCCGATCTCGGCCTGGCGTTCACCTCGGTAGTCTCGTTGTTCCTCACCTCGACACTTTTTTATTATTTTCTCCCGCAAAAGCCGAACAAAACCGGCGCGCGTTAGCCGAACTCAGGCCGGCGCTGCGTCGCTTCTCGGTAGATTTTAGCCGTCTTTGGTAAAACCTCGTCTTTACCATCGCGTGGCATGGCCGTTGCATCCTATAGCTTTCAGGTTCACCGTTTTTTTAGCTGACTCTGGGGGTAGTATGGAAACTCTGCATAATCTTGGGACAGTCACTCTGCGCATTCCCGCCTGGGAGATGGCGCTCTACATCGGTCTGTTGTGCCTCGCGGTGGTCTGGCGAAAGACGAAATGCTTTATTCTGACGGCATATGCTTTTGCGTTCTATTGGGGATACGTGTTGTTCTCCCGCGATTTCTTGGCTGCCGCCGGCGGGGATACCACCGCTCAGAGCGCCTACCTCGGTTTCGGCCTCGTGCTCGTCACGTTCGCGCTCATCTCCTTCTTCTACGAAGAACGCTAGCGGCGGGCCGATAAACTTCGCCTAACTTCGTTTCATCGTCCCTCGCGTTCCCTGCGGCGTACAAGATAAAGTACGCCTCAGTCGGCTCGGGACTCGCGCCATAGCCCGCCACTGGCGGGCGTTACGATGGGCATGCTCGTTTCTCTGCCCGCCGCACAGCGTACCTCCGCTCCAAAAGCCTCATAGGCTTCGTTGCGCTCGGCCCGCTTCGCGTCAACGTACTGAAATAAGTACGCCTCCGCTCGCGGGCTCTCGCGCGCCTGGCCTCTGAGATCTTTTTGAGCAGCCCGAGCGAAGAATCTCACAGTCGGCTCGGGACTCGCGCCATAGCTCGCCACTGGCGGGCGTTACGATGGGCATGCTCGTTTCTCTGCCCGCCGTTGTGAACTCCCATCCCGCTTGCGCTTTTTTCTCGAGCTTATTATCAACTGGTTAAGCTAGGAGACGCAGATGGAAAATTTGTCCAAACAGAGAGCGTTAAAAAAATCGCCGTTCTTGGAATGGTGCGACAGCGAGGGGCTGCCGGTTGCGGCGGGCTACGGCGTCGGGGACCTGCGCGCGCTGCCGCTTTCTCACTGGGAGCGGCTCGGCGGGCCGGCGGCCTACTGTCACCTCGAAGGATCGCAGGGATTCGTCGGCGCGATGGTCGCGGAGATTCCGCCGGGGAAAAGCTTGCGGCCGATCCGCCATCTTTACGAGGAGCAGGTTTTAATTCTGGAAGGACGCGGCGCGACGCAGTTTTGGAGCGACGGGAGCGGGCAAGCGGTTACGCTCGAATGGCAGGCCGGGAGCCTCTTCTCGCCGCCGCTCAACGCGCGGCACCAGCATTTCAACGGCTCGTCGTCGGAACCGGTGCGGTTCGTAGCGGTAAACAACGCGCCGGTGATTTTCAATATCTACAAGTCGGCCGAATTTATTTTCGCCGCGCCGTTCGATTTTACCAACCGCTTCAGCGGCCAGCGCGATTTTTTCAGCAGCGAGTTCAAGCCCAGCGACCTCGAAGAC
>JBGQBP010000395.1:0-2708 GCA_041494945.1 Binatia bacterium | reverse complement strand
CGCGCACGTCCTGCGTGATCTTCATCGAGCAGAAGTGCGGGCCGCACATGGAGCAAAAGTGCGCGAGCTTGGCGCCCTCAGCCGGCAGCGTCTCGTCGTGGAAGGCGCGGGCGGTATCGGGATCGAGGCTGAGGTTGAACTGATCTTCCCAGCGGAACTCGAAGCGCGCGCGGCTGAGCGTGTCGTCGCGCATCTGCGCTCCCGGATGACCTTTTGCAAGATCCGAGGCATGCGCCGCGATTTTGTAGGCGATAACGCCGTCTTTGACGTCCTTTTTATCTGGCAGCCCCAGGTGTTCTTTCGGCGTGACATAGCAAAGCATCGCCGTGCCGAACCAGCCGATCATCGCCGCGCCGATGGCGCTGGTGATGTGATCGTAGCCGGGCGCGATATCGGTCGTCAGCGGCCCGAGAGTGTAGAACGGCGCCTCGTGGCAAACTTCGAGCTGCCGGGTCATGTTTTCTTGAATCAAATGCATCGGCACGTGGCCCGGTCCCTCGATCATCACCTGCACGTCGTGCTTCCACGCAATCTTTGTCAGCTCGCCCAAGGTCGCCAGCTCGCCGAACTGCGCCTCGTCGTTCGCATCGGCGATCGAGCCCGGCCTCAAGCCGTCTCCGAGCGAGAACGAAACATCGTAAGCCTTCATGATCTCGCAAATCTCTTCGAACTGAGTATAGAGAAAATTTTCCCGATGATGCGCGAGGCACCACTTGGCGAGGATCGAGCCGCCGCGCGAGACGATGCCCGTGACCCGTTTGGCGGTGAGCGGGATATAACGCAGCAGCACGCCAGCGTGAATGGTGAAATAGTCCACGCCCTGCTCCGCCTGCTCGATCAACGTGTCGCGGTAGATTTCCCAGGTAAGCTCCTCCGCCTTGCCGTCAACCTTCTCCAGCGCCTGATAGATCGGAACCGTTCCGATCGGCACTGGCGAGTTGCGCAGAATCCACTCGCGCGTCTCGTGGATGTGGTCGCCGGTGGAAAGATCCATCACCGTATCGGAGCCCCAGCGCGTCGCCCAGATCATCTTCTCGACCTCTTCTTCGACGGACGACGCCACGGCGGAGTTGCCGATGTTGGCGTTGATCTTCACCAGGAAGTTGCGGCCGATGATCATCGGCTCGCTCTCCGGGTGATTGATGTTGGCGGGGATGATGGCGCGCCCGCGGGCGACCTCGTCGCGCACGAACTCCGGCGTCACGAGCTGTGGAATCGAAGCGCCGAAGCTGTTTCCGCCTTTGGAGTGGGACGCGCCGTTGCCGTTTTGCATGACCTTCTCGCGCCCGATATTTTCCCGGGTCGCGATATATTCCATTTCGGGCGTGACGATGCCCTTTTTCGCATAGTGCATCTGCGAGACGTTATTGCCGGGCTTGGCGCCCAGCACCGCCCGGCGCGACGCCTGGGGGAAGCGCTCCGTTCCATTGCTTGCTTTTTGAAGATAGCGGCCCTGGATTTCCTCCGTGTCGCCGCGCGCAACAATCCACTGCGCCCGGAGCGGCGCGAGTCCTTTGCGCAGATCGATCTTCGCTTCGGGATCGGTGTAGGGACCCGACGTGTCGTAAACGACAAGCGGTGGATTGTCTTGGTGGCCGTTGTGGGCGAACCCTTCGCCCGTGGGAGACACGGCGATCTCTCGCATTGCGACGCGAACGCCGTCGGGCCGGCTCGAAACGAAAATCTTGCGCGACGCCGGCAGCGGTGAAGTCGAGATAGGCTTGCCGCCCGGATTCTTGGTTGTTCCCTGCAAATTGGACATGACTAACCTCCTTGGGAGCTAAGCAGCGGCGGCTCTAACGCTGCCGATAGCGGCGCACCTCTTCTTCGTAGAGCGCCTCTTTGCCAATCGTCTCTAATTTCTTCGACCGTTCCGTCAGCACCCGTTTATCCTCGACGAAGTCCTGCCGCGAAAATCCCAGATTGCCGGGATGAAGTCCCGTATCCATGCGTATCGCGTCACACGGGCAAGCCTCGACGCAAAACCCGCAGTAAATGCAGCGCAGCGTGTCGATCTCGTAGCGCACGGGAAACTTTTCGATCGGATTGTCGGGATATTCTCCCGCCTCGATATAAATGCATTCCGCCGGGCAGGCCGTGGAGCAAAGAAAGCAAGCGGTGCATTGGACGCTGCCGTTTTCTTTAAGCGTCAGGCGGTGGCGGCCGCGAAAAGTATCGGGATAAGGAAATCTTTCTTCCGGATACTGCACCGTGATGGCCGCCTGGCGATTTTTCGCCAGGCCGAACAGGTGCAGCGCATGAATGGCCAGGTTGTGCGCGAAATGATGGCTCGTGACCATCATGCCGCGTATCACCTCCGGGAAATAGAGCTTTTCCCAGAGGCTCATCTGTTCGATTCTCTGCATCGGCGCCGCGCTGAAATTTCAGGAGTGACTTTATAACTTATAGAGGATTCCGCACCCTTGTTCAAGGAAAGTTTCGCGCCGCTCTCCCCCGGCGATTACTCCGAATCGTACCGCATGATCGAATAGGCGCCGCACGACTTGAGCTTCTCTCTGCCCTTGAGAAAGCCGAGCTCGATGACGAAGGCGCATTCCACGACCTCACCGCCGAGCATGGAGACCAGCTCGCAGGCCGCCGCGGCGGTGCCTCCGGTCGCGATCAGATCGTCGGCGATCAGCACCCGGGCGCCGGGCTTGATGGCGTCGCGGTGGACTTCCAGCGTGTCGGAGCCGTATTCGAGCTGG
>JBGQBP010000394.1:0-2714 GCA_041494945.1 Binatia bacterium | reverse complement strand
TCCATGCAGACGCAACGCGCGCAGGGCTTCCGGTACAAGTCATCCAGGCGGACATCGAGAAATGGAGCATCGATCGGTCGTATGACACGATCGTAGCCATCGGGTTGCTGATGTTTTTCCGTCACGAAACTGCAATCAAACTCTTGCAGGCTGTCCAGGAACACGTCAAACCGGGAGGGTGCGCTATCGTGAATGTGCTGATCGACGGCACGACCTACATCGGCATGTTCGACCTGGATAACTACTGTCTGTTCCAACAGAAGGAGTTGGAGGAACGGTTTGCGGGTTGGAAGATTGTGAAGTCTCACAACCAGACGTTCCCTGCACCGGAGGCTACGCGTAAGGAGTTCTCTACGGTGATCGCCGAAAAGCCGAGATAGAGTCCAGGCAACCCAGGTAAAATTATATAAGAATCCCGAAGAGTAAAAAATGAATGTGCGAGAAACCGGCTCAAGAGCTATTGGGAAGGTTGTAGGTACTGCATTTCGTTTCTAAGCAGCCGTGTTTTTGGAGGCAGGCAATGATCGATCCGGTTTGCGGGATGGAGGTGGAGGAGGCGACCGCCGCGGGGAGCTACGCCTACGCGGGCAAGACCTATTATTTTTGCAACCCGCACTGTCTCGAAAAATTCAAAGACGATCCCGCCAAGTATCTTTCGCCTGATCCTCATCGGCACGATGAGCCCGCGAAAGATAGTCCTCCGGGCGCGGTCTACACCTGCCCGATGGATCCCGAAGTGCGCGCGGCCAAGCAGGGTGCTTGCCCCAAATGCGGCATGGCGCTCGAGCCGCTCACCATTGCGCCGGCAGCGACGCGCACCGAATATGTTTGCCCGATGCATCCTGAAATCGTGCGCCCCGAGCCGGGCTCTTGTCCCATCTGCGGCATGGCGCTGGAGCCGAGAACGGTCACGCTCGACGAGGAAGTCAATCCCGAGCTGGTGGACATGACGCGCCGGTTCTGGTTCGGCGTGGTTCTGACCGCGCCGATTTTTTTCCTGGCTATGTCGGACCTCATTCCCGGCCAACCCTTGCAGCCGCTGCTGCCGATGCGGCTTCTCAATTGGATACAGCTCTGCCTGGCGACGCCGGTGGTGCTTTGGTGCGGCTGGCCTTTCTTCGAGCGTGGTTGGGCGTCGATCAAAAACCGCAGCCCGAACATGTTCACGCTCATATCGATCGGCGTGGGCGCAGCTTATGTCTACAGCGTGTTTGCAACCGGTTTCCCCGGTCTGTTTCCCGAATCGTTCCGCGGTCATGGAAGCGAAGTCGCGGTTTACTTCGACGCCGCCGCCGTCATCACGACTTTGGTATTGCTGGGACAAGTTCTCGAGTTGCGCGCGCGCAGCCGCACGAGCAGCGCGATCCGCGCCTTGCTCGGCCTCGCTCCCAAGACGGCCCGCTTGATTCGCGACGACGGGCCCGAAGAGGATGTCCCGCTGGATCGCGTCAAACCCGGAGACCGTCTGAGAGTCCGCCCCGGCGAAAAAATTCCCGTCGACGGCGTCGTCCTGGAAGGCTCGACATCGGTGGACGAGTCGATGGTTACGGGCGAGCCGATTCCGGTGGAAAAAACCACGGGCGACAAAGTTACCGGCGGCACGGTGAACGGCACGGGAAGCTTTGTCATGCGCGCCGAGCGCGTCGGCAGCGAAACGCTTCTAGCGCAAATCGTGCGCATGGTGAGCGAAGCGCAGCGGAGCCGCGCGCCGATTCAAAAGCTCGCCGACGTGGTCGCCGGTTATTTCGTTCCGGCGGTCGTTCTGATCGCCGTCGTCACCTTCGTTGCGTGGAGCATCTTCGGTCCCGAGCCGCGCATGGCCTACGCGCTGGTCAACGCCGTGGCGGTGCTCATCATCGCCTGCCCATGCGCTTTGGGCCTGGCGACCCCGATGTCGATCATGGTCGGTACCGGACGCGGCGCGACAGCGGGTGTGCTGATCAAGAACGCCGAGGCCCTCGAAGTCATGGAGAAAGTGGACACGCTCGTCGTAGACAAGACGGGAACGCTTACCGAGGGCAAGCCGCAGTTGACGTCTATAGTCTCTTTCAATGAACGTGACGAGTCGGAGCTCCTGCGACTAGCGGCGAGCCTCGAGCGCGGCAGTGAGCATCCTTTGGCCGCGGCGATCGTATCCGCCGCGCAGCGGCGAGAGCTGCGACTTTCGAACGCCGGGAACTTTCAGTCAGTTACGGGAAAGGGAATCGTCGGCACCGTCGATCAAAGCAGAGTTGCTCTTGGAAACCAAAAGTTGCTCGATGACCTGGGCATCCATGCGGTGGAAGCGAAGGAGCTTGCGGAAAAGCTGCGACAAGACGGACAGACGGTGATGTTTGTTGTGATCGGAGGCAGCGTCGCGGGATTGCTCGGCGTGTCCGATCCGATCAAGCCGTCCACTCCGGAAGCGATTCGGATGCTGCACGCGGACGGAATGAGAATCGTCATGCTGACCGGCGACAGCCGCACCACCGCCGAGGCGGTGGCAAAGAAGCTCGGCATTGACGAATTTCACGCGGAAGTATTGCCCGAGAAAAAAGGAGCAGTGGTCAAGCGCCTGCAAGCAGAGGGAAAAGTGGTTGCGATGGCCGGCGACGGCATCAACGACGCGCCTGCGCTGGCGCAAGCTCACGTCGGCATCGCCATGGGAACCGGAACGGACGTGGCCATGGAGAGCGCCGCGATCACGCTGGTCAAGGGCGATTTGCGCGGGATCG
>JBGQBP010000393.1:0-2717 GCA_041494945.1 Binatia bacterium | reverse complement strand
TGCACGCGATCCGAGAGGGCGATCGTTGGCTCGTGGACGATATCGAATTTCTCGGCGACCGCCCGTTCATGCACAAAGGCCGTCTCAAGGACGTCCTCAAGGCGATCATAGAGGACGCCAAAAGTCCGGCGGTCTAGAATGACCGGTCGGCTTCGGCTACCCAAACGGCTTTCGGCCGAGAATCGGCCGGGATCACGCGTCGATGGTCTGTCCGCCGTCGATGACGAGCGCGTGGCCGGTGACGAAAGACGATTCGTCCGAGGCGAGGAAAAGAACTCCGTAAGCAATCTCCTCCGGCCGTCCTATTCGCAAAAGCGCTTTGTTGCTGCCGGCCATTCTGGCGCGCTGCTCGTCGGTGAATTCCGGCGACGGCCGCGGAGGAATGCCCCGAAAGCGCGCGGTCTCCACGCTGCCCGGACAGACGCAATTCACTCGGATTCCTTTCTGCCCGTAGTCGAGCGCCATCTGGCGCGTCAGGTTCACGATCGCTGCTTTGGTGGCGCAGTAGGCCGGGTACTTCTCGCTCGCCAGCAGGCCGAAAGTCGAGGCGGTGCTGACGATGTTGCCGCGGCCCATCTTCAAGAAATGCGGGATGGCCGCGCGCACGCCGCGAAAAATGCCGTTCAGGTTCAAGTTGACGATGAAGTTCCATTCGTCGTCGGTGTGCTCGTGAATCATTTTTCGGATGCCGCCGCCGGCATTGTTGAATAAAATGTGAAGGTCTCCGAAGCGCTCGATGGCCGTGGCGATCATCCGGTCGCAATCGGCCTGAACGGTCACATCGACGCGGGCGAAGAGAGCCTCGCCGCCGTCCTGCTCGATGAGCTTGTCCACTCGGGGGATGACGGTCTCCTGAATGTCGCAGCAAACCACCTTCGCCCCCTCGCGCGCGAAGAGGCGCGCGGTGGCGCGGCCGATGCCGCTGTTGGCGCCGGTAACGATCGCCACCCGCCCCTTTAATCTTCCAAGCCCCGGCCGCAGTCCCGGATGTTCATCCACGCTGGTGTTTGCCATTGATTGTGTCTACCTTTTATAGAGTTGCTTTAGAAATCCGGACGCCTCGATCTCCTGCACCAGGCTCATGTCGACAAATGCCTTGGCGTCGGCGGCGGCCGCTTTCGGATTGCGCGGCGCGAGATCGTCGAGCATCGTCTTTACGCCGTCCGGTGTGGGCATGAGATTTTCGGGAAAGACCGTGTTGTATGCCTTCCACGCGCGCTCCAGGCTCTCGGGGTCGGTGATTCTCAGATTCTTGCTGAAGATCGCCTTGGCGCCTTCCTTCTCCGTCTTGATGAAATGGACCGCCTCCATCATGCCGCGCGCGAATCTGGTGAAAAGCGGACGCTTGGCTTTGATGATGCTTTCGCGCGTCAGCACGGCGTTCCACCAGAACGGAATCTTCAACGAGCCGATGTCGAGCAGGTCCTTAAATCCCAGCTTTTCCGCCTCGCGCACGAACGGCTCGGGCATGATCGTGAACTGAACGATGCTTTTGGAGAGCGCCGCGAAGCGCTCCGGATTTCCTCCCGCGGTGATGATCTTGACGTCTTTCTCCGGATCGACGCCCAGCTTTCTCAAAGCGAGCCGGAGTCCCAGGTCCGAGGTGCTGCCCAGCCGATTCACGCCGCCCATCTTTCCTTTGAGTTGCTCCACGCCGGCAATCGACGGCAGGGAGATAATGTGATCGACGAAAGTGGGAACCATGCCGAGAACCATCACGATGTCCGCGCCGGCCAACCGGGAGCTGGCGAGCGTAGTGACGGAGGTGACGATCACGTCAACCTCGCCGGCCAACATTGCTTGCAGCGCTATGGGACTGGCGGAGATGCGGATGACTTCGGGGGTCAAGCCCTGCTTTTTCAGCAAGCCTTTTTCCTGAACCACCCAGATTGGGCTGTTGGCCGGGCTGTCTCCTGCCCAGGCGATGCGGATTTTGTCTTGAGCGAGGATTGACGTTCGAGACATGAGAACCGCGGCCAGGGCGAGGAGCGCGATTAGAGCTTTTCTTCGCATGAACTATCCTCCTTGATCAGCGTGGGGGAAAGCTAACATTTTGGCTCGAACGAGGTCAAGGTGGGATTCCACTAACTTTTGCATTAGGCGGCGCTTGGACCTTGTGCTATAAGTGCTTTTCGCGGCGACGCATAAACTTTCTGGAGGTGGACAGATATGAATCCAATCAGAATCTTGGCAATTGTCCTGATCGTGGCCGGCGTCCTCGGACTGGTATACGGCAGCTTCAGTTACACCAAGGAGACCCACGAGGCGAAGATCGGGCCGCTGGAGTTGTCGGTCAAGGAGAAAGAGACCGTAAATGTTCCCCAATGGGCGGGTGTAGGAGCGATCGTCATTGGCGCGGTGCTGCTCCTCGTACGCACCAAGGACTGAGCGGGACTCCCACATACGCGGGCGCCGCCGGGCGGGCCCGCATGCCTGGCGGGCGGTTTCTTATGGCCCTCGCCGCACGCGCTTCCCGCCTACTTTTTGTAGAGCTGTTTAATAAAGCCGGAGGCATCCAACTCTCTCACAAAACTCGGGTCGACGAACGCTTTCGGGTCCGCGGCGGCGGCGCGAGGATCGCGGGGCGCGAGGTCGTCGAGCATGGTCTTGACTCCGTCAGGATTGGGGTAGGGGATTTCCGGAAAAGCGTTCGCGTAATCTCTGTACGCCCGCTCAAGTCCGTCCGGATCGGCAATGCCTAAGTTCTTCTTGAAAAT
>JBGQBP010000392.1:0-2723 GCA_041494945.1 Binatia bacterium | reverse complement strand
GACGAAGGCAGGAAGGACGAAATCCCGGAAGAGATGTGGAAGTAGAATGCGGGTTTCCCGGGCGGCGGCTCTCTTGGGGATCTTGTGGCTGGGTGTGTCCGTCGCGTATGGCGCCGGCGCTCCTTTCGAGCGCGACCCGCAATGGGAGCTTGGCAGGAAGTACTTAGCGGAAGGAAAATCCCAGGAGGCTAGGGATGTCCTGGCGGAGCTCTCCGAAAAATATCCGAAGGAGCCCGACATTTATCTTTTCGTTGCGATCGCCGCTTTGAGATCGCGTGCCGTCGAGCGCGCCGAGGGCGCCATCGAGAAAGCCCTGATTCTCGATCCCAATCATGTCGAGGCGAGGACGCTACGCGGCTGGATTGAGCTGGAAGTGAAGCGCGATTATCCCGCGGCCATCGCCGATTATTCCAGGGTCGCGGAGCTGAAGCCGGATTGGCCGGAGGCGCACAACAACCTGGGCGTCGCGTGGAAGAAAAAAGGAGACTTCGAAAAAGCCGCGGCGAATTTTAACCGGGCGCTGGCGTTGCGCCCGGACTATGGCGAGGTGTGGAGCAATCTCGGCTGGATTCACGCCGAGGAAAAAAAGTGGCCTGAGGCGCGCGCGGATTTCGAGCAGGCGCTGAAATCCAACCCCAACGACGAGGGCGCGCTCTACGGATTGTCTCAGGCGCAGAGAGAGGTTCGCGACTACGCCGGCGCCGAGAAGACTTTGAAAAGCCTTCTCTCCAGGGCGCCCAATTTCGTGTACTGGCTGGAGTGGGGACAGGTCAAGCTCGTGCACTATTATTGGTTGTTGCTTGTGGCCGCGGGGCTGGTTTATCTTTGTTCAAGGTACCGGAGATCGAGGAGAGCACTCCATGGCGGAGCCGACGGCAAAAAAGCGTAAGGGCACGGCGCTTCTCGCCGTAATGGACGAGAACTGTTCGAGCTGCGCCGGCTCGCCGTTGTGCGAGGTGCATTGTCCGGTCGATGGATGCATCAACCTGCTTTATGAAGAGCTGCCGCAGGGCGGCCTCAAGCCCTACCGCGTATGGGTGGACAACGATAAGTGCATCGGCTGCCAGATGTGCTACAGCGACGACCTCACCAAAATCCACCAGCACAAAGACACCGGCGAGGTCTTCTTCGAATACGGCGGACGGTTTTACGACAGCTCGAAAAAGCCTCTCGATCAAGACAAGATGCCGAAGAAATTCCAGCTCCAGTTGATCGGCACCGAGTCGGAGGACCGGCTCGACAAAAAGATCTGCCCCTGGGATGCGATCAAGATGTACGAGTTCGACGAAGGTCTGGAGGTCGCGCAGTATTTTTACGACCAGGAAAAGATCAAAACGGTCAACGGAGTTTACGTCTTAGAGCCTGAAGAAAAAGAGCGGCTCGAGCAAAAGCAGAAAGAGCTGTACGGAGGGTAGGGCGTTTGATTTTCTCTCGCCTTCCGCCTCTCGCCTCTCGCCTTTTCAGATCACTTTATTCAGCGGATACTCGATAATTCCCACGGCGCCGTTCTGGATGAGTTTGGGAATCAAGTCGCGGACGACGTCTTCCGCGATGACGCTTTCAATGGAAAACCATTTCACGCCATGGAGAGCGGCGGTCGGGTAGAGCGGCGAGACGGTGGGAGCGGTGATGCTGGGAATGAGCTTGACCACTTTGTCCAGATCCGTCTCGGTGACGTTCATTTTGATTCCGACTTTGTTTTCCGCCGCCAATGCGCCCTGAAGCAGCAGCCGGATCTGCTCGATCTTTTCTTTTTTCCAGGGGTCCTTCAGCGCGTTCTTGTTGGCGATCAACTGCGGATTCGATTGCAGCAGCTCCTCAATTATTTTTAGGCCATGGGCCCGGATCGTCGTGCCGGTCTCGGTCACCTCGACGATCGCGTCCACCAGCCCCTCGGCGGCCTTGGCTTCGGTCACGCCCCAGGAAAACTCCACTTCCACGGGAATTTTTCGCTCGGAAAAATAGCGCCGGGTGAAGTTCACCATCTCGGTTGCGATCCGCTTGCCTTTCAGATCCTCGATCTTTTTGATCGGCGAGTCCTGCGGCACCGCCAGCACCCAATACGTCGGCTTGAAGCTGGTCTTGGAATAAACCATCTCGGCGACGACCTGAACGTCGGAGTCGTTTTCCATCGTCCAGTCTTTTCCCGTGATCCCTGCGTCCAGAGTTCCGCTCTCGACGTAGCGCGACATCTCCTGAGGCCGCACCAGGCTGCAGCGTAGCGTGGCGTCGTCCACCGACGGAAAATAACTGCGGCTCGTAGTCGAAATCTTCCATCCCGACTTCTTGAAAAGCTCGATGGTCATCGACTCGAGGCTGCCCTTGGGAAGGCCGAACTTCAATTCTTTTGTCGCTTCTTTCATCCTCGTCTTTTCAAGCCTTCGACTTGCTCTTATAGACTCGCTCCGGGTCGAAGATTCTTTTCGCCGCCGTCTTCCAACTTCTATCCGTCTTCTTCCGAAAGAAACAGCTTCCATACCCCAAGTGGCAAGCGCCGCCGCCCGTCTGTTTGACGCGCAGGAGCAATGTGTCGTTATCGCAATCGATCAGAATATCTATGACCTCTTGATAGTGGCCGGACACTTCGCCTTTTAACCACAGCCTGCGCCGCGACCGGCTGTAGTAATGGGCCTTGCCGGTTTTTCGAGTTTTGGCCCAGGCTTCTTCGTTCATGTAGGCCATCATCAGGACTTCGCGGCTGCGATAGTCCTGGACGATCACCG
>JBGQBP010000391.1:0-2748 GCA_041494945.1 Binatia bacterium | reverse complement strand
CTTTTCGACTTCGGCCCGGATTGAGGCGCGATACTTTCCCCACGCAACCCCTTCCCGCCTGAGCGCCTCTCTAAGCTGTTCGTCGTTGATTTGGTTCTTCTCCTTGATTTGGTTGATATACTGGTCGACGTCATCGTCGCTGATTTTGATTCCCGCCTGTTTGACTTCGGCGGCGAGGAGCTTATCGGTAATAAATTGCTCCACCACCTCCTGGTCCTCTTTGCCAAGACGATTCAAGTCCCCAATGGGAAAGTCGCGGTTCATCTGATTCCTGGCGTACTCTTTGAAGTTGGTGAGCGTATAGGGCTCGCCGTCGAGCACAACAAGCACCTGCTCGATCACATTGGCTGTCGCGCGAGACGCACAGAACAGGGTGAGCCAAGCTAGGGTAACGAGGCCGTAGTAAATCTTTCGCCTCTTCATGGCCGGTACTCTTTCCTTACTTTTAGGTTGGAATTCAATTAGCTATCACAGCGCCTTGCTAAAGGCAAAACGGTCGGCTTGAATTTCGCCGGCCAATCCTACCCACGCTATTTTTCCTTATTGGCCTCGCGCCAGGCAAGGTAAAAAATGCCCGCCAACAGAAGTATCATCACCAAAGGCGGAAGAACCGCTGCCATAAAATTCTCCTTCCGATTCTATAGGATATCCATTCTGCCACTGCCGCCCCAGTCCGTCAATGTCCGTCAATGTCAATAGTGACACCGTAGCCGGACGTGTAGACGGAACCTTATCTCCCTGGTATACACCGACTGAGGTTTGGATTTTTGAAAGACGAAATGCCATGAAGCGATTATTTCTCCTGGCGGTGGCCGCGGCGCTTCTGGGCTTCGTCGAACCCGCAAGAGCGCCTCACGCCGTTGCCGAAGACGAGCAACATCTCATCGGCCTGCTTCTCGTCGCCACGCCGGAAATGGCCGACCCGCGATTCGAGGAGAGCGTCATCTACATGATCAGCCACGATCAGACCGGCGCCATGGGTTTGGTGATCAACCGTCCGGTCGCCGAAGGGCCGCTCGCGGACCTGCTCAAGGGGCTCGGCCACGAAAGCCAAGGCGTCAAAGGAACCGTCTCTATCCACTACGGCGGTCCGGTCGAGACGGAGCGGCTCTTTATCCTTCACAGCAACGATTATGCCGCCAAAGCTACGACGTTCGTCGGAAACGGCCTGGGAGTCACTTCCGATTCCGGCATCCTGCAAGCGATCGCGCGCGGGAAAGGCCCCCGGCAAAAATTGTTCATCTTCGGCTACGCCGGCTGGAGCCCCGGCCAACTCGAGGACGAGATCAAGACCGGCGCGTGGTTTTCGATTCCGGCCGAGATATCGCTGATTTTCAACGGCGACACGGAAAGTAAATGGAAACAGGCGATGGCAAAGCGGAAATTCAAGACATGATCTTTGGATCTCACAAAGCTTCGGTGACTCTGCGCTCGGCAATTCCCTGAAGAAATTCTATAACTTCCGGAATGACTTCTCCCCAGTCCCGACTCTTTGGGCTGAAAGAAATCCGGCCTTCGGGAGAAAGCCGTATTCCGCCGTTCTTACCGACGAGCCGGACCAAACGCTCGACCTTGACCGGCGACTCTTGATGAAATAGCAGGGAGACCCGGCCGTCGTTGTAGCTGATCTGCTCGACGAGATAATCTTTGAGAGTCCGCCGCAGATCCATGACGCGGAAAAGGTTCTCGACCACCGAAGGAAAAGCTCCGTAGCGGTCTCTCATTTCCTCCTTTACTTCTTCCAGCTCGGCCAAGTCGCGGAGGCTCGCGAGACGCTTGTAGAAAAGCAGGCGCTGATTCGCGTCGGGGACGTAGTCGTCGGGAAAATAGGCGGGAATGCCGAGCCGGATCTCGGGCTCGACTTCCGGCCGTACCGGCTGGCCCTTCAGCTCGCTCACCGCGTTTTGCATCATCTCCGTGTAGAGCTCGAAGCCGACCGCGGCGATTTGTCCGGACTGCTCGCGTCCCAGAAGATTGCCCGCGCCGCGGATCTCCAGATCCTCGACCGCCAGCTTGAAGCCGCCTCCGAGCTCGTCCAGTTGCTGGAGCGCCTTCAATCTTCGCTCCGCGTCGCGCGTGATCATTTTTTCGCCGGGGATCAGCAGATACGCGTAGGCCCGCCGGTGCGAGCGGCCCACCCGTCCACGGAGTTGATAGAGTTGGGCGAGGCCGAATTTGTCCGCCCGGTTGATGATGATGGTATTGGCGTTGGTGTAGTCGAGCCCCGACTCGATAATGGCGGAGCAGACCAAAACCTGCACGCGGTTTTCCATGAAATCCAGCATCACTTTTTCCAGCTCGCGCGGGTGCATCTGGCCGTGCGCGAGAGCCACTTTCGCCTCCGGAACCAGCTCGGCGATTTTCTGCGCCATCCGGTCGATCGTCTCGACCCGGTTATGGAGGAAAAAAACCTGGCCGCCGCGCTCGATCTCGCGCAGCACCGCGTCGCGGATGACGCTTTCGTCGTAACGGCAGACGTAGGTGCGGATCGCCAGGCGGTCGAGCGGCGCCGTCTCGATGACGCTCAAATCGCGAATGCCGATCAAAGACATGTGCAGCGTGCGCGGTATCGGCGTGGCCGTGAGGCTCATCACGTCCACCATGTAACGGAGTTTTTTAAGCCGCTCTTTCTGCGCGACGCCGAATCGGTGCTCCTCGTCGATCACCACCAGTCCCAGGTCCCTGAACACGATGTCCTTTTGCAGCAGCCGGTGCGTGCCGATGACGATATCGACCAGACCCTTGTCG
>JBGQBP010000390.1:0-2755 GCA_041494945.1 Binatia bacterium | reverse complement strand
TCCGCGATCTCCTTAGCCTCGGCCAGGAGCTTGGCTTTTTCTCTTTCTCCCTCGGCGCGGAGCGCCTCTCGAATCGCCCGCAGCTCCTCGGCGAGTTTTGCCAAGCGATTTTTATAGTCGTGCACGAGCGCGTCGGCGCGCTGCTTGGCCTCGTTTGCTTCATTGATTGCCTCGAGGATATCCTGCCGACGAGACCGCAAAAACTCTTTAGGAGCCGGAAACCCAGGTATACCCTTCTCATAAAGCAGCTTTACCAGGTAGAGAAAGATGAGGAAGTTGACGAGGGGGAAAATGAGCTCGCCGACGGAGGCTGCGTGCTCTTCAGCCTCGACGGCGGGAGCGGCCCATGCGAGCGATGAAAACAGCGCGGCCAGGAAGCTCATCCGACCATCCTTCCCAGGACCTTCTCCGCCATCTGGCGCGCAATGACGGCCGCTTCTTGTAGCGCCAGCTCGCGGCCTTTCGCCATTTCTTTTTTGATATCTTCCCGCACCGCCGTCATCCTCTCCGCCGCCTGCGCGCGCGACTCGGCCAATAACCGCTCGCGCGTTTGGCGCGCCTCCTGCAGAATGATTTCCTTGACCGCGGCGCCTTCCTCGTTTGCCTTTGCGATCGCGCTCTCGTATTCCGCGCGCAGCCGCTCTCCTTCGGCCACGAGCAATGCGGCGGCGGCTTTGAGCCCTTCGGTTCTGTTTTCTCTCTCTTCCAGCAAAGCGATAAAAGGCTTGAAGAGAATCTTGGACAGCAGAAACCAAAGCGCCAAAAAGGCGACGATCTGTACCAGAACCGTATAAACAAAATCGATCATAATACAGCGGACAAACTCGCGTGTTATATGTTTCCTCAACCGCAGGCTCGTCAGAAACGAACCCGATCCACAAACAGGCGGAATGAACCTAGAATGCGGGGAAAGACAAGCGGCGCTCCGAAGCCTATTTCTCCAACATCGTCGCAAGCTTTGGAGAGCCGCTCTCAAGGGTCTCGATACTCGAACTCAGCGGAATCGGAACTTCGCGCAGTTCCCTGGCTCCGCGCATGGCGCAACCACCGTCAAAGGAAACACCTTCGGCGACAACCAACCGGGGAGCTTCGATGTTTCCCAAGAGCCGTGCCGGCGCGCCCAGCTCCACCTTCTCCTTGGCCGTCACGTCGCCTTCGACCTGACCATGAATCACGACTACATCGCCGGAAATGTTGGCCCGGATTTCCGCTCCCTCTCCGATCGTCAACCTACCGTGGCACAGAATCTGCCCATCCACGACTCCATCGATCCTCGCCGTGCCGTGGAAGGTCAACTGCCCCGTAACCCGACTACCCCTGTAAAGGTAGGCGACCAGGTCCTCTCCCGCCGATTCCGCCGGGACTGACGGACTCAGGATCGGACTGGGCCGATCTTCGAACAATGCCCCTCGCGCGCGCGGGCTACGACCAAACCAAGCCATGACGATAAAAACCTGTATTAAACGGATTTTTCTATAACATCCGCGACCAGCGTTGTCAAAGAAGATACCGGATGATTTTGGCCGGAACTTGCTGCCGGCCCTAGCTTTTCTCCGCGGTCGCTCGATCAAAGAGGATTTTCACCGGGGCTATCGTCTCTTCCTCTTCCCGCAGCAAACTTTTCTGGATCTTCGAACTGGGAGTTTTCGGCAGGGAATCGAAGTACTCGATATAACGGGGAACTTTGAAACCGGCAAGGCGCTCTCGGCAGAAGCTCCATATCTCTTGCGGTGGAACGGTTTTGAAATCGGCGGGCGGTTTCAGCACGACGCACGCCTTCACTTCTTGTTGGCGGATGGGATCGGGTACGCCGATGACCGCCGACTCGGCGATCATCGGATGGGAATTCAACACCCGTTCCACCTCTTCCGCGGAGATGTTCTCGTCGCCGCGCTTGATCATGTCCTTTTTGCGGTCGATGAAATAAAGAAAGCCGTCCCCGTCGAGGTAGCCGATGTCTCCGGTGTAAAGCCAACCGTCCTGGAGCGCCTCCGCAGTTGCCACGGGATTCTTGTAATAGCCGCGCATTACCGCTGGACTTTGCTTGACGATTTCGCCCAATTCGCCGGGCGGAAGATCGTTCCCGCTCTCGTCCACGATGCGTAGCCTGTGGACATCCGGCACTGCCGGCAGACCGCAGCTTCCAAGCTTGCGCTTTGACTTGTCGGCCGGTCCGAGAACGCTCAAGATGTCTTCGGTGAGACTGTACGAGCCGACGACCGTGATACCGAAGCGTTCTTCGAACCGGAGATGAAGCTCGGGCGGGAGCAAGGCGACGGCGAGACGGAGGGGATTTTTTGCGTCGTCCGGCTTCTCCGGCAAATTCAACAGAATAGTCGGGATCGTACGCATTAGGCTGGAGGTGGTCACGCCGTTCTCCCGTACTTCGTCCCAGAAGTGCGAGGCGCTGAATTTTTCGCGCAGAACCAAGCTGCCGCCGACGGAGATCATCGCCAGCGCGATATGGCAGAGCGCGTTGACGTGAAACAGCGGCAGCATGACGAGCGCGCGGTCGCGCTCGTTCCAGCCCAGCGCCTCGGCCCTTTTTTGCGGCGCAAAGGCGTAGGTAAATTGGGTGAGCATGACTCCCTTGGGCCGATCCGTAGTGCCGGAAGTGTAAGTGATCGAGGCAAGGTCATCGGCCTGTACGGTGACGGACGGCGCTTCGGTCGAAGCTCCATGAAGAAACTTATCCCACGCGAGGCAGTCGGGTTCATTATTTCTTCGCAGAACAACGACGCGTTTGAGTTGCGGA
>JBGQBP010000389.1:0-2757 GCA_041494945.1 Binatia bacterium | reverse complement strand
GCTCCGGCCGGATATCGTTCAGACCATCGAGCGTTTCACGGCTGAGTTCTGGCCCGGCGCGCCGCTCGTGCCGGTCATGTCCACGGGCGCCACCGACTCGCGCTTTCTGCGCAACGCCGGCATCGCCGCGTACGGCCACTCCGGCCTCGCCAGCGAGCCGTCGGACAACCGCGCTCACGGAAAAGACGAGCGCCTCGCGGTAAAATCATTCTACGACGGGCTGGAGTACCAGTACCGCCTCGTGAGAGCCTTGTCGGCCGGAGATAAGACGCCGCCGGTCTCTTCAATGGAGGCTCAGTGACCTGCTCCGTCTGTCTCCACAGGTTACTATGTGAGACGGAGACATTTTTCATCGGAGGGCGATATGCAGAAAAAGGTGACGATCAAAGTGGATGAGCAAGTCTATAAGGGGCTGCGCAAGATCGCGGGTCGGCATCCTGTTAGCCGCTTCATCAAGTCCTTAGTCCGCCCTCAGGTAGCCGGCAAGAGTTTAGAGGCAACCTATCGTCGGATGGCCGGAGAAGAAGCCCGAGAAAAAGAAGCCACGCAATGGGCCGAGGCCACGCTCGGAGACGTTGCCGATGAGGCGAGGTGAAATATGGTGGGTCAATTTTGATCCTTCCATAGGAGGTGAGATCCGAAAGCAACGCCCCGCCGTCATCGTCAGTAATGATGCCTCCAATAAATATCTGAATCGTGTCCAAGTTGTGCCGTTACGCATCGTTAGACAGCCATGACCTCCTATAAGTGAATGGAGATAGCGCGCCACAGATTGATGTTCGCCAAAGACCGCTTGCCGCTTTCGACGGCGCATTGGTTGTTCCTACCCCGTAACTGGGTGCAGAAGATGAAGGCACTCGTGCTCGGAATTCTCGCATTCCTCATCGCCCTCGCTAGCCCTGCGAGCAGCCAACAGCCCAACAGCCCATCCAGGTTCACGTTCAAACAGACGCCGCAGGGACCTCTGGAGCTGGTCGTCGACTATCCCGCCAATTGGAAGCCCACGGACGCGCGACCCGCGATCGTGTTTTTCTTCGGAGGCGGATGGATGCACGGTTCGATCGACCAGTTTGCGCGCCAAGCCACCTATCTTGCAGGGCGTGGAATGGTAGCGATTCGAGCCGACTATCGCGTCTCTTCCAGGCAGCACACGGAGCCGAACGCAGCCGTGGAGGATGGTCGTAGCGCTCTCCGGTGGGTGCGCGTTCATGCGAAGGATCTCGGCATTGATCCGAATCTTCTCGCGGCTGCTGGTGGTTCCGCAGGTGGTCTCCTCGCAGCATGTACGGCGCAATGCCCACTCGACGCTCCCATTGGAGAAGACACGTCGGTCTCGCCGCGGCCAAACGCGCTCGTGCTCTTTAACCCGGTAGTGGATATCGTCGGCATCATGGAGTCTCCCCATCCGGAAGCAGTACTCAGACATTTTCCGGCGCTCATGCAGGATGCCACGCTACAGCGACTTATCTCACCCTTGTGGCACGTGGCGCGCGCCGACCCCCCGGCATTGTTGCTGTTCGGCGCGCTGGACTCGGAATTGGGTCCCGCACGATCGTACATCCGAGCCATGACGGCGGCCGGCGTGCGCGCCGAGCTGTTCACGGCTGACGATGCACATCATGGCTTCTTCAATCACTCTCCTTGGTACGAGAGGACGCTGTATCGGACCGACGAGTTCCTCGCCTCGCTCGGCTACCTGAAAGGACTGCCCGCTATTAAGGACCCGTAGGAGCTAGCGGACGCCGAGCGGCAACGCGCCATTGATGAGCGTGACAAGGCGATATCGCCGCGCCGGCTGTCTAACGTCCGCTGCACCTGACAAGGGTGCTATGGTAGCAGCGGCTTCGCCGCTGCATCTTATTGATGCCCTTGCAGGTGAGCTTTGGCGTTTGGCTCAAATAAGAGGAGACAACTTCATTTGGAAATTCGGCAAGTCTTAGACACCGACGCCGGACACTCCTTCACGGACCTGCCAACGATCTCAAAGTCCGTTCCAAATCCTCCGGCAACTCCACGGTCCATTTCTGTTTCTTCCCTTTATATTCAAACGCAATCGCCGCCGCGTGGAGAAACTGGCGCTTCAATCCATAGGTCTTTCGAAACTGTTTGTTGAAAGCGAAGTCGCCGTGCTCGTCGTCCATGACGACCGGATGGGCGAATTCGGCGAAGTGAAGGCGGATCTGATGCATCCTTCCCGTTTCTATGCGAACGCGCGTGAGGGTCGTATCGGTGAATTCCTTTTCCACCCGATAGTGGGTCACGGCTGAAACCGGCCTGCCGTCTCTCCCCGGGAGCGGGAATTGGATCGTGCCGTGCTTCGGATGGAGCCTGCCGATCACGAGCGCTAGGTACTCCTTTTCGACCGCACTTTCTTCGAACATCGCTTCGAGCTTCTCCGCCGTCTTGGCGTTCTTCGCCGCGACGAGAAGGCCGGACGTGTCCTTGTCGATTCGATGCGCGAGCCTGGGCACGATGCCGCGCGGGCGATACGCCGACTCCAACATTCCGAGAATGGAATTGCGCTTGAGGATATCTTTTCCCTCGTGAACCGCGACGCCGGCGGGCTTGTTGATGACGATAATATCTTTGTCTTCGAAAATAATTTTGAACGGCAGGGCGCGCGGTGTTTTGGGAGGCTCCTTTTGTTTTTCGAACGGAATATAAAGTTGGATGCGGTCTCCCGCGCGTGCCAGCTCTTCCGGGCCGGAGCGTTTGCCGTTCAGCCGCACGCCGTTTTTTCGGAAGAGCTTTCTCACG
>JBGQBP010000388.1:0-2763 GCA_041494945.1 Binatia bacterium | reverse complement strand
CGCGCGTCTCTCGATCTCCCCCAGAAGATCGACCATCTTCTGCCGCTCGGAGTTGAAATCGTCGTCCATGAAATTGAGCGCCTTGACGCCGTAGCGCTTGCCGAGCAGCTCCATCTCGTCGGCCACGAGCTTGCCGCTGCGGGTCCGGTGAACGAAAAAATCCTGGCGCCGCCGAAAATCGACCAGCCCCCATTCGTAGCAGAAGCTGCACGCGCCCTCGCAACCGCGGCTGGTCACGGCCTCGTTGTAGCCTTCGATGCGGGAAAAGCCGATGTATTTGTCCATGGGGAAAAGATCGTAGGCCGGCATCGGCAACTGGTTCAGATCGGCAAGCAGCGGACGCGGGGGCGTGAGGCGGATCTCGGAATTGTTTCTATAAGCGAGCCCCAGGACTTGCTGCAGCCTGGGGTTTTCCCGCTTCAGCTCTTCGAGCAGCTCGACCAGTGTAACGTCCGCTTCGCCGACGAGAATGTAGTCGACTTGAGGCGCAAGAAGGAGAATATCTTTGGGCATCGCCGAGAGCGCCAGTCCGCCGGCGATCGTGATCAAGCCGGGAAACGAAGCTTTCAAAAGCTCCAGCACTTCCAGATAGCGCATCACCGATCCCGCGCCGCCTTCGGTCACCACGCGCGTGCCGACAAAAACCGCGTCCGGAGCGATCTCTCCGACGCGAGCGATCATCTCCTCTTCGCCGAGTCCCAGCGCGCGGCAGTCCAGGACCGCGACCTCAGCGGCTTTTTTCTCGCGCACAAACGCCGCCAGATGGGCATACAGCGCGTTGCACGCGACGTGGCGCGCGCCCCAGCGCTTCCAGTTGCCCATCGGCGGAGTCAGGAAGAGTAGTTTCATGATCACCTCATAATAGATTCAATGCGAAATGTTAATGTATCAACAATAGCAACTCTTGTGCCACGAAATCCTCAATTGCGTCGGGCAGTTTGCCGCGAACATCGGAAAAAAATTTTCCAACGTGAGAAAACTTGGCGTGATTTTCTTATAGAAAGGAAAATTACCGGACTACGTCTGGCGCGCGAATCTGCACGCGAGGCGCATCGCCGGCGACGTACCCGGTATCGAACGTGATGTCGAAGGTAATGACTTGCCGGTCATGGAACAGGTTTAATTCCCCCTGGCGGCTGGCTAAGAAGTTGAAGCTTCCGACCGAATAGTACGGCGGCGGCATGGTCGCGCCGATGCCTCGCGGTTCGGGCGGCAAAATTATAATCGGTCGGCCGTCGTAGTAACCGACCACATTTCGGTTTTCCTTCCATCTTCGAGTTAGCGGATCCACCCGGCCCTTGCGCGGATCGCCGAGTGCCAGATGCTCCGCGGTGTGGTAGAGAGCCGCCAGCGCCGGCTCCGCCACTAACTCCGGCAGCAGCGTGTCGTAAGATAACTTGCGGTACTTGCTTTCCCACAGTTGTAAAGGAACGGCCAGGTGAGCGTGGTCGGCGTCCAGCGGGAAAAAGTATCTGGCCGCGCCCGTAACCAGCATCTCCTTCAGGTGGCGAATCGTCTCCGTGATAAAGCGGCAGGGCGCCGCAAACTCCATCCCGCGGTAGGTCGCGATGAAACTATCTCGGCCCAGCAGGCACTCTCGGGCGCGGAGAGGGCGCTGAATGCGCTCGCCGAACAGTTCTTGGTAGCGATAGGCGACCTCGATCTCCGCCGCCGTGAAGGACCATTGTTCCAGCTCCGTTTGAGCCCGCGCGTCGTAGCCGCCTACGAGCAGGGCGGCCACGACGGCGATGATGCCGAGAGATCGATTCAAAGCACGTCTTTCTTGTAGAGGCCCGCGATGAAGCCGCGGTCTTTTGACTCGGTCATCGACGTGAGTTTGTTTCAGAAGCAAAGACACCTCGGCCCTAAGATGCTTGACACGAAAGAAACACGACCTCACACCTCGGACCGTTATCATGCCGACCCAGAGTTTCAATTGAAATGAAGCAATTCATGTGCCGCGCCCAACCCACCGTGGCGCTACATCTACAGGTTGACTCGGCCTAAAAATAGGAAAAAAAAGTCCGTTTTTCCAGTCTGCAAGAATTTTCGACCTGTGGATTTCAACATCAAGAGCCCACGGATGTGGCACAACCGTTGCTCCAATCTGCGGTTCCATCAATCGATGGAGGTGGAAATGAAATTCGGCGTGGCCCTCCCGCACATCGGCCCCGGCGCGGGCCCTCAAGCTATCATTGAAGTGGCGCAGAAAGCCGAGTCGTTTGGGTTCGATTCCGTATGGGCGCTTGACCGGCTTCTCTGGCCATTGCATCCGATGTCAAAATATCCGGGCAACCCTCGCGGCGAACTGCCCGCGGTGATGCAGATCGTCTACGAGCCTTTGACCGTTCTCACTTTTGTTGCAGCCCATACTCAGAAGGTGCGTCTCGGAACCAGCGTTCTCGTCGCCGCCTATCGAAGCCCAGTGTTGGCGGCGAAGATCGGCGCGACGCTGGATGCGCTCTCCAACGGCCGGCTCATTTTAGGATTGGGCGCAGGATGGAGCGCCGATGAATTCACCGCGGCGAATCAGTCGATCGAGGAACGAGATGCGCGAACGGATGAGTTTATCATCGCGGTGCGCGAGCTGTGGACGGCGAACGAGCCGTCTTTCAGCGGGAGATATTACCGTTTTCCACCGTCGATCTTCTTGCCCCGACCGGTCCAGAAGCCTCATCCTCCCATCTGGATCGGCGGCAACAGCAGACGGGCGGTGCGGCGAGCCGCGGAACTCGGAGACGGCTGGCATCCGACCAGCCGTCT
>JBGQBP010000387.1:0-2784 GCA_041494945.1 Binatia bacterium | reverse complement strand
TTTCTTCGATGGCGCTCATGCCGGGAATCCGCTTGATGTTGACCAGGCAGCCGGGCTCTTCCTTATATTTGATGTCCACCATGACATCCGTGCCGCCGGCGATGACCTTGGCTTCGCTTCCGTACTTAGCAAGCAGCGAAAGCGCCTCACGGACGGATTCGGGTTTAAAATAATCCATAATCGTTGCCCCCACTCTTATTCGGAGCCGATGAACCCGTCAACTCTCTCGCGGTTCTTCGCAGTCCTCATACTTCACCTGCGTCTCAATGGCAATCCTCCGGGCCGGCGATAGCGGAAACCTCTGCCGGTTCGTTCTTGACGAAGCGCGCGCTTGTCGAATACGCTATGGAAAGACAACCATGAACAATTCCAACTTCACGGCTTCAGTCGAGAATCGCTACTTCGAAGACTACGTCGCCGGCTCGGTTCACGAATTCGGTCCGATCGCCGTGGAGCTTGACGAAGTGATCGGTTTCGGCAAGCGCTTCGTGCCGCTCGCCTATCACACGGACCCGGAGCTTGCGAAACAAAGCATCTACGGCGGTTTGATCGCCAGCGGCTGGCACACCGCGGGTTTGATGATGCGGCTCTACACCGACCATTATCTTTCCAAAGTCGCCAACCTGGGATCTCCGGGAGTCGATGAGCTGCGCTGGGACAAGCCGGTGTTTCCCGGCGACGAGCTTTCCATCCGCGTGACCGTGCTGGAAACCAGGCTTTCAAGCTCCAAACCGGACCGCGGCATCGTCCGCTCCTACCTCGAAGTCCTGAACCAGAAGAGCCAGGTCGTCATGAACTTGAAGATGGTAAACTTCGTGCTGAGCCGCTATGGTGTGGAAAGAACTCCCGGCCGCTGATGGAATCCACCACAAAAACGATCGATTTGCTTCAGCCCCCGCCGATCTCCGGCCTGATGCGCGAGGCACGCGGGCTGCTGGAGCTGCCGCGTCTTTTGCTTCGCGTGCGCACGCTCGCGCGCCAGCCGCGAGGACGGGGCGCGCCGGTTCTCGTCCTTCCCGGTTACGGCGTCGGCGACAGTTCGACGCTCGTGCTGCAGTGCTATTTACGGCTCCTCGGCTATAAAGTACGCGGATTAGGCAATCGGAAAAATTCCCGCGACGTGCCCGAATTATTAACGCGAGTGCTCAAACGCCTGGTCCAATTTTCTCGTAAAGCCCGGCAAGAAGTTCGCATCGTCGGCTGGAGCCTGGGAGGTTATCTCGCGCGCGAGGCGGCGCGCGAGCGCCCCGATCTCGTGCGTCAAGTGATCACACTGGGGACTCCGGTCGTGGGCGGCCCAAAGTATACGATTGCGGCGCACCGCCTTCGCCGGCGCGGCATCGATATGGAGGCAATCGAGGCGCAGATCCAAATGCGCAATCGCGTCTCGCTCACGACGCCGGTCACGGCGATCTACACGCGCCTGGACGCGGTCGTTGCGTGGGAGGCTTGCATCGACAACGTCTGCTCGAACGTCGAGCACATCGAAGTCGGCACGACTCATTTCGGTTTGGGTTTCTCTCCGGAAGTTTACCGGATCATCGCGGAACGGCTCGCCGGTACCGGCAAATCCGGCCGGGCCAATCTGTTGTGAGCGCAGCCATGCCTTCGAGCGAATTGATCGTCGACGTTCACCACCATTATATGCCGGCGGCTTTGTTCGACCGGCTCGCCGCTCAGGCCGGCGGGCGGCGCATCGTCACCAACGAAATCAGTCTGACGCTGAACCCTTCGCGCAAAGACCTCGAGGCGCATCTCCGCGTGATGGATGAGGCGAGCGTCAAGACGGCCGTCCTCACCGACCAGGTGCAGGTGATGGGAGCGGAGGTCGCGCGGATGTTGAACGACGGCATTGCCGAGGTCGAGCGGAAGCATCCGGACCGGTTTCTTGGCGCCATTCATCTGCCGATTCATGAACCCGGGGCCGCGGAGCGCGAGCTTGCGCGCGGGATCGACGAGCTGGGCTTGCGCGCGGTGGCGCTGCTCGCGTGTCATCTCGACGTGCAGCTCGATAATCCCATCATGAATCCGCTCTACGAGCGCATCCAGCGCCACGGCTTGCCGATCGTCATTCATCCGCAGTCGAAACCCACCGGCTCGGATACGATTTACAATCTCGACCGCTGCGTCTTCCGGCCGTTCGAGACGACCCAGGCGATCGTGCGTGTGATGGCGAGCGTCTTGCCTCGCTATCCTGGGCTGCGCTTCGTGATGCCGCATCTTGGCGGCGGCGCCTCATCGCTCAAAGGAAGGATGATGGCGTTTTTCGAGCCGGAAGACGCCGTAGTCCCGGCGGAGCTAAAGGGATACTTGAAGACGCAATCCGAGCAAAAGCGGCTGGGTCTTGCGGAGCGTTTCGAAAAACTATTTCGCGCGCTCTACTTCGATACCGCCGGAACCGGCGCCTGGGCCCCGGCGCTCGATGCCGCGTTCAACATTACCTCCGCCGACCGGATCATGTTCGGCACCGACTATCCGCTGGAGTGCAAAACCGCCGCGAACATCCTCGAATCTCTGAATGTTGTGCGCGAGGCGGCGCGTTCACCTGAAGATCGAGCTGCCATGCTGGGCCAAACGGCCGCTGCCCTCTTTAAGATAGCCTGAGCGTGTACGCGATCGCAAAACTCTCGCCGTTGGCCTTTCTCGTCGGCGTCGCAATCGCGCCGGGAGCTTACGCCCAGTCGCTTGCCACGCAGCAACGGCTCGCACGCGAAATATTCCAGGAACTCGTCGATATCAATACGACCGATTCCGCCGGCAGCACGACCCTCGCCGCGGAGGCGA
>JBGQBP010000386.1:0-2789 GCA_041494945.1 Binatia bacterium | reverse complement strand
CCCGAGGCCGCCTACGAACTCATCGTCAATTTCAATTTTCTCGAGCGCGCGCTCATCCCAAAAATGAAAGCCGCGCTCAAACCCGGCGGCCACGTCGTTTTCGAAACCTATCTCATCGATCAAAAAGAAATCGGCCATCCACGAAACCCGGTGTATCTCTTAGGCCACAACGAGCTGCTGGATCTCTTCCGCGATTTTCGCGTGCTTTACTATCGCGAAGGAAAGATGATCGAGGGAGTAAAAGAGTCGTATCGCGCCGGGCTCTTTGCGCAGAAGTCGCGGTGAGAAAAACTTTAACTATCCAACTTGGGTTTTGGCAAGATTCCGTACGGAATTCCTTCTTCGTCGAGCTCTTTGCGCTCTTCCTGAGTGGCGGAGCCATGGATCGGTTTTTCTTCGGTCTCGCCATGAAATATTGCGCGGGCTTCCTCGGCAAAGCGGGGACCCACGTCCTGGAAATTCTCCCGGACGTACTGGTTGAGACGTAAGAGCATCTCGTTCACATCCGCCGGAGTGAGAACTGGAGGCGTGGAATTCTTTTTGAGTGGCGGCGCCTTCGGCGCATCCTTCTTCACGTGCACGGCGCAGGCGTGCGGCAGTTTCTCGACCGCGGTGCTGCCGCAGGAGGGGCAGGAGATGAGACTTTCCGCGGCCTGCTTCTGGTAGCCTTCGAAATTCTGGAACCACCCTTCGAAGCGATGATTTTTTTCGCAGATCAGGTCGTAGACCACCATGCCCTATGATTTAAGTGCGTTTCCTTACTTTGTCAACTCCGGTCAGGTTTTTCCCGATCGGTCGAGATGCTACAATCCGTGAAACATGAGCGAGCAGACGACGATTAAAATCGCACGCGCGATCAAAGAAATAAAGCGCGGAGACTGGGACCGGCTGCTCGATCACGGCTCGCCTTTCATGAAGTGGGACTGGCTCGATGCCCTGGAGCGGACCGGCTGCATCGAGGAAGAGACGGGCTGGCTGCCGCACCATCTTATCGTCGAGCGCGGGGGTGAGATCGTCGGCGCCTGCCCGATGTACCTCAAGCTTCATAGCATGGGGGAATTCGTCTTCGACTACGAGTGGGCCGAGCTGGCGCACCGACTCGGGATCAACTATTACCCCAAGATGTTGGTCGGAGTGCCGTTCACGCCGGTCACGGGCGCGCGCTTTCTCACCGCTCCTGGAACGGACAGACGAAGTCTGCTCCAGCTCATGGGACAGGCGCTGGCACAAATCGCCAAAGACAACAAAATTTCTTCCGTCCACGTGAACTTCTGTCTGGAAGACGAAGTCGAGGCATTGGAGGAAATCGGCTTTGCGCGGCGGATCGGGCTTCAATTTCACTGGGAGAATCACGGCTACGGCTCCTTCGACGACTATCTCGGCTCTTTCCGCAGCGACCGGCGCAACAAAATCAAACGCGAGCGGCGCGCTGTCGCCGAACGGGGGATCGCGATTCGCGCCGTCACGGGAGCGCAGGTGACGAAAGATCATCTGCGGACCATGTTTTCTCTCTACAAGACGCACATCGACGCCCTTTATTACGGACGCCAGTATCTCACGCAGGAATTTTTCGAAGAGCTTTCGCGCCGCGACGCGCCCGACGTCTGTCTGATTTTAGCGGAACGCGATGCGCGCGTGATCGCGGGAACGTTCAACGTGGCGGGGGAGTCGGCGCTCTACGGGCGCTATTGGGGCGCGTTCGAGGAAGTGCCGTTTCTCCATTTCAACGTTTGCTACTACGCGGCTATCGAGCATTGCATCGAGAAGGGGCTTGGCCGGTTCGAAGCGGGCGCCGGCGGGAGCTTCAAGCAGCTTCGCGGCCTGGAGCCGCAGCCGACGACGAGCATGCACTACGTCGTCGATCCAAAATTCAGAGGCGCCGTCGAACGGCATCTTGCTCAAGAGCGGGAGATGATCTTGCGCAAGCGCGGCGCTCTGCTGGAAAACAGCCAGTTGAAGAAAGATCACGGAGTCGAGTAAACCGGGCTACTTTGGAATTGTGAAAACGTGAAAGTGAAAGCGTGATAGCTGAATTCAAGATTGGACTGGCTGGACAGCCTTGAAAATATCAAATATCGCGCGTGCCCCGCTTATGTTTCCCGTCTGTCAAGCTGACATCGTTCCCCGGAGCCTCCTTCGCCAATTGCGGTATACTGTCCCCGGAAATTCTAAGCAGCTTTTCATAAGCGTACCATAAGAGATAGAAAGTGCCTGACGGACCTTCTCCGCATAGATACGCCGGTCCCGAACCCCAAATGAGTCCACTGGGATGGGATCACAAAAGGTCAGCTTGAGAGGGACTGGATTAAGGAGGATACTTCCCCGCTTGAGGGCCTGAAAAGTCCCTTCAATCAGAACTGGGACTACGGGGATTCGGCTTCGAATGGGGAGAATGAAAAGGGCCGTCTTAAACTCTTGGATCTCTCCGTTTGGGGTCCGCGTTCCTTCGGGGAAAACAACAACCGAAATGCCCTCCTTGAGGAGATCTGCCGCCCGTCTCAGGCTTTTCAGCGCCTTCCAGGGATTTTTCCGATCCATGGGGATCTGGCCGGACCTCCTGAGAACCAGGCCCAGGAGGGGAATTGAAAAAACCTCCTCCTTGATGATGTTACGAGAATCACAAGGAATATAGGCGAAGGCCAAAAGGGTGTCGAGAAAGCTGGCGTGGTTCGGCATAAAGATATAGGTGTTCTTAGGGTTAAGACGTTCTTGCCCCTCGATATGAACCCGAAGTCCCGCTAACGCGAGGCTGGTCCTGGCCCATTGTGTAAGACATCGATGGGCCAGAT
>JBGQBP010000385.1:0-2798 GCA_041494945.1 Binatia bacterium | reverse complement strand
TTTCTTCGCCGAAGCAGAGCAGTATCCGCGCCTGGAGCGTCTTCGCTTCGGTGAGCGAAAGTCCGCGCACGGCCGTAATTAAGTTTCTCTTCAGCAGGTCGATAAAGTAGGGCCGGTTGCCTTTCTTCAGCGCGATCTCGTGGTAGCGGACGAGAACCGAATTCATGCCGTCAAAGATAACAGATTCCCCCTTGATTTGCAGGGCCGCCGCGCGTATGAAAAGCGAGTAACGTCAGGAGACGCTCATGGCGAATTTTCGAAAAATTTCCGAAGCGGCGCAGTTCGCGGCCGAGAAAATGAAAAAGAACGGTCTGTTCGAGACCGAGCGATTTTTCTGCGACCTTTATTGCTTCGAGCCGGGGCAGAGCCAGTCGGCGCACACGCACGAAGGCTCCGACAAAATCTACTACGTGGTTCAGGGCCGGGGCTCTTTTCAGATTGGAAATGAAGAACGAGATTTGGGAGAAGGCGAGATCGCCATGGCGCCGTCGGGCCAAAAGCACGGCGTGACAAATAATGGGCCGGGCCGTTTGGTTCTGCTTGTCTTCATGGCGCCCAAGCCGTCCCACTGAGGTTCCCGATGATGAGCGGCGAAGAGAGCGCAGTCTACAAAGCGAACGAGAATTTTTACCGGGCGTTCGAAAGCTTCGATTTTGCGCAGATGGAACGAGTCTGGCTCAAGGCGGATTATATCGAATGTTTCCATCCCGGGTGGGGCATGCTGCGCGGTTGGGAAGCGGTCATGACGAGCTGGCGCAGGATCTTCGAGAATTCCGACGAGATGCGGTTTGTGCTGACCGAGCCGCGCATCGCGGTCCGCGATTCCGTAGCGTGGGTGACGTTATA
This sequence comes from Binatia bacterium, assembly GCA_041494945.1. GTDB lineage: Bacteria > Desulfobacterota > Binatia > UBA9968 > UBA9968 > JAJPJQ01. The sequence continues at coordinate 1,952 of JBGQBP010000385.1, read as the reverse complement.
CGAGAACCTCACGAACCGTCTCGGTAAAGAGGAAGGCGCCGCCGTTGTCCTGACTACGAACATTTTCGAAAAACAGCCGGCGGGCTGGCTGCTGATCCATCATCATGGCTCGCCGGTCATGCAGCCGCCGATGCCGGACGATTCGTCTACCGTGCACTGAGCGCGTAACGGCAGTCCAATGAAATCTTTGACGGGCAAAATCGCCATCGTAACCGGCGCGGGCCGCGGCATCGGCCGGGCGATAGCTGTCGCGCTCAGCCGCGCGGGCGCGCGAGTCGTGCTGGCGGCGCGAAGCGAAGCGGAGCTGCGCGGAGTGGCGGATGAGATCAGGCGCGGCGATGGCGACGCTCTGGTTCTACCGACCGACGTTACGCGCGACGACGATATGGAGAGTCTCGTCAAGCGGACGCAGAAAGAATGGGGCTCCATCGATATCCTGGTCAACAACGCGGGTTGGGGCAAGACCGGGCCAGTGGTCAACAGCAAAATCGAAGATTGGGACGCGACTCTGAAAGTGAATTTGCGCGCGCCTATGGTTTTGAGTCGGCTCGTTCTCCCCGCGATGCTGGAGAAGAAGGGCGGCGCGATTATTAATATCGGCTCGATTTCCGCGAAAGCCGGCCAGGCCAACACCGCGGCCTATTCGGCCTCGAAATTCGGCCTGCTGGGATTCACCCAGTCGCTTTTCGAGGAGGTGCGTGAGTACGGCGTGAAAGTCTCCGTAATTCTTCCGGGATTCGTCGATACGCCGTTGATTCCGCAGAACAAGAGAGTGGACAGAAGCAAGATGATTCGTCCCGAAGACATCGCGGAGACCGTGTTGTTCGTGCTCTCCTCGCCGCCCAATTCCTGTCCGGTGGAGATCACCGTCCGGCCGCAGCAAACGCCGTACAGGTGAAAAACAGGCACTGGGCAATAGGCAGTAGGCAAGAAAAGAGAAAACTACTTAAAGAGGGATTCCAGGAACAGGAGGGTGACTTCCTTCAGACTGCCGACGACCGCCTCGGCCTCCAGCTCGCCGGCGGGATGCGAGTTCGACACGGCCAGACATTTTATTCCCGCGCGATGCGCCGCCAATATCCCTTCTTTCGAGTCCTCCACGACCAGACACTCGGACGAGCGAATCGGTTCGTTTCGCGCGCCGACACGGTTGAGCTCGCGCAAGGCTTTCACAAAAATTTCCGGATGGGGCTTTCCATCGGAAACATCTTCCGCGCTGACAATGACCTGAAAGAAGTCTTTTAACCCGACGCCCTTCAAAATCATCTCGATTTCCTCGCGCAGCGCGCCCGACGCTACGGCGAGCGGAAGGTGTTGGGCCAATGCGGGAACGAGCGTTTCCACGCCGGGAAAGATTACCGTTCTCGTGGCGATCGATTCTCGATAATACCCCGCCTTGTGCTGGATCAGCTTGGCCAGCGAGGCGTCGTCCAGAGATCTCCCCCGGTCTTTGAACACCGCCCGGAAGCAGCCGCGGTCGTCCATGCCGAGATACCGGGCATAATAGTCTTCGTCGCTGAGCGCCAGGCCTTCTTCCTCGAGCACTTTCCGAAACAGCTCCAGATGGATCGGTTCGTCGTCCACCAGGATGCCGTTGAAATCGAAAATGACCGCGCGCAGCATGGGTAAGGATTAACGAATTCGCTCTTTTGTTTCAACCGCGCGTGAGATAAATAGAAAACACATGGCGCACGAAAAAGAGCATAGCCACGGCCACGGGCACGGTGAGCATCGTTTTTGCCCGCAGTGCGGCGGCGGGCTCGAGCGGCGGCTGCTCAAGGCTGGAGAGCCGCAGCGGCTCGTTTGCGGTGTCTGTTCGTTCATTTTTTATCTCGATCCTAAGGTGGTCGCGGGAACGCTATTCACCATCGACGGGCGGGTCGTCCTGTTGCGTCGAGGAGTCGAGCCGTCTCTCGGGAAGTGGGTATTTCCCGGCGGTTATGTGGATCGGG
>JBGQBP010000384.1:0-2798 GCA_041494945.1 Binatia bacterium | reverse complement strand
TGATCGAAGGCGAGCTCGTGAAGGCTCGGTTGATGAAGCTATATCAGGCAAAGCTCGAGCGAACGCTGATTGCACGCGGGATGTTGCGTGGCAGGGGCGCAGGTTTCGAGTTGGAGGAAACAACATGACCTTGACCGCCCATAACCACGTCCCTCTTCCGTCTTTCATGTATGGCACAGCGTGGAAAAAAGAGGCCACGACCCGACTGGTCGAATTAGCCATGGCGTCGGGCTTCACGGCCATCGACACGGCGAATCAACTGATTCATTACCAGGAAGTTCTGGTGGGCGAAGCCCTACAGGCGCTCGCAAAGAAAGGTGTCAAGCGAGAGACCCTATTCCTCCAAACCAAATTCACTTCGGTCGATGGCCAAGGCGGCCGGCCTCCGTACGATCCCTCGGCCGATCTCACGACCCAGGTAAGACAGTCGTTCGACAGCTCGTTGCAGCATCTACACACCGAGTACGTCGACTCCTACGTCTTGCACGCGCCCTTTTCGCGGCGCGGCTTGGGCGCAGCGGATCGGGAAGTCTGGGCGGCGATGGAAGAACTATATCAATCCGGAAAAACCAAAATGATCGGCATCAGCAACGTCGCGGCCGATCAACTCGCACAGTTGTGCGTACAGGCGAATCATAAACCCATGGTGGTGCAGAACCGGTGCTTTGCCGCGCTCGGATGGGACATGGAGGTTAGAGAAATTTGCCAGGCGCAGAGCATCGTCTATCAAGGCTTTTCGCTGTTGACCGCCAATAGAGAAGTCCTCGCCGCTCCGGAAATTCATACGATCGCCAAACGATTAGGGGCTACTGCCGCACAAATCATCTTCCGCTTTGCCCAGCAAATCGGGATGCTGCCGCTCACCGGCACCACGAGCGAGCAACATATGAAAGAAGACCTCCAGGCCGAACAGCTTTCGCTTTCCGCCGAAGAAATCCAGCGGATTGAAACCATCGCGCTGTAAAAAAACACAGTCAACGTTCGTGGAGCATTTCAGCCCTGAGATCATCTTCCCATGCGCGGCTGCCGCCGGCTTGCCACTCGCAATGCAAATCACGAATTTCGCCTGAACGGGTGAAACGCGGGAATTCAGCGAGCGCTTTCATGAGAACCGTTTCGTTCCGCGCCCGGTCGTGAGGCGGGCCGAAGGTCCGGCCCACTGGGTGATCGACGAAAGCGCCGCGCGGAGGCGCGACTTTGGACATGATGTCGAGCGCCGTGCCGGCGACCAGCGTGGGAAGACCCTGGGCTTCGATGACGTGAGAGATGAGACCGACGGTCTCGTGGCAGAAAGGTCAATAGGGGACGAGCAGCGCGACATCGACTTCGGCGCGCTTCAATTCGACGGCGATGGCGGGAGCAATCTCGCTTTCGATTTCTTTGTGGCACTTGAGCCCGCCCATAAAAGAAATGTGAAACGGCGACAAGGCGCCGATGACGCCACGATTCGCCAATGCCGCCAGGGCCGAGCGCGGAAAGACGATCTCGGGATCCTGGCGCGGCACCTTGCCGATGCCGGAATGGTGATCGATGACGATCTCACCGGCCGAAGGATCGGAAGGGAGGAGGCGGTAAGTCGTATCTTCCCGCGGCGTGAAGGGTTCCTGATCGACAAGGCGCAGCGCCGCGCTGGACAAGAGCGCCACCCGCGACTCGCTCAGCGGTTTTTTGATCGGGCACCAGGCGGGATTCGACGGCGCTACGAGAACGCGCGGCGGCTTGGGCGCGCCGGCCTGTGCCATGATCGGAAGATATTCGAATGCCACGGATTCTTTCTCTTCGCTTAGTCTTAACAACATCACTACTGCACGGATGAGTGTCGAGTCAACCAAGCTGTCGCAAAGGCGGTTGAAAGGAAAGGCTCCGACCCCGTAGGTCGCCACGTTTTTTCTCCTTGATCTTTAAAGATCGCGCGTAGACACTGAAACGGTTCGTCAAATACTTTGCGCTGAGGGTTGATACAGCCGACTCGTAGTCTGCTTATCGGGACGACGGAGGAAAAGAAAACATGGCGGAGAAAGTACTCGTGGTGCGGGGTGGACGGCTGATCGATGGCACCGGCCGGCCGCCGATCGAGAATTCCGTCATCGTTATCCAGGCAGGCAAGTTCCAAGCAGTCGGTGGGAGCGGCGAAGTCTCTATTCCCGCCGGCGCCGAGGTGATCGACGCCAGGGGCAAGACCGTCCTGCCGGGCTTCATCGATGGTCATGGCCACCTGGAGGATTTCCATGGAGAGCTTTATCTCCATCTGGGAATTACGACCTGCGCCTCGATCGAACTCTACCAGGACGGCCCGTGGACCCTCGCGCAGAAACAGGGTACCGCTCTGGGTAAAATTCGCGGGCCGCGGATTTGGATGTCGGGCCGGGCGATCGGCGGCGTCGGCACCGGGCACGATGCATTCGGCTCGCGAACGTCCCGCGACAACATCATCGTCACAACGCCGGAAGAAGTGCTGAGAGCGGTGCAGCGGAAAAAGGAGCTTGGATGCGACATCCTCAAGGTCAATGAGTTTCTTTCTTTGGACCTGGTGAAAGTCGCCGTCGACGAAGCCCACCGGCTGGACATGCCGGTAGCCGCCCACAGTTGGGACGTCGTCGGCTCCGTCAACGCGGGCGTTGACGCGATCGAGCACATCTGGTCGGTCGGTTACAGTTCCATCCCTTATGCCCCAGCCAGGCGCAAGCTGGCGGAGGATCGGCTGGGTGGGGTGATCGATCAAGAGCTCGCCGGCGCTTATTACCAAACCGAAAATTTCGACGAGGTGATCGGCGCGATGGTGGAGCGCCACGTCGCGT
>JBGQBP010000383.1:0-2800 GCA_041494945.1 Binatia bacterium | reverse complement strand
ATCGGCCTGTTCCCGCGCGATGAGTCGAATTTGCGAGGAGGTGTGGCGGCTCAGAATGGCATCGCGAATGGCTTCGTTCATGACCAAAAGCTCGTGCAGGCCGACGCGGCCCTTGAAGCCGGTGCCGTTGCAGTGCAGGCACCCTTTGGGCTGGTAGAAGGTGAACGGCTCGACCCCTCCGAGTTCAACGACGAACGAGGCCAGCACCTCTTTGCGCGGAGTAAAGGGTTGCCGGCAATTGGGACACAAGACCCGCACCAGCCGTTGACTCAGCACGGCGAGTACCGTGGAGGAGATCAGAAAAGGGTCGATGCCGATGTCGATCAGGCGCAGCAGCGCGCCGGTCGTGTCCTCGGTGTGGAACGTGCTGAGCACCTTGTGACCGGTCAAGGAGGCCTGAATGACCGCCTCCGCCCCGACGCGGTCGCGGATTTCGCCGACCATGAGAACGTCGGGGTCCTGGCGCATCATGGACTTCAAAAAATCTGCATAGGTAAGGTCGAGCTTTGGATCGAGGAGGCCCTGGACGATGCCGTCGAGAGTGTACTCCACCGGATCTTCGACGGTGATGATCTTGCGGAACATATTGTTCAGATAGTTGAGCGAAGCGTACAGAGTGGTGGTTTTGCCGCTGCCCGTCGGCCCGGTGACCAGCATGATTCCCGCGGGCTCGTCGAGCAGCTCCGCGTACTTGACGCGATTGGCCGGATTGAATCCCAGCGCGTCGAGATCGATCAGAGTGGTCTCGCGCTTCAGAATGCGGATGACGATGCTCTCGCCATAGACCGCCACATACGTGGAAACCCTGAGGTCCACTTCCTTGTCCATCACCTTGGCCTCGATGCGGCCGTCCTGATGCCTGCGCCGCTCCGCGATGTCCAGACCGCACAGGACTTTGATGCGGGAGATCACGCTCGGCGCCAGAAACAGCGGCAGGTCCGTCTTGTGATAGAGGACGCCGTCGATGCGGTAGCGGACGCGGAGCCCTTTTTCCTGGGCTTCGATGTGGATATCGCTCGCTCTTTCTTTATAACCCTCGGAGATGATGTAATTGACGATCCCGACGGCGGTGTCGCCCGACTCGGCCGATACATTCGTCTGGCCGATCACCAGGTCTTTCTGCGCGTCGGCGGCGCCCCCCGTCGGATCTACCCGAAAACATTGAGTGATGGCGTTTTGAATTTCCTCAGCGGAGGCGATCGCGGGCTGGATCTTGCAGCCGAAGAATTTTTCCAGATCGGCGATAGCGGCCTGGTTCAACGGATCGGCCATCAGGACCGTCAGCTCGCCTCCCTGCTTGAAGGCCGGCAACGCTTCATTTTTTCTGAGAAAGGTCTCGTTGACGCCTTTGAGCAGGCTCTTGTCGATCAGGCTCGGGTGAGGCGTGATCTTGGGGATGCCCAACTGCATGTTGAGCGCGCTGATCAGCGCGTTGTCCGTGAGAAATCCCTTCTCGACCAGGATTTGACCGATTTTTTTCCGGCTGACTTTCTGTTCTTTGAGGGCCTCACGGACCTGTTCCGGAGTGACCAGGCCCAGATTCGTCAAGAGATCTCCCAAGGCGATGCGTTTTTGATGCGTTCCTAGAGTTTTTTTCAACTGGTCGCGGGTGATGAATTTGAGATCGACGCAGATCTCGCCCAAAGGCATGTAAATTTGTTGCTTCTTCTGCACGGCCACGGCTTCTTCCAACTGCTCGGAGGTGATCAGGCCCTCCTTGACGAGCAGCTCGCCGAGCTTCGTCGTGCGTGGGGTTGCTTGCGGACTCTCTTTGCTCATTTTTTTACCTAAGCGCGGTCTGGCAGTTAACCTCGCAGTCCGCGGACCTCTCTGCCGGTTTGCCTGCGGAGATGAGGGGTACAACTCTCCCCATAATACCCGTACCGGCCCGAAGGGTCAATTCATTTCGGACCGCCCGGCACTCCGCGCGCAGCGAGCCAAAGAGACAAAACCGTGTAGTACGCGGGGAACAGGAGCGAGATATAAACAACGAGAGGGGTCGGTGCGGGAAGATTGTAGATCATCGTCAGGATCAGCACTCCCCAGACGATGCCTAACGCGATCGTGAGGCCCCGAAGCACGGGACTCCGGCTCGGATAGACGTACTTGATCGGCACAAAGACGAGGACGGAGAGTGCCAAGATGACAAAGCCGTTGGCCCAGCGCGGGGTCTGCAAGACGTATAAGTAAAAGGCGACGATATTCCAGTACGAGGGGAAGCCGAGAAAAAAATGGTCCGCGGTCTTCGCCTCCTTTTGGCAAAAGCCGTAGGCACTCGCCAGCAGGGGCGCGGCCGCGATCCAGAGCGCGTCGCTCTCGGGCAGCAGCTCGGCGCGAATGAGGAAGAAACAGGGGACGAGGACGTAGTTGAGGTAGTCGATGATGTCTTCGAGCCGGTCGCCGTCAAACCAGGGTATGACCTCTTTGACCCGCCTAAGGCGGGCTAGCGTTCCGTCGCTTGCGTCGATCACCACGGCGAGCGTCATGAGCCAGAAGGCGTTCTGATAATCGGCGCGTTCGATCAATAGGATTGAGAAGAAGGCGAGGACGACTCCAGTCGCCGTGTAGAGGTGAACGCACCAAGCGAAAACTTTAGGAATTGGGGATTGGGAGTTAGGCATTAGGGATAGGAATTGGGAATTAGGGATTAGGAATTAGGGAAAGAACGAACGCGAGTTTCTTTCTTCCAATTCCTAAATCCCAATTCCTAATTCCTGTATTACTGCGCCGAGGCGGCGAAGCTCGGCCGGGCTTTGAGCCGGGCGATCCAGGCCAGCAGGTTTTTATATTTGGGATCGAT
>JBGQBP010000382.1:0-2846 GCA_041494945.1 Binatia bacterium | reverse complement strand
GCTCGATCGTCCGTTCTCGCCGGTGTCCAAGTGTCCGGACGACGCCATGGCGCGCGTCAAGCTGGAAGATTATATTCCCGGCGAAGTCTTGCAGCACATCCCGACGGACAGGACGACGTACTGGGCGTAGGGGAAAATAACGTGCTTGTGGCTCGTGCTCGTGATCGATCGGGCCGAGACGAGTATTCCACGAACACGAATCACGAACACGATCACGAGGAGCCAAAATGGGTCAAACCATCGAAATCACCTGTCCGAAATGCAACCAGGTTTTTGTCGCCAACCCTCATATGCTGGGATCGGGAATGAATTTTCATTGTCCGTTCTGCGACACGTATTTCCCTGAAAAAGATAGCCCGAAGATTCGCAAGTAACGAATACGCCGATTCCGCTTCTGCCATTGAAAAATGAAATCGAGACCTACACTCAAGATCGCCGGAACCTCTCCCCGGCGCCTGGACGGCGTCGAGAAGGTGACCGGGGCGGCCGTTTATACCGGAGACCTCGAGCTTCCGGGAATGGGCTTCGCGAAAATTCTCCGCAGCCCGACGCCGCACGCCAGGATCGTCAAGATCGACGCGCGCAAGGCGGAAACCCTGCCGGGAGTTTTCGCCGTGCTCACCCGCGACGATCTATCGGGGCTCAACTCCCGCTACGGCGCGATCTACAAAGACCAGTCGATCGTAGCCGCGGATAAGGTTCGTTACGCGGGCGATCCGGTCGCCGCCGTGCTGGCGGTGGACGAAATGACCGCCGAGCAGGCGCTCGACCTGATCGACGTCGAGTACGAAGACCTGCCGTCGATGACCGACATTGAAGAGGCGATCGCGGAGGGCGCGCCCCTGGTGCACGAGCAATGGCAAGGCAAAGCCGAGCTTCGCGGCTCGAGCTACGGCGCGCCGGACAGATTCAAAGGGACGAACATCTGCTCGCACTTCGGCTACGCGAGAGGCGACGTGGAGAAAGCGTTTCACAAAGCTGACCACGTTTTCGAAGACACGTTCCGCTTTCCCAAGGTGCAGCACTACTCGATGGAGCCGCACGTCATGATCGCTCATTTCGAGCAAGACCACTTGACGGTCTGGAGCGCGTGCCAGGATCCTTTCGGCCTGCGCGACCATCTCGCCGCGATTTTCAGCCTGCCGCTCAGCCACGTGCGCATCGTCGTGCCTTACGTCGGCGGCGGCTATGGCGGCAAGCTCTACGTCAAGGCGGAGCCGATCGCGGCGGCGCTCTCGTGGAAGGCGCGGCGGCCGGTAAAGCTCGTGATGAGCGCGAGCGACAGCTTCAAGACCGTCACCCGCCACCCGGCGCGCGTGCGCATCAAGAGCGGCGTTACGGCGGACGGCCGCTTGCTCGCGCGCGAGTGCGAGATCTACATGAACACCGGCGCCTACGCCGACGCGGGCCCGCGAGTGACGCAAAAGGCGGGCTATCGCGCTCTCGGCCCCTATCGCATTCCCGCTGCTAAGATCGATGCCTATTGCGTTTACACCAACGCGGTTCCGGCCGGCGCGTTCCGCGGCTTCGGCTCGGTGCAGGTCGCATGGGCCTACGAGTCGCACACGGATCTGATCGCCGAGAGGCTCAAGATGGACCCCTTGGAATTTCGCCTCAAGAATTTGCTCAAGAAGGGCGAGGATTACACGCCCGGCGACACGCCGGTGGATTGCGATCTCAAGGAGGGCTTGCTCAAGGTCGCGAAGGCGCTCGATTGGAAAAGCGGCTCGAAGCCGAATAGAGGAAAAGGTTTGAGCGTCTGTCTCAAAGACGCCGGCGGAACTTTCAAGATCGCGGGCGCGACGGTCAAGATGTCTTCCGACGGCAGCGTGGTTCTGTTGACCGGCACGGTGGAGATCGGCCAGGGCTCCAAGACCGCTCTCAGCCAGGTTGTTGCGGAGGAATTATCTCTAGGCCTGGACAAAATATCCGTTGCGCAACTGGACACGGACGTCACTCCTTACGACGTATCGACGAGCGCGAGCAGCTCGATGACCGTCATGGGGCTCGCGGTCCAGCGCGCCGCCCAGGACGCCAAAAAGCAGCTTCTCGAAGCGGCGGCGAAAATTCTCAGCTTGAGGATCGGCGAACTCCAGCTCAAGGAAGGAAAAGTTTGCGGCAAGCGCGGCAAGACGCTTTCGTACGGCAACGTCATCACGGAATTTTTCGGCAGCAAGGCGGGAGAGATCATCGGCCGAGGAATGTATCGCGACCTAAAAACCAAGAAAGCGGCTCTGGGAGCGACGACGACGTTCTGGGAGGTGGGCTGGGGCGGGGCGGAAGTCGAAGTCGATCGCGAGACCGGCGCGATTCATCTGCGAAAATACGTCTCCGTCGCCGACGTTGGCCGGGCGATCAACCCGGTGCAATGCGAGGGGCAGGACGAGGGCGGAGTCGTCTTCGGACTCGGCCACACCCTCTTCGAGCAGATGGTCTACGAGGACGGACAGCTCTTGAATCCTAACCTGGTGGATTACCGCGTGCCCCACTTCAACGACCTTCCCGACGAGTTTTCCTCCGCGCTCATCGAAAACGAAAACGGACCAGGACCCTTCGGCGCCAAAGGCATGGGTGAGGGCGGGCTGTTGCCCGTCGCCTCCGCCATCGCCAACGCGATCGCAAGAGCCGCCGGCATCCGCTTCTACGAGCTTCCCATCACCTCTGAAAAAGTCTGGCGCGCGCTCAAAAACAAAACGGAGCGATGAAGTGAATAACGGAACTGGGCTCCGCTACTCTAACACTTCAGCCTTCCAACCTTCCGTCGCCCAACACTTTCAGCATCTAACTTCGTTTTCATTTTTCTACTCAAATTAGCCCCATAGAGTAGTTTGACATCGCCGGTACGC
>JBGQBP010000381.1:0-2860 GCA_041494945.1 Binatia bacterium | reverse complement strand
CAGATCCTGCTCGCGCTTCCGCTGACACTTCTTTACGGCGTAAGCATCGGCGTCGCGTATATAGCTGGGAGAAAGAGCTAGGAAGCGATCAGCAAAGAAAAATCAAAGCTGAAAGCTGACGGCTGATAGCTTATTTGGTTTCGCTATTGTTGGGTAGCGTGTCGTCGTTGATGAAGACGCAGGCGGAGAATACGGTGGTCCACAGCCCGTCTTTGTTGCCGATGGCGGACTGCGTGATGTTGGTGGTGCGGACGATCTTTTCCGACATCTTGAAGAGCTGCTCGCGCTCGTCCCAGGCGGTGTCCGGGTTGAACTCGATGCCGAGCGTCGTCGCCAACATGCTCGCGGCGAGGTCTTCGGCGTACTCTCCGGCCTTCTCATCGGTCTCGCCGAAGGAATGATGCTCGGAAAGATATCCGTGCTGGTTGTCGTCGGCGGGAATCGCCACGCCGACCGAAGCGGCCACGAGCCGGTTCGGCTCGTTCGTGCTCTCGCGGTCGTAGACGCAGAAAACGATCTCGCCGGGGCGCAAGAGTTTCACGCCCTCTTCCTTCGATATCCGCTTACATCCCGGAGGATAGATGCTCGAAACCAGAACGAGGTTGCAATAGGCGAGGCCGGCGGTGCGCAGCGCTAACTCAAAAGAGGCGAGTTTCTCTTTGTGGACTCCGACTCCTTTGGTGAAAAAAACTTTCTTCGGAACCATTTTCTTTGCTTGCTGTATAACATGAAAAAAAAATCGTGACAACAAATTTTTGGCCGCAACGGCCTTTTTTTATTCGACCACCGCCAGGATCGCTCCGGCCTGCAGCGCGTCGCCCGGCTTCACTCTCACCTCTTTGACCTCGCCGTTGATCGGGCAGCGGACCTCGTTCTCCATTTTCATCGCCTCGACGATCACCAGGCCCTGCCCGCGCTCGACCGTGTCTCCTTCCGACACCAGCACGGCGATCACTTTGCCCGGCATCGGCACGGAGACGTTCTGCCGGCCCTGCAACTGAATGGCCGACTGCAATCCGCCGACGCGCATCCGTCTCTCGTCCAACAAGTCGATGTGGTAACTTCTCCCGTCGACCAGGACCCGATACTCGTCTTCCGAGATATCCACCTCGACTTCGAAAGAGCGGTTATCGACGATCAGCGAGTAGTTGGTCACGCCGGTCTTCTTCCCGTCGACCAGAAACTCGCTCCCGTCAACGGCGACGCGATAAAGAGATTTCCCGGTCTCTTCGATCTCGACGGTGTAGGTCTTCTCTCCCAGCCGCGCAATAAATGCCATCGTTCCTTTTGTCTTTTACGGGCGCGATAAATCGCGCCCCTACCTTTAGCCCTTCCAACCTTTTCCCGGCACTCCGGGGATGGACCGCACCGACGCCTGCCTGCCGGCGTCGCGCCAGCGCGATTTTTCCGCCGCGCCGCGCTGCAACAGACTCACGGTGCGCTCCTGCTCGCGGCGAAGCGCCGCGATCGCCGCCGAAGCGAGCGCGATGTCCTTATGCGGCAAGATCTCCTCCTTGCGCATATAGCGGTACTCTTCGTCGATGAATCCGGTATTGAAATTGCCGGCCATGAAGCGCGGATGGCGCAGGATCCACTGGTGAAAGGGAATGTTGGTCTTGATGCCGCGGATCTGGTACTCGCGCAGCGCGCGGCGCATGCGCACGATCGCTTCGACCCGGTCCTCGCCCCAAACGATCAGCTTGGCGATCATCGGGTCGTAGTGGATCGGAACCGCGTCGCCCTCGTAGACGCCGCAATCGTTGCGCACGCCCAACCCCTCCGGCAGGCGCAGCCCTTCGATCCTTCCGGGACAGGGCATGAAATCGTTTTCCGGGTCCTCCGCGTAGATCCGGCATTCGATCGCGTGGCCGGTGGGGCTGATGTGGCGCTGGCGCCAGGGAAGATAACCGCCGGCAGCCACCTCGATCTGCGCCTTGACGAGGTCGATCCCTACCACTCTTTCGGTTACGGCGTGCTCGACCTGGAGCCGCGTGTTCATCTCCAGGAAATAGAAATTCATGTTGCGGTCGAGCAAGAACTCTAGCGTGCCGGCGCCGACGTAGTTCACGGCGCGCGCGCCTTGAATCGCGATCCGGCCGATGTTGCGCCGCGCCTTGTAGTCCAGCGCCGGCGCAGGGCATTCCTCGATGATTTTCTGGTGGCGCCGTTGGATCGAGCACTCGCGGTCGTAAAGGTGGACGACCTTGCCGTGGCGATCGGCGAGGATTTGCACTTCGACGTGGCGCGGCCGGTCGATATATTTTTCCAGATAGAGCCGCGCGTCGCCGAAGGAAGAGGCCGCCTCGGAACGCACCGCGCGATAGGCGGACGGAATCTCGCGGCTGGAACGGACCAGGCGCAAGCCTTTGCCTCCGCCGCCGGCGACGGCTTTCAACATAAAAGGATAGCCGACGCTCGCCGCGGCCCGGACGACTTCCTCTTCGGAGTTGAGAATCTCGGAGCCGGGCACGACCGGGATGCCCGCGGCCTTCATGATCGCGCGCGCTTTGACTTTGTCGCCCATCTCCTCGATCACTCGCGGCGACGGGCCGATGAACGTGATGCCCGCCTCCTGGCAGGCGCGCGCAAACTCGCTGTTCTCGGCGAGAAAGCCGTAGCCCGGATGGATCGCGTCCGCGCCGCTCTTCTTGGCGACGTCGAGAATCCGGTCGATCGCCAAATAACTCTCGGTCGAAGGCGGCGGCCCGACCAGGTAGGCGTAATCGGCGTACTTGACGTGGAGCGACTCGCGGTCGGCCTCGGAATAAATCGCAACCGTCTCGATGTCGAGCTCGCGGCAGCAGCGGATAATCCGGACGGCGATCTCGCCGCGGTTGGCGATGAGGATGCGCTTAAACAT
>JBGQBP010000380.1:0-2890 GCA_041494945.1 Binatia bacterium | reverse complement strand
AGCGCCACTTCCACGCCTCCGATGCTTCCGGCTCCGTTCACGACTTGGCGCGCCAGCGCCGCGGCTTCGGCCTGGGTGCCGTGCATTTTCCAATTGGCGACGACCAGCGGTGGATTCATTCCTCGACCTCGAGCGCCTCGATGCCGGGCAGTTTCTTGCCTTCGAGAAATTCAAGGGTCGCGCCGCCGCCCGTCGATAGATGCGTCATGCGGTCCGCGACGCCCGCTTCCATCACCGCCGCGACCGTGTCCCCTCCGGCCACAACGACGACCGCGCCGGAGTCCGCGAGGGCGCGGGCAATATCGATGGTCCCGGCGCTGAAGTTTTTTTCCTCGAACAGTCCCACGGGTCCGTTCCACAGGACGATTTTGGCCTTGTGCAACTCGCGGATGAAAAGCTCGCGCGTCTTCGGGCCGATATCCAGACCCATCAAATTTTCCGGAATGCTCTCGCCGGCCGCGACCGGAGTCTTGTCTCGTCCTTCGGCGGCGACGTGATCGACAGGAAGCAGCAAAGTAATTTTTGCATTCGCCGCCTGCGCGATCAGCTCGCGCGCCAGGCCGACGTGCGTTTCCTCGACCAGAGAACGTCCGATGGAGATGCCTTTCGCCTTGAGGAACGTATAGGCCATGGCGCCGCCGACGAGCAAGCCGTCGAGCTTGGGCATGAGATTTTTGATCACGCCGATCTTGTCCGAGACTTTGGCGCCGCCCAAGATGGCGACGAACGGCCGCTCCGGAGCGCCGAGCAGCCGGCCCAGATAATCCAGCTCCTTCTGCAGCAAGAGGCCGGCGCATTTTTCGCGCGCGTACTGCGCCATGCCCGCGGTGGAGGCATGCGCCCGGTGCGCGACCCCGAAGGCGTCGTTGACGTAGACTTCCGCTAGAGCGGCGAGCTGCTGGGAAAAGCCGGGGTCGTTTTTTTCTTCTTCCTTGTGAAAGCGCAGGTTCTCAAGCAGGACGATCCGCCGGCGCGGATCGCGCGCCATCGCTTCGACCTCGGGGCCGACCGAGTCCGGCGCGAGCGCGACCGGAGACGAAAGCAATTTCTCCAGCGCCTCGCGCACGGGCGCCAGGCTCCACTCGGGATCTCTCTTGCCGCCGGGCCGTCCCAGATGGGAAGCGATCAAAAGTTTTTCGGCTTTTTCAAGAACGAAGCGCAGCGTCGGGAGCGTGCTCTCGATCCGGTGCATCTCGGTGATTCTGCCGCGCTCGATCGGGACGTTGAAATCGGCGCGGACGAAAACCCGCTTGCCGCCGAGATCGAGATCTTTCAATTTGCGGATCATGTATTGAAACGCCTCCCCGATCGTCTAAAGTATAAAATCCAGGCAGGACTTTAATTGATTAGATACAGAGGTTATAATCTTTTTTCAACGGACTACCGGAACCCATGATGCCACCCTTGTCGCTGCTTCAGTTGTTGGCGCAGAATGATTTGACGGTCCCTCAACAGCACGGGATCTTGGATTTGGCCAAAGGGGCGAGCCCCCTGGTCCAAGGCGTGCTTTTGTTATTGATATTGTTTTCCGTGCTGAGCTGGGGAATTATTTTCTCCAAGCTCAACCAGGTGCGCCGGGCCAAGAGCGAATCGGAAAAATTCATAGAAATTTTTTGGGACAGCCGCAATCTCGCTTCGATCCACGACGCCAGCCGCGATCTCAAGTCCGGCCCGGTCGCGCAGGTGTTTCGCGCCGGCTATGAGGAGCTGCTTCGAGTCTCGCGCGGCAAAGCGGCGCCGGGCGAGTCGCTGACGACGGAGCTGGGCGGCGTGGACAATGTGACTCGCGCGATGAAGCGAGCCACGAGCGTGGAGATCACGAAACTGGAAAAATCTCTCACGTTCCTCGGAACCACCGCAAGCACTACGCCGTTTATCGGGCTGTTCGGCACGGTCTGGGGAATCATGAACGCGTTCCGCGGCCTCAGCGTGACGCACTCTTCGAGCATCCAGGCCGTCGCCCCCGGCATCGCCGAAGCGCTGATCGCGACCGCGCTCGGTCTGGCGGCGGCGATTCCCGCTCTGATGGCCTACAACCATTTCGTTCAAAGGATCAAGGTCCTGGCTACGGAAATGGACAATTTTTCGCACGAGTTCTTGAACATTGCGGAACGACACTTCCTGAAATAAGTAAAAAGGCAAAAGGAAAAAGTAAAAACTCGAACCAAGGAGTTATCGTCATGGCGATTGATACTTCGTCGCAGCAGGGCAGCGCCACGATCTCGCAGATCAACGTGACTCCGCTCGTGGACGTGATGCTGGTCCTGCTGGTGATTTTCATGGTGACCGCGCCGATCATCCAGCAGGGCGTGCAGGTCAACTTACCGCAGACTCAGGCCGGCGCGATACCGGGAAAGGAAGAGCAGTTGGTCGTCTCGATCAACCGCAACGGCCGGGTTTTTCTCAACGACACGGGGATGACGCCGGCGGAGCTGGGGCAGAAGCTGCGCGCCATTCGCGGCATCAAGGCCGACAAAGAAGTCTATCTGCGCGCGGATCAGGACGTGCGCTACGGCCTCGTCATGAGAGTGATCGCGGAGATCAAGCAAGCGGGCATCGAGAAAGTGGGGATGGTGACGCGCCCGCCGGAAGAAAAAGAAAGCTAAATGGCAAAAACCCATATGGATCCGATGCCGATTTCCGACAGGCCGTCGGACAATTCCGACGGCGGCGGACGGGTGTGGAAATGGGTTTTTTTCTCGGGTTTCGCTCATGTGATATTTATCGCGGCTCTGTTGATCATGCCGTTTTTGCCGAGCAAGGCGCCCAACTATCCGGTTTACACCATAGACTTGGTGGGAGGCGAGAAGCTCGGCGGCGGCGCCGGCACTGCTGTCGCGCCCGCTCCCAAGTCGAAGCCCGTGCCGGAGGTAAAGGCCGCGCCGGAAGT
>JBGQBP010000379.1:0-2910 GCA_041494945.1 Binatia bacterium | reverse complement strand
GCTATATCACAAATAGCGGCGCAATGGGTATCTCGCGGGGGATCTCGCCCATCTCGGCCAGCATCTTCATCTCCGCCTCGGCGATCTTCAGCTCCGTCCCGGTAAAAGTGAATTCGATCTTGGGGTAACGCGCCGAGGTCAGAATCGCCTCGCGGTCGCCGCCGTAGCGTTCCATGAACTTGTCGGCGATCTCCGGCAGATGCTGCTCGCTGTAGGCGACGGATGCTTTGAACGCGTGGAGCAGCTTCTCCTTGAACTCCGGATGATCTTTCAAAAGCGGTTCGCGCACGGCGACCATGTGCTTGATCATCTCGGGAAATCCGTGCAGCGCCCGCCACGCCTCTCCGTCCGTGTAGAGACAGCGGACCGCCGGGTCCTGCTCGCCGCGGAAAAAAAACTGATCGATCAGCACGACGGCGTCGGCTCGGCCGCGCTTCAGTATCTCTAGCAACTCTTCCTGAGGATGGGATTCCCAGCCGAGGCTCTTCTCGTCGACGCCGTAGCGATGCTTGAGAAGATAGCGATGGACCACGTGGGGCGTCTTGTGGTGCGTGGCGATCAAGCGGCCGGTGAGATCGCTCGGCTTTTGGATCGGTCCATCGGCCAGCACGAACATGCCGTTTCCCTTGGCCGTCGATTTCCACTCGGTGGAGATCCCGACGATCGGTGCGCCGTCGATTTTACATCGGAGAAAATTGGGCAGGTAGAGGTTGGCGACCTGAACGTCGCCGGCGATCAGCGCCTCTTCCTGGGCGCGGCTGGGAGGATCGGGCACTTCGATGACCGACAGCGTGAACCCATCCGGCTTCACGATCCCCGCAGCGAGCGCGTAATAGGTGCGGAACATGCAGAAACGGTTTCGATAATGAGCGTGTGTTAAGTGCATTGCCGCCTCAGCGTAAACCGATTTCCTGCCGCGTCTTGCTGCAAACCTCCAGCGCCGCGAGCGCGTAGACTTTCGTGCAGTTGATCATGTTCTGGATGCCGACGCCGCGCCGGACGCCAGAAGGATTGTCCCACTCGGTGATCTCGGGCTCGGTGGGATCGATCAGGTGCGTGCCGAATCCCGCGCCGTAGGTGATGACCGGCACGCCGTAAGAGGCGATGCGCGAGCCGTCGCTCGTGATACCGTAGCGCTTGGCCATCGGGTATTGCACCGGCTTGCCGAAGACCTGCTGGTGCGCTTTCTCCATTACTTTCACGACCTGCTCGTCTTTGGAAATTTCGTAGCCGGTCGTGGAGAGATAGAGCTCGACTTTGGTCTTGATGTCCTTTTCTCGCTCTTCTACTTTGGCGCAGACTTCTTCCAGCGCGCGCTGAATCGCCATCGTCGGCGTGCCCGGCAGCGTCTTCACGATGACGTAGAGGTTCGTCGCCGGCTGGGTGCCAGGCTTGAACGGGTTGCCGCCTTCGATCGCGCCGATCTGCACCGTCGGCAGCATGAACGGGTGCTTGAATTTCTGCTGATACTCTTTTTCCCAGTCTTGAATCGCCTGCGCGACCTTGCCCGCCTGGAGCACGAAGTTCTCGGCTCTGCCTTCCACAGTCACTTGCGCCCAGACGAGTCCCGCGTTGCCGATCTGCAACTGCAATCCGGTCGGCTCGCCGATAATGCACATGTCGGCGGTGACGCCGTGGTCCATCATATAGCGCGCGCCGACGCCCGCGCCGCGATAGGTCTTGCCGGAAAACCTGCCGACCTGCGCTTTTTCGATTTCGCCGACGACGCCGGAGATGACGATGTCGCCCTTGAGCTGGACTCCGGCATTCTTCAACATCTCCACGGCGACGATGTAGCAGGGAAAGGCGCACTTCATGTTGACCAGGCCGCGGCCGTAAATTCGGTCCTCGGTGACGACGGTCTCCTGCGGGGTATCGAAATGATCCATGTGGGCGCAGAACATCAACGTCGCTCCGCCGCCGGCGCCTTTCAAGGTTCCGATGACGTTGGGGCGTCCTTCTTCCACCTCCTGATAGCGGACCTCCATGCCGAGCCGCTCGAATTCGCCGCCGAGATAATGCGCGATCGCGCTTTCCTCACCGGTGATGCTGACGATTTCCGCCACGTTCTTGGCGATTTCTATGAGACGGTTGCGATCCAGTTGCGCGAGAACTTTTTCCATCGTCTGTCCTTTCTGAGACTTACTTAATTTATTTTCCCAATTTTTTCGCGAATCCTTCCTGCTCCAGCTCTTGCAGCAGGCTATTGTCGAAAAAATCCTTCGCGCTTCGGCCGGCGGGTCTGTCCGGCGGCAGCGCCGTTTCGATCACGGCCGCGTCGGAGAGCGGCACCAGCGGCGTGTTCCTGGCAAAATAGTCGTAGGTCTGGGAGAGAATCTGCGGATCGTTCTGCTTGGTGTATTTTTCCAGGACCTTCATGGCGTAGTCCTTCCTCTCCCGATACAGATGCAGTCCCTCGATCAACGCCATGAGAAATTTTTTCGCCGCCGGGCGGTCCTGCGCGACGTAAGCGCGCCGCGCGGCGATGACGGAAGTGGGATATTTGACTCCCAACGCGCCGAGGTCGGCGAGAATCGTCAGCCCCCTCCCGGTGGCGGCGAAAAGCGCCGGCGGCGCGAGCGCTGCGGCCACGGCTGCGCCCGATTGAAGCGCGGCGATT
Source organism: Binatia bacterium (assembly GCA_041494945.1). GTDB lineage: Bacteria > Desulfobacterota > Binatia > UBA9968 > UBA9968 > JAJPJQ01. The sequence goes on along the minus strand of JBGQBP010000379.1, from coordinate 290 downwards.
CGGAGCGCGTCCGCGCCGGAATAGACGGTCATGGTCCGATTCCGGACGAAGCCGGCCAGGAACATGTTGAGGGACCTGCCCAGGGTGACGGCCAGCGCGGAGGGGGCGCTGACGGCGGCGACGTCGCTGATGCCCGCGCGCGCGGCTTTGGCAACCATCTCGAACGAGAGGCGGCCGGAGAGGAGCAGCAGCGATCCGGGAAGGGGAATGCCCAGCCGCGCTGCGGCGCCGACGGCTTTGTCGAGCGCATTGTGCCGGCCGATGTCCTCGCGAACCAGCGGCTGGGAATG
>JBGQBP010000378.1:0-2929 GCA_041494945.1 Binatia bacterium | reverse complement strand
GCGCCTACAGCCGCGGCCTCAAAGTCAGCCGCACCATCGCCGACCTCGAAGGCTCCTAAGTGGGCGGTCGTGGAGCCAGCGATTACCGCCGCTTGGGTGTCGCCGCCTTGCGGCCGGAGAGCGCTTTCACCTTCTTCACCAGATTCGGCAGGTTCGTCAGCTCGGCATAGGTTTTTTTGAACTCCGCCAGCGGCCGCGCTGGTGTGCCCCACATGGTGAGGCCGCGGCGCACTATTTTCCCGGTGGGAATTCCCGCCTGCGCGCCGATGATCGCTTGATCCTCGATGCGCACCGCGTTGCCGACGCCGACCTGGCCGCCCATCACGACGTAATCGCCGATCTCGGAGCTGCCGGCGACGCCGGTTTGCGCCGCGAGGATGCAGTGGCGGCCGACGCGCACGTTGTGGCCGATATGAACCAGGTTGTCGATCTTGGTGCCCTGGCCGATGACGGTATCTTCCAGCGCGCCGCAATCGATCGTCGCGTTCGCGCCGATCTCCACGTCGTCCGCGATGATGACCTTTCCCACCTGCGGAAATTTTTGCTGCCGCCCTTCGGCAAAGACGTAGCCGAATCCGTCCGAGCCGACGACCGTGCCGCTGTGTATCACGACACGATTGCCGACACGCGCGCCCGGATAAATTGAGACGCCCGAGTGTAGAATCGAATCGGAACCGATCGCGACGCCGCGGCCGAGAAAAACTGCGGCGCCGATCGAGCTGCCCTGCCCTACTGCGACCTCGTCTTCGATCACCGCATGCGCGCCCACCGCCGCGTCGCCCGCGACGCGCGCGCTCGAAGAAACAACCGCGGTGGGATGAATGCCGGGTTTGTGTGGGGTCTTCGGGAGCAATGCTTCCGCGGCGCGAATCAAGGCGAGCTTCGGATGTTTGACCGCGATCGTCGTATGACCCGGCAGCGAGCTTCTCTCCGGCACGAGGACGCAACCCGCGGCGGACCGCGCCGCGCGCCGAAGTGTCGCAACGCCTTCGGCGAAGGTCAGGTCTTTTACGCCGGAATTTTCCAGCCCCGCGATTCCGGTGATTTCCCTCTTCCCGTCGCCTTTTAATTTTCCCTCGAGCAACCGCGTGATCTCTTCGACCTTCATCTCGTTTCTCCTATTTTTTAAATCGGCGCCCCAAAGATATCCCAGTTTGTCTCGTTGAACAAACCGGCGGCCCGTATGCAACTCCTAACTGACACAGAGCCCGCCGGGACTCGTTCATTTGAAAGTGCCCCGGGAAGCTGCTAGACATGCCGTAGACATTTTGTGGAGATGGCGTTCTCCGTTTAACCGCCCACAGGCTGATAACGCCTACTTTCATTCCGGAGGTAGAGTTATGGAACAGCTCTGGTGGGACGCCTCAGTCTGGATCGCTCTCGCCCTGATATCCAGCCTGGTTTCTCTCCGAATCGGTATCTCCGCCGCTCTTGTCGAGTTGATCGTAGGAATACTTGCCGGGAACTCTTTTCATCTGCAAGTTTCCGAGTGGATTAATTTCCTCGCCAGTTTTGGCGCTATCATCCTCACGTTTCTCGCCGGCGCCGAACTTGAAAGCCGGACCTTAAAAAGATTTTGGAAAGAGAGCCTTGTCCTCGGAATCATAGGTTTCTTTGCCCCGTTCGCTTTGTCATGGGCGGCAGCTCAGTTTCTCCTCGGTTGGGATCTCAGAGCATCCCAAATCGCTGGAATCGCCATGTCCACGACATCGGTCGCGGTGGTCTACGCCGTCATGGTGGAGACCGGGCTTAACGAGACTGCCATTGGGAAGCTGATCCTGGCCGCCTGCTTTGTGGACGATCTTGGAACCGTGATTGCCCTCGGGCTGCTCTTTACCAGCTTCGGAGTTTGGTTCTGGATCTTTATTGTTGTAACGGTTCTTGCGCTTCTTCTTCTGCCGAAAATTACGCCCTTCTACCTTAAGCGAGTCAACGCGCATTCGAGCGAACCCGAGGTCAAGTACATCTATCTTGTCCTTCTCGTTCTCGCGTATTTGGCCGTGCGGGGCGGCAGCGAGGGCGTGTTGCCGGCCTATCTGGTCGGCATGGTGCTAGCCGACACCTTTCTCGCAAACAAAGAACTCATCAGGCGAATGCGCGCGACCACGTTCGCCTTGCTCACGCCGTTCTACTTTCTCAAGGCCGGAAGCCTGGTGGATGTGAGAGCCGTGCTCACAGCTTTTGGCTTAGTCATCGTGTTCTTCTCGGCGAAGAGCCTGGCAAAATTTTTCGCTCTGTACCCGGCAGGGGTATGGTTCCGATTCACCACAAAGATCAATCTATATACCACGCTGATGATGAGCACGGGTCTTACGTTTGGAACTATTTCCGCCCTTTACGGGTTCACGCACGGAATCATCAACCGGGACCAGTACTCCATCTTAGTCGTTGTTGTTATCTTAACCGCGATTATTCCGACACTCATAGCTCAGACCTTCTTCGAGCCAAAAGGGATGGAACGCGAGGTTCTGTTTGTCGAAAAAGGAAGGAAGTAAAATGTTTAAGAAGATATTATTGGCCTACGACGGTTCCGAAGGCGCCAAGCTCGCCTTGAAAAAAGTTGCCGAAATGGCCAAGACTGCGGCGGCCGAGCTTCATCTCCTGGCGGTCGGCAGAATCCCGGAATATGCGGAGACGGTGAGTGAGGTGGAAGAGGCGAGAGAGCAGGCTAAAGGTTTTTATGCAAAAATCATGGATGAAGCCGCTACAAGCTTGAAACGGCAAGGCTTATCCGCCGACGTTCGCATAGACTTCGGCAAACCCGGCGACGTCATCTTGAGGGTTGCGGAAGAATTGGGCGCCGACCTCATCGTGCTCGGAACCAACCCCCACTCCGCACTGCGAAGACGAGTTCTCGGCGCTACGGTGGATAAAGTCGTCGATCACGCGCATTGCTCCGTCCTGGTCATTAGACAGTAGCGAATATCCG
>JBGQBP010000377.1:0-2930 GCA_041494945.1 Binatia bacterium | reverse complement strand
TGCTGACAGTTTCAGGCGCGCCGCCATCTACGTCGACAAGATTTTGAAAGGCGCAAAGCCGGCCGATCTCCCTGTTGAGCAGCCGATGAAGTTCGAGCTGGTGATCAATCTGAAGACAGCGAAGCAGATCGGCCTCACGATTCCGCAGTCAGTGCTGTATCGGGCGGACAAGGTGATCAAGTAAATTTTGGATTTTCGATTTTGGATTTTGGATTGGCGGACGAAGACAGCAACCAGGCGGCCAAGAATGCGACCAAGGCGATTCCCATCGTTATGGTGGGCAGTGGGATCGATCCGGTTGAGGCAGGCCTAGTTGAAAGCTCCAAGTAGTTTTAGATTTTCGATTTTGGATTGAAGAACCATGAACGAGCAAATATTCAAGGAGCGCACAAAGAACCTGGGCTTACGTGTCATTGAACTTGTGGAAGGACTGCCGAAAAACGTAACTGCTGACGTGATCTCCAGGCAGCTGCTCCGTTCCGCCACCTCGATCGGTGCTAACTATCGAGCGGCGTGTCGAGGAAAGTCCACCGCTGATGTCATGGCCAAACTGGCAATTGTCGAGGAAGAAGCAGATGAAGCTATTTACTGGCTGGAGTTGCTCATAGAGTCTGGCGTCGTTGCGGCAGCGCAAGTAACAGAGTTGATAAAGGAAGCTAATGAAATCCTGGCGATGACAGTGGCATCGATTAAAACCCTGCGAGCGCGCAAGGGAGCAATCCCCAGACTGTAGAAAGCTAATTTCTGATCCGAGAACAATCCAAAATCTAAAATCCAAAATCCAAAATTCTTACTGGTCCATGTCCGGCTTGACGCCGTTCTTGGCGCATTCTTCCTCGTACATTTTTCGGAGCGCCGCGTCTTCGTTGTCGAAGTCGATCTGATCGATGCCGCCCTCTTCCCTCTGCACCGCGGTGTTGGCGTGGAGCGCGACGAACTTGCACGGGACGTTCCCGGTATTGTAGTGCTGGTGCCACGTGCCGGCAGGCGGACAAACCACGCTGCCTTCGTGCCAGTCGTATCTCTTGGGTTCCTCGCCTTCGTTCCACATCAGCGTGTAGCCCGTCGAGTCCAGCAAGCACACGTGCGCCCCCGGCCCATGTTTGTGGGCCTTTTTGTAGCGTCCGACGGGAAACTGCGACACGTGGGCGAGCATCGCGCTCCCGGCCATGTGGATGTACATGTTGCGCGTCCCCTTGCCCCGCTTCTCGCGCGGCACGAGATTGATCTTCCGGATATCCGCGATGAAGTTGGTGTGAAAAATCCCGCCGTAATACTGGGTGTGGTATTTTCCCTCGCGGCTGAAAAACTCCTCGTCTTTGGGATCGAAGCGGTCCTTGAACATGTAGTTGGTGTTGAAGATGAATTCCGGGTCGCGGTAAAGCTCGAACGCCACCGGCGCGCTGGTAAGCGAGATAAATCGCGCAGGCTCGCTGCCGGTCGCGTTGAAGTGCTGGTGGTAAGCGTTCAGCGGGATCGCAAAAACGCTTCCCCTCTCCCACTCGAAAGTCCGCTTGGGAGTTCCTTCGTACCAGATCGTCGTGGCGCCGCGGCCCGACGCGATGAGCACGATTTCTTCATAGAGCTGCCGCTGCGGCTTGCTGTTTCCCCCGGCCGGTATCTCGCAAATGTAGGCGTCCGCGACCAACTGATCGGAAAAGGTAAGGTAAGCGCCTTTGACGCCGCGCCGCTTCCAATCCCCCAGCTTGACGTCGCGCACGTCGGGGACGTACGAGCCGCTGATGATCGGGATGCCCTCCGACTCGATCCACTTCTTATACGGGCTGTAGCTGTCCATCATAAACTGAAGATACGGATGGACTGCGAATTCTTTGGTCATCTTAGTCGCCATGGAACTTCCTCCTACGATTCTTGGAAATAATAAACTTAATTATCGCGCCGAAAAAATTCTGTCAACCGGATTGACAAGAAAGTTTCGGTGGGATATTTGAAACAAAAGTTTCATGCCTCTCATCAAACAGATATTCGCCAAGACCGATTCGCTGAACGGCGCGCAAAAAAGGCTCGGCCATTATCTCAAAAACGACAGCGCCGCCCTGCTGCTCTCCAACGTAAGCGATTTGGCCGACGCCGTGGGCGTCAGCAAATCGACCGTCGTCCGGTTCGCCAAGAGCCTGGGCTACAAAGGGTTTCCGGACTTCAAGCGGGAGATCCAGCAGGAGATGCGCCGCAAGCTGCGCGCGGCGTCCCGGATGGAAGAGACCTTCGCCGAGCTCGGCAACGACGAAAATATTTTCGCCAAGCTCATCAAGCGCGACATCGTGCTCTTGCAGGAGACGCTCCAGGCCGCGTCGTCGCCGGATTTCCACAAGGCCGTGGAGATCATCTGGCGCGCGCGGAAAGTATTCATCATCGGTCTCAATGCTTCCATGGCCCTGGCCTACCTGCTGCACTTCCGTCTCGTGCGCGTCAAGAAAGAAGCCCACTGGATATTTTTGACCGGCGGCACTTCGCTTCTGGAGCAGTTGGCGTTCATGGAGCGGCGCGACGTGCTGATCGCCATCGATTTCGTGAACGTGCCGAGAGAAGTCCAGACGGCGCTCAACCACGCGAAGAAAGCCGGCGCGTCTATTTTAGGCATCACCGATTTTCCCAGCTCGCCGATCGCCAAGAGCGCTGACGTTTGTCTTTACGCCAAGCGCGGGCTCCACACGACGGTCAACTCGCTGACGCCGGCCTTTTCGCTCGTCAACGCGCTGGCGATCGCAGTGGTTTGGACTAAAAAAGCCGATTCACTCAAAGCCTTGAACGATCTTGATAAGCTTTTGGAAGGATATGGAACGTGACTAGAAAAGGAGATAATAGATGGCGACGAAGTTAAAGTTCGGATTACTGCTGCCGCATTTTTGCGAGTATGGCTCGGCCGAAAGGTGCATCGAAGGATCGAAAAAGGCCGAGGCCTACGGCTT
>JBGQBP010000376.1:0-2933 GCA_041494945.1 Binatia bacterium | reverse complement strand
TAGTCGAGCGCCGCCTCCGCGGCGCGCAGATTCGCCTCAGCCTGTTTGAGCGCGGCCTCGGCGATCCGGTAGTTAGGGCCTGCCGCGCTATTGCCGAGCGCCTGCAGCTCGGCGCTCTGCACCTTGCTTTCGGCGACTTCGAGCGCGTGCTCCGCGTCGTCGAGCTCGGCCCGCGCGATCAAGCCCCTGGCGTGCAGCTCCTTGTTGCGGTCGAACTGTAGTTGCGCGTTGCGCAAATCGGCTTCTGCCTGGCGCAGCGATTGTTCTGCAAGCGGAAGATCGGTCTCGCGCAACTGGCTGAGGCGGGTCTCCGCCTGCAGGACGGCCGATCTCGCCTGCTCCACTTGAGCCTTCGCCGCGCTGTCGTCGAGCCTGACGAGGAGCTGCCGCACTTTCACGAATTGGCCTTCCGCCACCGGTACCGCGGCGACCGTCCCGGTGATCTGGCTGCCGATTTCGACTCTGAGCGGCGCCTCCACCCGCCCGCTCGCGACCACCGTCTGCACGATGTCCGCGCGCGCGACCGTATAGACCGGAATTTTGGGGCCGAGAGCGGCGCGCGTCAACGCGTAGGCGCCGGCGGCGCCTAGAACGAGCAGCGCCAACGACATCCAAGGTCGTTGGAAAAGAAACGCGAAGTTTTCGCGGACGTTCGCGTGTATCGCGTCGCGGAAAAAAGTCCGGAATTTATCCGCCGCCTCCGATTCCAGAAGCGTGGACTTTCCTTGCGCTGCCGGGCTTTTATGCCGGTTCATCTTCGGCAAGAGCATTTTGAACGATACGCTACTCGAAGCTTTTCAGGCTTTCTCAGCTAAGAGCCTTCCTAAATAAAGTCACGCAACTGTTATGCCACGAGAGTTTGATCCAAATTTGCTGGAACAATATGAGAAATTTTCTCAGGAATGAGAAGGCAGGGCGAGAATACGGAGAATCTATCCGATGCGTAGAACTTTCGCGCCGCGAATTTTTCCCGCCTTGAGCTCGGCCAGCGCCCGGTTGGCGTCTTCCAAGGGAAATTCCTGGATCTCCGGCTTGATTGGAATCGCCGCCGCCAATTCGAGAAATTCCCTGATATCGCTCCGGCTGACGTTAGCGACGCTTTTGATCTCTTTTTCCATCCAAAGATGCCGGGGATAATCCAGTTGCAAAAGGGAGCTCTTGTCGCTTTCTTCCTTGCGAATGGCATTGATCACCAATCGGCCGCGCGGCGCCAGATTGCCGAGCGACTCGACCACCGGACTCCACGCCGGAGTCGTATCGATGATGCAATCGAGTTTCTGCGGCGATGGCGCGCCGATAGGGCCTGCCCAGGCCGCGCCCAATTTCCGGGCAAATTCCTGCTCCTGGTAGCTCCTGGCGAAGACAAAGACGGAAGAATTGGGAAAGCGTTGTTTCGCCATCTGCAACACGAGGTGGGCCGAAGCGCCGAATCCGGTGAGCCCGAGACTCCGGCCATCCTTGAGACCCGCGAGCCGCAAAGAACGATAGCCTATCGCGCCGGCGCACAGCAGGGGCGCCGCTTCGGCATCGGAAAAGAGATCGGGAATGGGATAAGCCGAGCTTTCGGGAACGACCATGTACTCGGCATATCCCCCGTTGACCTCTCTGCCGGTCGCGCTGAACTCCGGGCAGAGGTTCTCGTTGCCTTCAAGACAGAACGTGCATTTGCCGCAAGCCGAGTATATCCAACCGATCCCGACTCTCTCGCCGCCTCTGAAAGAATTTACATTGCGTCCGATCTTTTCGACTCTGCCGACGATTTGATGCCCTAAGATCACCGGCAGCCGCGGCGGCGGCGTTCTTCCTTCGATTTCATCCAGCTCGGTATGGCAAACTCCGCACGCCGAGACTTGCGCCAGCAATTCACCCTCGGCCGGGACCGGAATCGGCAGATGCGCGAGCTCCAGCCGGTTCTCGCCCGGTTTCAGGGCGCCGACTTTTTTCAACACCAGGGCTTTCATCGCTCAGAAAGCATTTCACGGGTCGTCGTCGGGAATCCGCTTGACGTCGTCGAGCCAGACCGTGGCCTCGCTGTCGCTCGGCGCGCGATAATCTCCGCGCGGCGAAAGTGAGCCTCCCGAGCCGACCTTCGGCGCGTTGGGGATGCAACTGCGCTTGAACTGGCTTATCTGAAAGAAGCGGTAGGCAAAGACCGACAGCCACTTTTTGATTTGAACGATGCTGTACCGGTGCCGGCCGTCTACTCGCGCACTGGGCCACTGACCCTGGGTTCGATCGCGCCAGGCGCAATACTCCATGAAAGCGATTTTCGAGGGCAAGTATCCGAATCTCGTCGTATAGTAAAGGGTAAAATCTTGCAGCTCGAAAGGTCCGATAACGTCCTCAGTCCTCTGCTTGGGTTGCTCGCTCTTTGCCTCGGCAGGAATCAATTCCGGGCTGAATTCCGTCTCGACGATCGACCGCAGAACGTGGCTGGCCTCCTTACCGAGTTGATCCGTATCCGCTACCCACCGGATTAGAAATTGAATCAGCGTCTTGGGGACGCTGGCGTTCACATGATAGTGCGCCATATGATCGCCGACGCCGTACGTGCACCACCCGAGGGCTAGCTCGCTCAGATCGCTCGTCCCGACGACAAGCGCGTTGTGAAGATTGGCGAGGCGGAAAAGATGGCTGGTGCGCTCGCCCGCCTGGACATTCTCAAACGTAACGTCGTAGACGGGCTCTCCGCGCGCGTAGGGATGACCGATGTCGCGCAGCATCTGCTCGCAACTGGGACGGATGTCCACCTCATGCGCGGCGCATCCGATCGCCTGCATCAGAGCGCGGGCGTTCTGCAGCGTGCGCTCGCTTGTGGCGAAGCCCGGCATCGTGTAGGCGAGGATGTGGGAGCGCGGTACCTCCAATAGATCCATAGCGCGGGCGACGACGAGAAGCGCGTGGGCCGAGTCCAGACCGCCGGAGATCCCGAT
>JBGQBP010000375.1:0-2938 GCA_041494945.1 Binatia bacterium | reverse complement strand
GCCAAAGCGCTCGGAGGAGGATTGCCGTTGGGCGCGATGCTGGCGAAAGAGAAAGTGGCGCGGAGTTTTGTTCCCGGCGCTCACGCTTCCACGTTCGGCGGCAATCCGCTGGCGTGCAGCGTCGGCGCGGCCGTGCTCAAGACTCTGCTTCAAGGAGGCGTGCTCAAGAACTGCGTCCAGATGGGACGGGTTTTATTCGACGGGCTCCAGGCGCTGAAAAAGAAGTTTGGCTTTATCCGTGAGATCCGCGGCCAGGGACTCATTTGGGGCATGGAGCTCGAAGAGGACGGCGGCAAGATCGTGGAGGACTGTCTGAAAGACGGCCTCCTGATCAACTGCACCGCGCACAAGGTGCTTCGCTTCATTCCGCCGCTCGTCATCGGCAAAAAAGACATCGGGCAAGGGTTGGCCATTCTGGAAAATGTTCTGGCGCGTCAATGAGCCGTTGACCGCTCGGCCGCTTTACACATGAAGAAGAGAGATCTGCTGAGTTTGGACGATATCAGCCGGGAGGAGATCGAGAAAATTTTTTCGCTGTCGCAGAGGCTCAAGCGCGCGCAGAAGAGCGGACGCGCTCATCGCCTGTTGGCCGGCAAGACGTTGGCCCTGGTCTTTGAGAAGCCGAGTCTCAGGACGAGGGTCAGTTTTGAGACTGGAATTTTCCAGCTCGGAGGCAACGCGGTCTTTCTCGGTCCGGGAGAGATCCAGCTCGGCGTGCGCGAGTCTGCGGCTGATTCCGCGCGCAATTTGAGCCGCTGGGTGGACCTGATCGTCATGCGCACATTTTCCCAACATACCCTGGAGGAAATGGCGGCGCACGCGACGATCCCGGTCATCAACGGTCTCACGGATATGTTTCACCCGTGCCAGGTATTGGCGGATTGTCTGACGCTTTTGGAGCACAAGGGCGCTCTCAAGGGGTTGAAGGTCGCCTTTCTCGGCGACGGAAACAATATGGTCCATACCTGGATGCAGGCCGCGCAGAAATTCTCGTTCTCTTTTGTCCTGGCCTGCCCCAAAGGCTACGAGCCCGACGCGGAGATCGCGCGCGCCGCAAAAGAAAAAGGGGGAAGAGTCAGCGTCACGCATGAGATCGAGAAAGCGGTGCGGGATGCGGATGTGGTCTACACCGACGTATGGACGAGCATGGGCCAAGAAAGGGAATTTGAGAAGAGACGCAGGGCCTTCCAGGGCTATCAGGTCAATCAAGCGGTGGTGGCCAAGGCGAATCGGGATGCCGTGGTCATGCATTGCCTGCCGGCGCACCGGGGCGAGGAGATTACCGACGATGTCCTGGACGGGCCGCAATCGGTTGTCCTGGATCAGGCCGAGAATCGCCTTCACGTGCAGAAGGCGATCATGGTCTGGGCGCTGAAAGGGTTCAAGGGTTAAGGGGAGGTAAAAATTTTAGATTTTAGATTGCCGATTTCCGATTAATCTAAAATCCAAAATCTAAAATCGAAAATGGGGAAGGAAGGGATCAAGGTCAAGAAGGTTGTACTCGCCTACTCAGGGGGGCTGGATACTTCCGTGATTCTTCGCTGGCTGATCGAGACGTACGAGTGCGAGGTGATCGCCTACTGCGCCGACCTCGGGCAGGAAGAAGAACTTACGGGCGTGCGGGAAAAGGCTCTGAAAACCGGCGCGAGCAAGGTTTACATCGACGACCTGCGCGAAGAGTTCGTCAAAGATTTCGTCTTCCCGATGCTGCGCGCCAATGCGGTTTACGAAGGGAGCTATCTCCTCGGCACGTCGATCGCGCGGCCGCTCATCGCCAAGCGGCAGATCGAAATTGCGCAGCAGGAAAAGGCCGACGCGGTCGCGCACGGCGCGACCGGCAAGGGCAACGACCAAGTGCGCTTCGAGCTTACTTACTATGCGCTCAAGCCGGACGTGAAGGTCATCGCCCCTTGGCGGACATGGGACCTCGATTCGCGCGGAAAGCTGATCGATTACGCCGCACGCCACGGCATCCCGGTGCCCGTCACCAAAGCGAAGCCCTACAGCATGGACCGGAATCTTTTTCACATCAGCTACGAAGGCGGGATTTTAGAAGATCCTTGGAGCGAGCCGCCGGCCGACATGTTCGTCTGGACGCGCGCGCCCGAACAGGCGCCCGACCGGCCCGAGTATGTGGAGATCGAGTATGTCCGCGGCGATCCGGTCGCGCTCAACGGCAAAAAGCTTTCTCCCGCAAAATTACTCCACGCGCTGAACGAGATCGGCGGCCGTCACGGCATCGGCCGCGCCGACGTGGTCGAGAACCGCTACGTCGGCATGAAATCCCGCGGCGTGTACGAGACTCCGGGCGGGACATTGCTCCACGCCGCGCACCGCGCGCTCGAATCGATCACGATGGACCGCGAGGTGATGAGGCTCCGCGATTCGCTCGTGCCGCGCTACGCGGAGATGATCTACTATGGCTACTGGTTCTCGCCCGAGCGCGAGGTGCTCCAGCAGACCGTCGATGCCGCTCAGAAAAACGTAACGGGCCACGCGCGGCTCAAGTTATATAAAGGTAACGCGTCGGTCGCGGGAAGAAAGTCGAACGTGTCGCTCTATGATCCGAAGATCGCGACGTTCGAAGAGGGCGAGGGATACAATCAGGCCGACGCCGAAGGTTTCATCCGCCTGAACGCGCTCCGTCTGCGGCTCCGGCGGCTGCGGCAACTCAAAGAATGAAGAAGGCAACAGGCAATAGGCAACAGAAAGGGCAAAACAGTTTTTCTGATCCTCCCTAATGCCTATTGCCTGATGCCTAATGCCTGGAGGGGGGAATGAAAGTTTCTAAACGGGGGCGGGGAAAGCTCTGGGGCGGGCGGTTCGCCGGCCGCACTGTGGGAACGGTGGAGGCATTCACCGCGTCCATCGACGTGGACCGGCGGCTTTACCGCCACGACATCGCGGGGAGCATCGCGCACGCGAGAATGCTCGCGCG
>JBGQBP010000374.1:0-3014 GCA_041494945.1 Binatia bacterium | reverse complement strand
GATCCAGCCGACGGCGGAGGCGTCGAAGTTCGGGTCCATTAACCTGCGCTCGAACTGTTTCGGTCCGCCGACTTCGAGCGAGAGATGCCCGCTGACCAAAATCGCAATCCGCTTTTTAGTCGGAAGATTCTCGATGACCGAGCGTATGGCCTGGCCGACCTCGTAAAATCTTTTCGGCCGCGGCAGCGGCGGCGCGATGCAGTTGGTGAGAATCGGCACGATCGGCAGATCCATTTCCGGCCGAACGAACATGAGCGGGACGGTGATGGAGTGATCGATCGTCAATTCGTTGGAGTAGGCGAAGTCCACGCCCTTGTCGAAAGCGCCTTCCATGAGCGCGTTCGACAGCTCCACGTCTCCGGGCACGCGATGCGCCGGCAGGCCGAACTCGCGGATCTCATCGTAAAAAGTTCCGTCGTAGGCGTCCATCTTCCCGATCATAAACGCCGGCATGTTGTCCATGAAAAACTGGTGCAAGTGATCGTTGCCGATCGTGACGAGGACGTCGGGTTTCGCCTGCGCGAGCTTCTCGCGCATCATGTCGATGCGCTCGATTATTTTCGCACAGCCGGGCGGACGATTCGCTTGCTTGAACAGGCGCGGCATGAAGGGATTGTGAGTAATACCGATGATCGATACGATTTGTGCCATCACGTTCTCCTAAAATTCCGCTGCGTGAAGAGAGATTCTTCGCTCCGCTCAGAATGACTCGAAAGCGTTGTCATCCTGAACCCTTCGATTAGACTCAGGGCAGGCTCCGTGAAGGATCTCTCCGAGATATTATCATCAGTCCGCAATCGGCTGCAAAATAATTTTTCCTAAAATTCGACTTTCTTCCATGATCCGGTGCGCTTTCGCGGCTTCGTGGAGCGGCATCGTCCGGTCGATAACGGCGTGGATTCTTCCAACGGCCGCCGCTTCGAGAGCGCGCTCGACGTCTTTTCGATTGGTTCCCGCCGTGCCGGTTATCTGGATGCGCTTGAGGTAGAGCCGCTTCACGTCCAAGGTTACTTCGCCGCCGCCGTGGGCGCCGGCGGTGACGAGGCGACCGCCCATCCCCAGGCTGTTGAACGCTCCCGGCCAGAGCGTCGGGTCCGCGATATTTTCGACCACAACGTCAACTCCGCGCCCTTCAGTGAGGCGCATGACCTCCCGAGCGAGATCCTTTGCGCGATAGTTGACGCCGAAGTCGGCGCCGTAGCCGAGCGCCGCGGCGACTCTTTCGTCCGCTCCGGCCCCGGCAATGACCGTCGCTCCCAAGAGTTTCGCCACCTGCACGCAGCAGGAGCTGAGCGCGCCGGTCGCGCCCATGACCAACACCCACTCGCCGCGTTGTAGTTTTGCTTTGTTGACAAGCTGATTGAAGGCCATGGGAAAATGGCGTGTGATCACCGTTGCTTCAGCGAAGGAAAGCCGTTCAGGCATGGGATACACGTTGGCGGCGGGGACGGTCACGTACTCAGCGTAGCCGCCCCAACGGTGGACGCCGACGTGGCGGCTCTTGAGGCAATTCGATTCTTCGCCGGAGCGGCAGAATTGACAGGCGCCGCAGGCGATGAACGATACCACGGCGACGCGCGCGCCGATTTTCTGGCGCTCCACGCCTTCACCCACGGCGGCGGCGACGCCCGCCGGGTCAACTCCGAGAACCAACGGCAAGCGGACGTCCGACGGATATTTTCCCTGGCGCACAACCAGATCCAGTGTCCGATTCACCGACACCGAATGAACCTGCACCAGCACTTCGCCGGGCCCGGGGGAGGGCGTCGGAACGTCCTCCAAGCGGAGAACCTCCGGACCTCCGAATTCCCTCAGTACTACTGCTTTCATAAAAAAGGCGTTAGGCGGTAGTTTTGAGATCGGGAATCACTTTGCTGCCCCAAGCTTCCAACACTTGATGATAAATGGCTTCCGGCGGAGTGAGAAGCAGACGCTTGACGCCTGAATGTTCCAGCTCGCGGACGCGCTCGACGCACTCCGCCGGCGTTCCGGCGATGGTGAAACGCCGGATCAGGTAATCGGTGACGAGGTCCGGATCGATTCTCTCTTCGAGAGGCTTCGAGATATCGAAGCCGGCCATGAAGCGCTTCACTCCCGCGACTTCCTCCGGCGGAACGGTTTCCAGAGTGAAGCGAAAATTGTGGTGCGCCCGATTAGCCAGGCGCGTGCGCACGAGACTGCGCGCCCGCGCTCCGTTTTCATCCACGCAGATCATGCCCGCCGGCATGACGTCGATCTCCGCCGGATCGCGTCCCGCTTCGCGCGCGCCTTCGTCGATCCGCTCCCGCGCCCATTCGATAACCTCGAGATCGAAGCCGGTCCCGAGAATCACGCCGTCGGCGATTCTGCCCGCCAGTCTCAGAGTGCGCGGACCTTCGGCGGAGATATAGACCGGCACCGGCAGTTTTCCGACGCGCAAATTTACCTTCCCTTCCTCCCGCTCTTTGCCGCGAGGAACCGAGAGCGATTTGCCGTGCACGAGGTCGCGGATCGTTTTCAATCCACGCTCGAACTCAGCCAGCTTGGTCGCGCTGCGCCCGAGGCTGTAGACCGGGCCGTCTCCCGTGCCCAGTCCCAAAACGGCGCGCCCTTGAGAAATTTCATTCACGGTTGCCGCCGAATTCGCCAGCACGCTCGGGTCGCGATAGACCATGTTGCTGACGGCGGTGCCGAGCCGGAGCCGGCTGGTTTCCATGGCGCAGAGGGCCAACACTTGAAAGGGATCGAGAGAGTTGAGCTGGCTGTCGGCGAAGAAGATGCCGTCGAAGCCGGCGGTTTCGGCGGCGCGTGCACGATTAACGGCCTGTTCAATCGTGCGCGCCGACCCGTGCAGGTGAAATTCCATCTAAGACCGTTGAAGAATTGAATGCGTTCTTCGACAAGCTGCTATGTGGATGTCAAGCCCGCGAACACACGAGTCCTCTTATTTTTTCTCTTATGACTCTTCTACTTCCCGACCAAAGAGAGACTTGCTGCTATGCGTGGCACGGCACACGGCCGTCACACTTGCTTGG
>JBGQBP010000373.1:0-3091 GCA_041494945.1 Binatia bacterium | reverse complement strand
AGTGAATAACGGAACTGGGCTCCGCTACTCTAACACTTCAGCCTTCCAACCTTCCGTCGCCCAACACTTTCAGCATCTAACTTCGTTTTCATTTTTCTACTCAAATTAGCCCCATAGAGTAGTTTGACATCGCCGGTACGCTATAGGAATATTGCGTTCCGGTCATGCCTAGGAACGATCAAGTCAGCCGCCAGTGGTCCTTGCTCCGCAAGTTGGAGAGTTCGAGAGGCGCAACGCTACAAGAGCTGGTCGAGTCCCTGCCCGAAGATTTTCCCAAGAACTCCCGCACGATTCGAAGAGATCTTGAAGCTCTGGAAGCCGTGGGCTTCCCGCTCGTGACCGATCAGGTCGACGGGCAAACGCGATGGAAACTCCTTGAGGGATTTAGGGACATCCCGGCGCTCGGTTTCTCGGCGACCGAGTTGATGGCTCTCATCTTCAGCCGCAATCTTCTGAAGCCGCTCGAGGGCACCGAAATCCAGGCGTCGCTTTCTTCTGCGCTGATGAAAGCCTCCGCGGCTCTGCCTCCCCAAGGCCATGAGTACCTGCGCGAGATGGAACGGATTTTCGCCGTAGGGCTGGGGCCGCACAAAAGCTACCTGCGGCACAGAGAAATCATCGATCGCATTGCAGAGGCGATTTCACGGGCGCGGAGCGCGCAGATGCGCTACGAGTCGGTCGCGCGCAACGCGACGACTCGCCGCGAGGTCGATCCATACCGTTTGTGGTATGCGGCCGGCGGCTTGTATTTGATCGGTTATTGCCACCTTCGCAAGGATGTGAGGATGTTCGCCGTAGAGCGGATTCGTTCCATCGCGCTTACGGACCATCCCTACCAACTGCCTTTGGGTTTTAACGTGGAGGAATACGTTCAGGACGCGTTGATGGTTATGCGCGGCAGGCGGATCGAAGTGGAGCTTTTGTTTTCCAAAGCTGCCGCCGCCTGGGTTAAAGATAAGGTGTGGCACCCGAGCCAGGAGACAAACGGGTTAAAGGATGGACGGCTAAGGATGACGTTGAAAGTGGCCGACACGATCGAGTTAGTCGGTTGGATCTTGAGCTTCGGTAGTCAGGTGAGGGTAATCAAGCCGGATGCGCTGAGGCAAAAGGTAAAAGAAGAAGCCGGAAAAATTTTTCGCTCGTGACCTTGGATGTCAAAGTTCCGTGCTATAGTGCGCTGAGGTGTTTTCAAGCTTTCTTTCCCCTTCAAACCGTATAGCGGAGATATCGTGCGATCCTTTGAACACAACTATCTTTTCGATACCCCTCTATCTCATACTCTTCTCGTAACCGTCCGTGTCCTCGGTGAGTTTCGAGGCCGTCAGGTTCTGTACTCCGAACAGTCACCGGAAGCACTGGAAACGCTGAGGCGTGTGGCAATGGTCCAGAGCACGGAATCTTCAAACCGAATAGAAGGAATCACGGTGGCAGCCGACCGGATTGAGGCCTTGGTCGCAAAGAAAGTTACGCCCAAGGACCGCTCGGAGCAAGAAGTGGCCGGTTACCGAGACGTACTGGCGACGATCCACGCCAACTACAGCAAGCTGCGCTTGTCCACAGACCTGATTCAGAGCTGGCACAAACAGATGTACCGGTTTACGGGAGAGATCGGGGGAGAGTGGAAACGTAAAGACAACGCAATATTGGAGGTTCTTCCTGACGGTCGGCAGGTGGTGCGTTTCCAGCCGATCTCGGCGGTCGGCGCGCCGCAATTTATGGAGCGTCTCGTTGCTTTGTTCAACCATGCCATGGAAGAAGGGAAAACCGATCCGCTCCTGCTGATCGCCTCCTTTGTTTTTGACTTTGAGTGTTCCATCCCTTCATGGATGGGAATGGGCGTATCGGCCGTCTCTTGACCCTCTTGTTGCTCTATCAAGCCGGCTATGAAGTAGGTCGGTATATCAGTCTTGAGCGCATCGTCGAAGAGAGTAAGGAAACCTATTACGAAACACTCCTCAAGAGTTCCCAGAAATGGCACGAGGCGCAGCATGACCTCCGCCCGTGGTGGAACTATTTCCTGCGCATGCTGACGGCAGCGTACAAGGAATTTGAGTTGCGTGTCGGGACCGTTACTTCGGCCCGAGGAGCCAAGAGAGAAATGGTCCGCCAAGCAGTTGAGCGGATGGTGGGGCGCTTCGCCATCGGCGACCTAAAGCGGGCGTGTCCGGGCGTCAGCTATCCCACGTTACAGCGCGCGCTCGCCGATTTAAAACGGGCGAAAAAGGTCAGGTGTCTGGGTCGTGGACCGGATGCCGAATGGGAGCGAATCAAGGGCTGATAAGATAATCACATCACGAAGAGTCGGAGTGATAAGAATTACCCAAAGCCGTCGCGAACTATAAGCGCTGTGAATTTTGGGAACGTTAGGTGCAAATTTATCAACTGAAAATCACGTTGAAAGACAGCCGGCCCCCGATCTGGCGGCGGTTTCAGGTCAGGAGCGATGTCACACTCGCGAAGCTCCACCGGATTATTCAGGAAGTCATGGGTTGGTTCGACGGCCACCTGCACCAGTTCATCGTCGGGCGGATCTATTACGGCGTTCCTGACCCCGATGATCTCTCCGAGACAAGGGACGAAAGCAAAGTGCGCCTCGATCAAATCCTCACCGTGCCCGGGAGGAGAATCGTTTACGAGTACGACTTCGGCGACGGCTGGGAGCATGTAATCTTGCTTGAGAAGATTCTTTCCCCCGATTCCAAGACTCGTTACCCTCGCTGCCTTGGTGGTGCGCGCGCCTGCCCGCCCGAGGACTGCGGCGGAATCTACGGCTACGTGAATTTTCTAAAAGCCATCCAGGACCCGAAGCACGAGGAGCATGCGGAGATGCTCGAATGGATCGGCGGAGAGTTCGACGCGGAAGCGTTTGACCTGAAGGCGGTCAACCAAAGTCTCAAGAGTATCAGATGAAGGCTGATATGAAGATCGAATACGATACCGGGCACGATCTCTTGAACATAGAATTCCTGGCCAACGTTCCCGTCGACGACTCGGTGGAGGTGGACGGCGTGGTCATTGATTACGCGAAAGACAAACGCATCGTCGCCATCGAGGTCTTGGACGCGAGCAAGCGGACAACCCGCGAGCCTTT
>JBGQBP010000372.1:0-3112 GCA_041494945.1 Binatia bacterium | reverse complement strand
GTGGATGGCCGATTTCTTTTTGATCGATGAGATAGGTTTCGAAAACGACGTGGCCGCCGGGTTTGAGCGCGGCTTTCATTTTTGGGATGAGCGCGCGCTCGAGAAAATTGAAATTGACAATGAGTTCGTAGGCGGCCTCGGGAAGATCGGCGTGATCCAGATCGGCTTCGATGAAATTGATATCAAGCTTTTTTGCCCGCGCTATTTTTCGCGCCTCTTCCAAGGCGACCGCGGAGATATCCATCGCATCGACTCTAAATCCGTGCTCGGCCAGAAAGACGGCGTTCCGTCCCTTGCCCGTCGCGATGTCGAGCGCTTTGCCAGGCTGAATCGGCCACGACTTGCTGCGGAAGACCTCTTCGAGGAACGACGACGGAGAATCTTCACCGTGCCCCGCGGCGTGTTTCTCATCCCAGTGCATTTGATCTTCTTGCGCCATGAAACCCTTCAACCCTCACCTTAATCCTCTCCCGTCCAGAGAGAGGGAAGGGTGAGGGTCTAGACCGTCCTTGCTAATGTTAAGACACACACTTCCTTCGCTCCGCCGCGCTTGAGCGCGCGGCTGCACTCGTTCACCGTAGCGCCCGAGGTGTACACGTCGTCGATGAGCAGCACCGCTTTTCCGTCGATGGATTTCGCCGGATTCAGCGAAAACGCCCGCCGCATATTCTTTTTCCTCCCTTCCTCGTCGAGCTGCGTCTGCGGCGGCGTCTCGCGCAATCTTAAAAGCGTAAACGGATCGACCGGCAGGTTCCAGAGTTTGCCGATCTCGCGGCCGAGAATGACCGACTGATTGAAGCCGCGCCAGCGGAGCCTTTTCCAATGCAGCGGCACGGGGACGATCAAGTCGAGCGCGCGCTCTCGAAACCATTCGCGGCAGTCGCTCGCCATCAGCCGGCCGAGCGGTTTTCCCAAGGAAACCTTGCGGCCGTATTTAAACCGCTGCACCACTTCACGGAGCGGGTGATCGCCGCCGTCTCCGGTGGGATAGCAGGCCCATGCGCGCGCGCGGACGAAATGAGGCCGGCGCGTCAAACACTTGCCGCAGAGATGATCGTCTCCGCTCGTGTCGAGGAAGGGCCGGCCACAAACGCCGCAGAGAGGATGGGTAATGAGACGAATGCGCTCGCGGCACCGGCGGCAGAAACAATCATCGGCGCCGAAGATAGATTCGCGGCAGGAGCGGCAGCGCGGCGGATATAACCAATCGAGCCAACGGCTCGCTTGGAATTTTGAATTATGAATTTTGAGTTTTGAATTCAAAATTAAGAATTCAAAATTCATCATTCCGCGATGAGCGTGCGTCCGGTCATTTCGGCGGGCTGGGAAATGCCGAACATTCGCAAAATCGTCGGCGCGACGTCGCTCGCCTTGCCGCGCTGAAGGCGGACGGACTTGAGCTGTTCATCCACCACGATGACGGGAACCATGTTGGAGGTGTGCGCCGTATGAATTTGCCCGGTGTCGTAGTCGATCATCTGCTCGGCGTTGCCGTGGTCGGCGGTGATGATCACTCGCCCCTTGTGGCGCACGGTCGCTGCGACGACTTTGCCGATGCATTCGTCGATGACTTCGCAGGCGCGCACGGTGGCCGCGAAGTTGCCGGTGTGACCCACCATGTCGGCGTTCGCGTAGTTGAGGATCACGAGGCCATAGCGGTCGGCCTCGATCTGCTCGACGAGCGAGCCGGTTATCTCAAAAGCGCTCATTTCCGGTTTGAGATCGTACGTCGGAACGTCTTTCACGGACGGAATGAGGATCCGGTCCTCCAGAGGAAATTTATTTTCCTGGCCGCCGTTGAAGAAGTAGGTAACGTGGGCGTATTTCTCCGTCTCGGCGATGCGCAGTTGGTGGATATTGTTCCGGCTTGCGACCTCGCCGAGAATATTTTTAAGAACGCGCGGGGGGAAAGCCGCCGGAAGACCGAAGCTCCGGTCGTATTCGGTCATCGTGACGTAGGACGAGAGCGCGATCGTCCGCGCGCGGGGAAATTCTTTGAAATCTTTTTCAGTCAAAGCGCGGGTCAACTGCCGCGCCCGGTCCGCCCTGAAGTTGAAGAAGATAACCGCATCGCCGTCGCGGATCGCGCCTTCGGGCATCACGGACTCGATTGCGGCGGGCAGGACAAACTCGTCGGTGACTCCATCCCGATAACTTTTTTCAATCGCCTCCTCGGCGGAGCGCGCGCGAACGGCGATGCCCTCCGTGATGGCGTGGTAGGCCTTTTCCGTCCGGTCCCAACGCTTGTCGCGGTCCATCGCGTAGTAGCGGCCGCTCACGGTGGCGATTTTCACGAATGCATAGGAGTTCAGTTTTTCCGACAGTTCGCGGAGAAATCCCTCGGCGCTCTTCGGCGGCGTGTCCCGGCCGTCCAGGAACAAATGGAGATAGACCGCTTTGAGTTTTTCCTTGCTCGCGAGTTCGATGAGCGCCTCGAGGTGGCGCTGGTGGCTGTGAACGCCTCCGTCGCCGAGAAGGCCCGTGAGATGTAGCCTTCCGCCGGATTTTTTTACCGCCTCCATGGCGCCGCGCAGGACGGGGTTGGAAAAAAAGCTGCCATCCTCGATCGCGCGATGGATCAGGGTGAGGTCCTGGTAAACCACACGCCCGGCGCCGAGGTGCATGTGGCCGACCTCTGAGTTGCCCATCTGACCTTCGGGCAATCCCACGTCCAATCCGGAAATGGAGATCTGAGTCGAAGGATACGAGCGGACGAGCGCCTCCATGTTGGGCGTGGATGCCTGGGCGATCGCGTTTCCTTCCCGGCGGGCATTGACGCCCCAGCCGTCCAAGACGATCAGGACCAGAGGACGTTGATCGCTCACGAATCTATTCCTCCCAAAATTTTATTGCCGGCTCGCGCGGCGGGCGGCCGCTTCGCGTCCGTTCAAGATCACGGATGTTGCTCGCCCCGGATGCGAAATTCCTTCACGAGAGTCGCGTAAGGCTCGGGCAACTGCGCTCGGGGAGCATCGGACCAAAGGCCCTCGAGATCGTAAAACTCGCGCACCGGCTCGTAGAAAATGTGGACGATGACGTCGAAAAAATCCATCAAAAGCCATTGGCCCCGGGCGGCGCCCTCGACCGAATGCGGACGCACTCCCATTCCGCG
>JBGQBP010000371.1:0-3115 GCA_041494945.1 Binatia bacterium | reverse complement strand
TGAAGCTCGTCTTGAGAATAGGATATCCCGGTGACGCCTTTGTCCGGCTCCACGCCGACGAGGAGAACTCCTCCGTCCGCGTTGGCCATGCCGCCGACCAGGCGGGCGATATCGCGGACTAAATCTTCACTTTGTTTTTTCTGCGCTGAGCCCTTTTTGTACTCGTAGGCGCTGAGAAATTCGAGAAACTGTCCGCGCTCTTGCCTGAGCAGCAGGCCGATCTCTTCTCCGTCCATAGCGATCAAATCTCATGACTGAGCAATGAGTGCTGAGGACTGAGTTGACTGAACCTCAGTCGCCATTGCTCAGTCCTTGTTACTGCTCGTCGCGTTCAGTCGAACGATCTCCAACACCAGCTGGGCCGAAAGGTAGAGATCGTTAAGGTCCAGCCATTCCTTGACGGTGTGAATCTCGCGCATTCCCGTGGACAGGTTGGCCACTTCCAATCCTTTTTTGTTGAAGACGTTGGCGTCGCAGCCGCCGCCGGTTGCTTGAGTCCTGACTTCTAACCCGAGATTTCTTCCCGCGGCGCAGACCAGACGGACGAGAGGAGAGTCATCGGCTACATTCATGCGATCGTAATCCCGCTCGACTTTCGCCTCCATGCCGGCGCGGAAAACTTGGCCGTCGAGCTTTAGCTCGTGGCGGGCCGCCGCCTCTTCCAGGCAGCGGATCATGTGAGCCGTTTGCTTAGCCAATTTCTCTTCGCTGTGGCTTCTGGCCTCGCCCTTGAGCAGCACGGAGTTCGGAATGATATTGACCGCCACGCCGCCTTCGATCACGCCGATATTCGCCGTCGTCTCCGCATCGATCCTTCCAAGCTTCATGCGGGAAATTCCCTCCGCCGCGATCTGAATGGCGCTGATCCCTTTCTCGGGACAAACTCCGGCATGCGCCTCGAGGCCGTGAACGATAAATTCAAAACGATTGGCCGCCGGCGCTTTGGTAAAGAGAAATCCGACGGAATCGCTGTCGAGCACCAATCCGGTGCGCGCGCGCAAGCGGGAGATATCGAGACACTTCGCGCCGATGAGACCCGCCTCCTCGCAGATGGTGAATACCACATCCAGAGCGCCGCAGTGTAGTTTTTTTTCCTTCAAGACGCGCAGGACCTCGCAGATGATGGCGACCCCGCTTTTATCGTCTCCCCCGAGCACGGTGCGACCGTCGCTCCTGAGGATGGTTCCTTTCAGCACCGGCGCCACGCCTTCACCCGGAGCTACCGTATCCATATGGGCCGACAGCAGAAACGGACTGGCGTTAGGCGAGTCGCCGTCCCAGTGAGCGATCAGGTTGCCTACGTTGCCGCCGACCTTTTCTCCGGCGTCGTCGATCCAGACCTCGGCGCCCAATGCTTCCAGCTCCCGCTTTAACCGCATCGCCACGTCGCGCTCTTTGCGCGAGAGACTGTCGATCCGGATTAATTCGATGAGCAGATTCTTAAGTCGCTCTTTATTGATCATGGTTGCGCGAGTACCGGGGTGATACGTAAGCCTGCTTCAAGCCTGACGGTTGATTAGCGCCTTCTTGGCCGAGGCGCGGATATATTTCAGCGCGATCGGAGAAAGGTCGCCGGCGGCGATCGTTACCTCGATGATCGCAAACGGCGAGGCCTTCGCCGCCTCATCCAAAGCCCGGCGCAACTTTGCCACAGCCTCTACGCGAAAGCCACTGCCGCCCCAAAGTCTCGCCAACTCGGCGTAGCGCCAGGGGGGAGAGCGAGGAGATCCTGGCGCTTGGCGACCGGACGGAAGATGCCCCAGCCGCCGTTATTCAACAGCTCGATAATCGGGTTGAGCTTGTGGCGCAGCGCGGATGAAACGAGGAAATTTAGAAATCCAGTTTAAAGATGGTGGCGGTGAGTGGATTTGAACCACTGACTCCGCGGATATGAGCCGCGTGCTCTGACCAACTGAGCTACACCGCCTTGAGATTTGAAAAGCCGAGCGCCGGCCAGGACGAATAACGCCTTATTATTAGCCGAAAGAAGGCAATGTCAAGAGAGTTTAGGACGCCATTTCGTTCCAATGGCTTTTTACCGACTTATGCGTCACCTTCTTTTTTCCCCTCACGATCTGAAAAAGCGACTTTTCTTTCAATTCCAAACAACTCAACTGATTGCCGTATACCAGGCCGGTATCCAGACCAATTTTGTAAGGCAAATGAAACAGAACCTTCTCCTGCGGGCTGTGTCCGAATAGCACCGTATAAGGAAGTATATGCCGGTTGAGAATGAACTCGTCCCGGATCCAAAGCATCTCTTCTTCCTCTTGTTGATCGAGCGGCTTATTCGGATGAATGCCCGCGTGAACGCATAGGAATGGTTTTTCCAGGTAATAGCTCTTCAACTCCTGTAAAAACTTAAGGTGCGCCTGGGGCATCAGAGGCAAAATATCTTGCGGGCCGCTATGCCAAGGAGACATCCCGTAACTGTCCAATGTGGCCGCGCCGCCGTTGTAGAGGAACATGTCACCGTATTTCCCCGGCAGGCCGAGATAAGACAGAAACATATCCTCGTGGTTTCCCTTCAGGAATATCATGTCTTCACTTCGGGTTTGCCGGCGGTGGATCAGGTAGGAAACCACTTCCTTTGAATTGGGACCGCGATCGACGTAATCACCCAGAAAGATGAGCCGGTCCGGAGCGTCAAGAGGGAGGGCTTCGAGAAGGTAAACCAGCTCGTCTAAACAGCCATGAATATCTCCAATAACGTAGGTCCGCATCTTTGCTAATGGTAAGCCAGCGGGTCTTCCACTTCAAGTCAAGTCACTTAAAATGGAAGATAGAAATTGACGTTTTCCGCTAGATTGGTTATTCTAACCAACGCTGATCATGAAGGCTCGTGACATCTATTCCAGCCATTTGTTGGTGGCGGGGTTCTTGCTCCTGGTTCTTGGAATAGGTAATTGGATTGCGGGAGCGGTGGAGCTCACAAAATACCAGGGCCTGCTAGGGAAAACAGCGGAGACTGGGTTGGAAGAAAGCTATCGGAGCTTTCAGGAGCTGGATCAGCAGAAAAATGAGGAAGTGCTCCGTCGTATCAACGAAGACCGCGAAAGATACAATACCGCCCGCGTCAAAATGGATTTTTACTACGTGGTTCTCAGCGGCGGGA
>JBGQBP010000370.1:0-3123 GCA_041494945.1 Binatia bacterium | reverse complement strand
TCATGAATAACGACCACTTCGCCGTCTGCGGTGGTCCGAACATCGAGCTCGACATAGGCGGCGCCGTCGTCGAGCGCCCGCTGGAAAGAGGGGAGAGTATTTTCCGGCGCCTCGCCCGCGGCGCCCCTGTGGCCGATGATACGAGGTTTCGACCCCGAGAAAAAGTTTAAGGCCGGCCGCTGAAAAAGGCCCATATACTTCGTTGCGCTCGGCCCGCTTCGCGTCAACGTACTATAAAAAGTACGCCTCCGCTCGCGGATCTTCGCGCGCCTCGTCTCTGGAACCTTTTTGAGCGACCTGAAGAAAGAGAATTATTCATATCTCTAAAAACTGCGGTATCGCGCGCGTGAGATTGCGGTTGCCCTTGTCCGTGACCAGGACGACGTCTTCGAGGCGGACCCCGCCCATACCTATATAATAGAGTCCGGGCTCGACCGTGACGACGTGGCCGGCGCGCAGCGTGGCCGCGCTCGGAGAAATGCGCGGCGGCTCATGGATGTCGAGGCCCAATCCATGGCCCGTGCCGTGAAAGAAGCCCTGCATCCGTCCGTCGATCTTGCCGGTCGGAAACCCTCGCTGCTCGAAGAGTGCCAAAATCTTTTGATGGATCTCTCTCCCGTCCGCGCCGTGCCGGATCGCGCGATAGGCGACTTCCTGTCCGAGCTGAACCGTCACATAGGCTTCCTTCAGGCGCTCGGAGGCGCGACCGCGCACGACGGTCCGGCTCAAATCGCCGAAGTAGCCGGTCTTCTGCGAGCGCGGAAAAATATCAAATATGATGGAGGTGTGCGCCTTGATCGGACCGCTGCCTTCATGATGCGGGTCGCAGCACTGGTCGCCCGACGAAATGATCGTATGGCTCGGCACCCAGCCCTGGGCCATGATGGCGGTGTTGACGGCGGTCTTGAGCCTTTCCGAGGTCAGCCGCGCGCCGCCTATATATAGGCAGCGGTCGCGGCCGATCTTTGCCTTCCTTAAAGTCTGGATGCCGGCCTCCAGCCCGAGCCCGGCGGCGCGTAGAGAATCGCGGATCTTTTTAACCTCGTCCGCCCGCTTTCGCTCCCGCTCCGGAAAGAAGGGGTCTTTTCTTACCTCGAGGACAAACTTTCTCGCCCTCAACTCGTCGGCCAAAAGCACCGGGAAATTGGCGGGAACCGTAACGCGGTCGATCTCTTTCTCGCGAAAGATCCGCTCCAGGACATCGGCCGTGGTCGGAACCTGGATGCCATTTTTTTTAAGCTCCGATTGATAATGAGAAAGCGACAGAACGCGGTCCACGTGGGCCTGCTCTTTGGCGCGGTCGATCTCCAGATCGCTCATCACCATGTACTTTGTTCCCCGATGCTGGAAGAATATGAACGGGTCGGGCGCGAAGAACGCCGTCGCGTAAAGCATGTTGGCGTCGCCTTCGCTGGCGGAGACGAGCAGCAGAGATTCCTCATTCCTTCGCATGTGAAGAAAGCTAAGTTAGCAATTTTACTATGGAACATCAAGGCGATCGCAGCTTTTGTGTTGACAGACGAAGCCCGTCTGTTATTATGCGCCGAATTTAACCATGACTCTTCCGCAGGAGAAAACACCTTTGGCTTTGAAGCAGAATCTCGAAAAGCTTACGGATCTCAACAAACAGGCCGACGCAGGCGGAAGCGAGGACAAGATCCGCCGGCAGCACGAGCAGGGGAAGCTGCTGGCGCGCGAGCGGCTCGATATCCTGCTCGACCACGCGAGCTTCGTCGAGTTGGACCGTCTCCGCACTCACGACTGCTCCGACTTCGACATGGACGGGAAGAAAATTCCCGGAGACGCGGTGGTCACCGGTTACGGGATGATCGACGGCAGGCTGGTCTATGTTTACGCGCAGGATTTCACCGTCTTCGGCGGCAGCTTGAGCGGCGTGGTGGCGGAGAAGATCTGCAAGATCATGGATCTCGCGATGAAGAACGGCGCGCCGGTCATCGGCATCAACGACTCCGGCGGCGCCCGGATTCAGGAAGGGGTCGTGAGCCTGGCAGGGTATGGCGACATCTTTCTCCGCAACGTGCTGGCCTCCGGGGTCGTGCCGCAGATCTCCGCCATCATGGGACCGTGCGCCGGCGGCGCGGTCTATTCTCCCGCCATCACCGACTTTGTTTTCATGCTGAAGACCAACAGCTACATGTTCATCACCGGGCCGGACGTCATCAAGGCCATAACCCACGAGGAAGTCACAAAAGAGGATCTGGGCGGCGCCGAGACGCACAACACGAAGAGCGGGGTGGCCCATTTTTCCGCGGATGGGGAGAAGGAATGTCTCCTGATGATCCGCGAGCTGATGGGATTCATCCCGAGCAACAATCAGGAGGAGCCTCCGTTCCATCCGACCGACGACGATCCTTCGCGGCAGGAGCGACGGCTGAGAGATATTGTCCCCGACAATCCGAACCGTCCGTACGACATGAAAGAGCTGATCGGGGCGGTGGTGGACGAGGGATACTTCTACGAGGTGCAGCGAAATTTTGCGCCGAACATCGTGATCGGCTTCGCCCGCCTGGGAGGAAGATCGGTCGGCGTGGTGGCGAATCAGCCGGCGCACCTGGCGGGCTGCCTCGATATCGACGCCTCGGTCAAGGCGGCGCGCTTCATCCGGTTTTGCGACTGCTTCAACGTTCCGATCGTGACCTTCGTCGACGTGCCGGGCTTTTTGCCCGGAACGACGCAGGAGTACAACGGCATCATCCGTCACGGCGCCAAGCTGCTTTACGCTTACGCCGAGGCGACGGTTCCCAAGATCACCGTGATCACGCGCAAGGCATACGGCGGCGGCTACATCGTGATGTCGAGCAAGCATTTGCGTGGCGACATTAATCTAGTTTATCCCACTGGAGAAGTAGCCGTCATGGGGCCCGAGGGCGCGATCAACATCGTATTTCGCGAGGCGCTGGAGAAAGCAGGGGACCCGGAGAAGGCGCGGGAAGAATTGGCGGCGAGCTACCGCGAAACTTTTGCCAACCCGTTCAAAATCGCCGAGCTCGGTTACGTGGACCAGGTCATCTATCCCGAAGAGACGCGGCCGGTCTTGATCCGCTCGCTCGAAATGCTGAAGAATAAGAGAGATCACAACCCGCCCAAGAAGCATGGAAACAT
>JBGQBP010000369.1:0-3156 GCA_041494945.1 Binatia bacterium | reverse complement strand
TCGACGCGTGTTCCGAGCTCCCGCTCGACCTGTGAGATCTTATCGATGCGGCGCTGATGCCGGCCGCCGGCGAACGGCGTTTCCAGCCACGCGTCAAGAATCTGTTCGGCTACCGCCAGATCGACTACGCCGCCGCCCAGGATCAAAATGTTCGAGTCGTTATGCTCGCGGCTCATACGCGCGCCTTGGACCTCGTGCACCAGAGCCGCGCGCACGCCCGGAAACTTGTTGGCCACGATCGACATGCCGACTCCGCTGGTGCACATGAGAATTCCCCGCTCGGCCACGCCCTTGGCGACCTCGAGCGCGACGAGCCTGGCAAAATCGGGATAGTCCACCGAGTCGCTTCCTTGCGTCCCGAGATCTTTCACCTCAAGGTTTTTTGAGCGCAGCTTTTGCACCAAAAAATCCTTAAGCGCGACTCCGCCGTGGTCGCTGCCGATGACGATCACAAAGACTCCCGATCAACGTCCTGACACGGCTCTCACTATCTCGCTGCTGGTGAAAAGAAAATCGCAGGAGAGCGGCGGTTCGCCACCCGGGCTCCTGCGATTAGCTTTTTGGCATGACAGGTAAGCGCCCGCGATGAGCGGCGCTTATCCTCTGCTTTCTTGTCTGCGGTCTGTGCTACTTGTGGCTCTCGATGTAGCCAATGACGTCCTGAACGGTTTTGATCTTTTCCGCGTCTTCGTCGGAAATCTCCATTTCGTACTCTTCTTCCAGAGCCATCACCAACTCGACGATGTCCAGCGAGTCGGCGCCCAGATCCTCTACGAATGAGGCCTCGGGGGTCACCTCGTCCTCGCTGACGCCCAACTGCTCGCATACTATTTCCTTCACCCTGGCCTCTACAGATGATGCCATTCGTCTCACCTCCTCTTGGCAATTTTCCTACGCCATCAAAAGTCCGCCGTTAACATTGATAACCTGTCCCGTGATGTAACCGCCCCCGGGGCCCGCAAGGAAGGATACCGTTTCGGCCACGTCCTCGCCGGAACCGAACCGGCCCAAAGGTATCGACTTCAGGAACTCCTCCTTGAGATCGCCCGGCAATTTCTCCGTCATCTCAGTGTCGATGTAGCCCGGCGCCACCGCGTTCACCGTAATTCCGCGAGACGCCAGCTCCCGCGCCATCGCGCGCGTGAAGCCGATGATTCCCGCCTTGGAAGCGGCATACGCCGACTGGCCCGCGTTTCCCATCTGGCCCACGACGGATGCCATGTTGATGATCCGGCCGTAGCGCGCGCGCATCATGCCACGACACACGGCCTTGGTGCAATGGACCGTGCCTTTGAGATTGATCCCGAGCACCCGGTCCCAATCCTCCGGCTTGAGTCGAACTAAAAGATTGTCGGAGGTCACGCCGGCATTGTTGACTACAATATCAATTTTTTTGTGTTGGTCAACGATTTTTTTTACCGCCTCGTCCACCTGCGCCTCCTGGGAAACGTCGAAGGGGCAGAGCTCCCCACTTCCCCCGGCCGCTAAAAGCTGCTTGAGCGTCTCCTCGGCGGCCGAATGGTTGCCCCGGTAATTGACCACGACGCGCGCCCCACGGCGTCCCAACGCCAGGACCACGGCCCTGCCGATTCCCCGGCTCCCGCCGGTCACCAAAGCTATTTGCCCCTGTAAAGTCACGCCTGATGCTTACTTACATTCTTTAAATCCTTGGAAGTTTCGATATTATCCGCCTTGAGCTTCGGGCTGATTCTTTTGATCAGACCGCTCAGGACCTTTCCAGGCCCGATTTCCAGGACGCGCTCACAGCCCAATTCCTCTAAGCATCGAACCGACTCCTCCCAGCGCACCGGGCGCACCGCCTGCTCGATCAGCAGAGATTTCACCTTTGTGGAATCCCGGTTGAGCGCGGCCTCGACGTTGGTGATTACGCCGATGGAAAAAGGTTTGATCTGGATCGTGTCCAGCACTTTCTTCAATCCCTCCGACGCGGGGAGCATCAACGGGCAGTGAAACGGCGCGCTCACCGGAAGCTTGAGCACTCTTTTCGCGCCGCGCTCGCGGCCCAGCGCCATCGCCCGAAGGACCGCCGCCTTCGCCCCGGCAATGACGATTTGTCCCGCGCCGTTAAAATTTGCCGGGGCGACGACCTCGCCGTTACCGGCTTCGTTGCATATTTGCTGGACCTCCGCCGCGGCCAGGCCAAGAAAAACCGCCATGGCGCCCGCGTCCGGAGGGACAGCCTGTTGCATCAACCTTCCCCGCTCCCGTACTACCCTGACCGCGTCTGCGAAGGCAAGCGCCCCGACGCAGACCAGCGCGCTGTATTCGCCCAAACTATGGCCCGCGACACACAGAGGCTGAATCGCGAATTCGGATTCAAGGACGCGCAGGGCGGCGACCGAGACCGTCAGAATAGCGGGTTGAGTATATTCGGTGAGTTTGAGTTCCTCTTCCAGACCGGAGAAACAGAGGCGACGAAGAGGCAGTTGCGCCGCCTCCTCCGCCTCCAGGAAAATTCGTTTGGCCGCGTCGAATCGCTCGTAGAGATCCTTCCCCATCCCCACGTACTGCGAGCCCTGACCGGGGAAAACAAAGGCGACCTTAGCTTTTTCCTCCACCTTTGCTCTCTTTTCTTACTTCCTCGGAAGCCGATTTATCGCCGAACTTTGATTTGACTCGCTGCCAGAACCTGCGCGGGAGTTTTTCCGCTGTCTCCGGCTGTATGTCGTTGGCTTCTCCCAGCATCTCGAGGATGTGGCGATTGACGTCGTGTGAAACCGCCTCCTGCGCCACACGGATGGCGTTTTTGATCTCCTTCGGACCCGAGCCGCCGTGAGCGACGATGGCCACGCCGTTCAAACCGAGCAAAGGCGCTCCCCCATATTCGGTGTGGTCCAAGCGCACAAACGCGCGGCGCAAGGATCTCCGGCTCAGGAGATATCCGGCGCGGCTCAGGACGCTCTGTTGAAACGCGCCTTTGAGTGTCCGCATCATGAAACCCGCCAGGCCTTCCATCGTCTTGAGCGTCACGTTGCCCGTAAAGCCGTCGCACACGACGACGTCGACCTTGTCGTTGAAGATATCCCTTCCTTCAACGTAGCCGATGTAATTCAATGGGGCGTTGGAAAGCTGCTCGCTGGCCGCGCGCGTCAGATCGTTTCCCTTGCCTTGCTCTTCTCCGTTGCTCAACACTCC
>JBGQBP010000368.1:0-3188 GCA_041494945.1 Binatia bacterium | reverse complement strand
GAGACGATCATCGAAAGAGACCACGAGGTGAACCGCCTCGACGTCGAGATCGACGACGTGTGCATTCGTCTGCTCGCGCTGCACCAGCCCGCCGCGCGCGACCTTCGCTTCATCACGACGGCTCTCAAGATCACGACCGACCTCGAGCGAATCGGCGACATGGCGGTCAACATCTGCGAGCGCGCCCTGGAGCTGAACGAGGAGCCGCAGCTAAAACCCTACATCGACATCCCGCGCATGGCGCGAACCTCGGAGCGGATGATCCGGGAAAGTTTGGACGCCTTCGTGCGAGAAGATACGGACCTCGCCTTGAAGGTTTGTAAAGACGACCAGGAAGTCGACGATCTCAACAGCCAGATCTTCCGCGAGACGATCAGCTTCATGATCGAAGATCCCCACACGATCAACCGGGCGATGAAGATCAGCTCAATCTCGAAATATCT
The DNA here is from genome assembly GCA_041494945.1 of Binatia bacterium. Lineage (GTDB taxonomy): Bacteria > Desulfobacterota > Binatia > UBA9968 > UBA9968 > JAJPJQ01. The sequence goes on along the minus strand of JBGQBP010000368.1, from coordinate 2,745 downwards.
CGAACGGATCGCCGATCACGCGACCAACATCGCCGAGATGGTCGTATTTATGGTAAAAGGCAAGAGCATCCGGCACATGAAAGTAATTCCGCAATCGATCTAGCACCGTCAATGTTGGCCGTATGCTCGTCGATCCCCTAATCAATAACCGGCAGCGAATAACGACTCCCATGGCCGCCAAAAAAATCCTTGTTATCGAAGACGAGCCCGATATCCGCAAGCTCATCCACTACAACCTCGCCCAAGAGCGTTTCGCGGTGCTGGAAGCCGAGGACGGAGAAAAGGGGCTGAAGCTCATCCAGCGCGAGAAGCCTCACCTGGTCATTCTCGATCTCATGCTTCCCGGTTTGTCCGGTTTGGAACTGTGCCGGTGGCTGCGCGAGCATCCCGAGACTGCGCGCATCCCGATCCTCATGCTCACCGCCAAAGCCGGCGAAGCGGACCGGATCGTGGGACTGGAGATGGGCGCCGACGACTATCTCACCAAGCCTTTCAGCCCGCGGGAGCTGGTCGCGCGCGTCAAAGCGATCTTGCGCCGAACCGACGCGCCGGCGGCGGCGGGCGGCGAAGCCTACGAAAAGGGCCCGTTGAAGATCAACTTCTCGACCTATGAAACTTCCGTCCGGGGAAAAGCGGTGCGCCTCACCCTCAAGGAATTTGAGCTTCTGCGCTTTCTGGTGCAAAATCCCAACCGCGTCCTCAATCGCGATCAACTTCTCGACCGCGTCTGGGGCGGCGAGGTGTTCGTAGACCCGCGGACCGTCGACGTCCATATACGAAGGCTAAGAAAGGCGATCGAGAAAAACGACCGCAAGCCGGAGTGGGTGCTCACCGTCCGGGGAGTAGGCTACAAATTCGATGAAAAGGCCCTGGAAAAGTAAAGTCGTCGTCAAGCTGTTTCTCTCCTACCTCGCCGTCGTTTTCCTTTTATCCGCGCTTTTTTATCTCTACGCCGCCTCCATCGTAAAAGATTTTCACGTCTCCTCCCTGTCCGCGAAGATGCGGGATGAGGCGAAAATCGTAAGCCGTCTACTTCCGCCCGGATTGGACGGAAACGCTTTGGATCAAATCTGCCGCGAGCTGGAGCGAGACCTCGGGGTCCGGATTACCGTGATCGCCCTGGACGGGAAGGTGCTGGGCGACTCCGAAGAATCCTCGACGGCTATGGAAAACCACGGGACCAGGCCCGAAGTTCTGGAAGCGCTGTCCAAGGGCGCCGGCGCCAGCACTCGCTACAGCACGACCGTCCGGCATGAGATGCTCTACCAGGCCGTCCTCGACGGCAAAGACAAACCGGAAAGGATCATCCGGCTCTCTATTCCGTTGAATGCCATCGAAGCGGCGGAGCGTTCCATCCGCCACGCCATTCTCCTCGGGCTCCTGATGTTCTCGGGCTTAGGACTTCTTTTGGCTTTCTTCTTTTCCCGCAAGTTGGAAAGAAGAGTTAAACGCCTGGTCGAATTCTCCGAGGAGGTGTCCCGAGGCTCTTTTCCGCTACCAATTCCCATCGGCCGGGAGGACGAGCTCAGCCTGTTGGAGCGAAACTTGAACGAGATGAGCCGCAGCATTCAAGAGAAAATCAAGGGCGTCGTCGGAGAAAAAGAGAAGGTCGATTCGATTTTGCGCTGCATGACCGAAGGGGTTCTGGTCGTCGATACCCAGGGGCGGCTCATCCTATTGAACGAGAACGCACAGAAAATGTTCAACCTCGCCGCCAATCACGATCTGCGCGGCGCCTCTCTCATGGAAATCTCGCGCCATCCGGAGATGAAAAAGCTCATCGAAGAAATTTTGGCTTGCGATTGCAGGAACGAGTGCTTTACGAAGGAAATCGCGCTCGACGGCGGCGCGTGGTTCCGGGTCAACGCGGTGAGCTTGCGCGGCGCGGACGAAAAGTCTCTCGGCTACGTGCTCGTGTTCCACGATGTCACCGAGCTCAAGCGGCTCGAAACCGTGCGCTCGGACTTCGTCGCCAACGTCTCGCACGAGCTGCGCACGCCGCTTACGGCCATCCGCGGCTACGCTGAGACTCTGCTCCAATCTCCGCCAGCCGATCCCAAAGACCAGGAACATTTTCTCGGCGTCATCTACCGCCACTCCGAACGGCTGGGAAGACTCATCAACGATCTCCTGGCATTGTCCGACCTGGAGTCTGGCAAGATCCAGTTGACCAAAGAGCTTCTCCCGACCGCGGAGCTGATCGCGCGCGTCCTAGAAGTCTTCCACGACCAGGCGCGCAAAAAAGATATCGCGCTGTCGCAGGATATTCAGCCCGGCCTGCCTTCCATCCTCGGAGACTCGGACCGTTTGCAACAGCTTCTCATCAATCTGATCGACAACGCGGTGAAATACACGCCCGCCGGCGGAGCAGTGAAAGTACGCGCTTCCCTGGCCGTCTCCGCAAATCACCACCCGGCGATGGTGGAAATCGCGGTGTCGGATACGGGATGCGGTATCCCCGAGAAGGACCTTCCGAGATTAACCGAGCGCTTTTACCGCGTGGACAAGACGCGCTCGCGCGAGCTTGGGGGAACCGGGCTGGGACTCGCGATCGTCAAGCACATCGTCCAGGCCCACCACGGCCGGCTCAAGATCGAGAGCCAGATACAAAAAGGAACTACGGTGCGGGTTTTATTGCCGGCGAAAGAAGAAGGCTTGAAGCTATAGGCAACCGGCGAGAGTAAAAAAATCTCCTTAGGCCACGGCGCGACAGCCCGAACCGCAAAACACCTCGATCTTCGATTC
>JBGQBP010000367.1:0-3275 GCA_041494945.1 Binatia bacterium | reverse complement strand
TCGATCGGCTCCCGCCGCCAGAGGATTTTCCCTTCTTCGTAGGCCGCTTGCATCACGTAGGCCGGCGAGCAGCCGGAAAAAATGAAAGCACAGAGCAGGAAAAAAGAAAACAGAAATCTTCGGTTGGATGACCTGAACCTTCTCACGACGAGTTATCCTTACATCAAATTACCACAAAAAGAGCATTTAGGAAAAACCCCGAGGTCGCCAGCGTAGCGGCAATTCTACGCGCGGGTCAGTGGACCTTAGACTCATAGGGTGGTATGAAGTATCATCATACCGGGAGGTGAACCATGGGAAGGTCCAAAGTCGCGATCTCTTTAGACGAGTCCACCCTTAATCGTCTCGACAAACTGGTTCGGAAACAAGTCTTTCCCAATCGCAGTCAGGCCATTGAGGAAGCGGTCGCGGAAAAGCTTGCCCGGCTCGAGAAAAGCCGTCTAGCCGAAGAGTGTGCCAAATTGGATCCGGCATTTGAGAAGGCTCTTGCGGAAGAGGGCCTCTCCGAGGATCTAGCAGAATGGCCCGAATACTAAGAGGCGAAATCCGCTGGGCCGACTTGAATCCCACACGGGGCCGTGAGCAAGCCGGCCTGCGTCCGGTTTTGATTCTGAGTCAGGATGTCTTCAATGAACGTTCCGGAACTGTCATTGCCGTGGCTCTCACGAGCCAGCCTCAGCGGGCCGGTTTTCCTCTGACGCTCGAACTTCAGGCCAAAGGGCTTCCGAAAAAATCCTGGGTAAAAATCAGCCAGATCCGAACGCTTGCGATTGAGAGGATCGGGAAGGTGATTGGAAGGGCGTCTCCGGAAGAAGTCGCTCAGGTTATTGAAGGATTGAACGAGATTATCGGAACCTAACTTTTGCCGAGTCGCGGGCTCACGCATGGATCTGTCGACAGTTTGGCTGCATCTTGATCGCAACGTAGTTGCGGAACAACTCTGCGCAAGGATTGTTTAGAGATCCATGCCAGACCCCAGCCGCTTCCTTAAAAGCATTATGCGAATCCTGCTGATCGGCCTTCTACTGGCCTCATCTACTGCGGCCTTGGCCGAGGACAAAGTTATTAAGCTCGACACGCGCCCCGGTGTCTCGGTATCCTTTTACTACATGAAGCGCGACGGCGCGACGGCGACCGTTGTGCTTTTGCCCGGTAATATTGGCGATATCGGCTTGAAAGACGATGTGCCTACGTCCGATAATTTTCTGGTGCGCACCCGTGACCTCTTCGCCGCCAAGGGATTTAACGTTGCGGTCGCCAACCGGCCTTCCGACAAGGAACTGGAGTATGAATTTCGCATCAGTCCTGAACACATCCAGAATTTGCGCCAAGTCGTGGGCTACGTGAAAATAGATTCCGGCCTGCCGGTTTGGCTGGTCGGCACCAGCCGTGGGACCGTCTCGGCTGCGGCCGCGGCGATTGCTTTCGGCAACGAGGAGCTGGCGGGGCTGGTACTTACGTCGAGCGTGACGAGCCTCAAGAGAATAGGCGCAGTGCCGTCGCAAAAACTAGAAATGATACGGATTCCCGTTCTCGTTATGCATCACCAAAAGGATTCGTGCGAGGTCACCGTTCCAAGAGAAGTGCCCCGGATTATCGACCGACTGAAAAACGCGCCGGTGAAAAAACTCGTCATGGTCAACGGCGGCGCCAATGCAAGCGGCAATCCGTGCGAGCCGCTGCACTGGCACGGGTTCATCGGCATGGAAAAAGAGGCCGTGGATATCATCGCCGATTGGATCAAAAACCCCAAGCCTTGAGTGGCGCGATCGGGAGACAAAAACCTGCGCCGGATGGAGGACAACATGGAGGCGATCAAAGACGCGAGCCGCTTTTACGAAGTCGAGCGCCGGGTCAATCATGGCGGACGGCCCGGGCTCCGCATCACCGAGCTTCAAATCTCCCCGACCCAAAAAGTGCCGTGGCACTGCCACAGCCATATTCAGGACACGTTCTACGGGATCGAAGGACAAATCACTCTGTTCCTGCGCGAGCCTAATGAAGAGATACGGCTCGGTCCCGGCGATACCTACTCGGTTCGGCCGCGCCGCCCGCATCTCGTCACAAACGGCGGTGACACGTCGGCGACGTTTCTCGTGCTTCAGGGAATCGGCGAGTACGACTTCGTCCCGCTCGCGTAGTAGGCAGTGGAGTTTACGTTGAGGCCGGCCGGAATGAGATAACGAATTTCATCGAAACTTACTCGCCGTGCGGCGTAAGAACTTGCTCTAAGAGTTGCCCAGGATTAAAAGAGCCCTTCACGGGAAGCTTGATCCCTGTCTTCAGATTGGGAAAATGTCTTGTGAAATCGATAATGGTCATTCCTATGACCTCTCCCGTTTTTGGATGTAACCGTAAAATGAAGTCATCTCCCATTTCTACCGTTTTTGCCTTTTGGGGCTTCCCCACCGAAAGGTAAAGCACATCCGCTTCCCGGTCATAATGAAATTGGATTTCTTTCCGCATAAAACCTAGCCAAAAGGATTTGAAATTCACTCACCACAGAGGCGCGGAGGACGCGGAGGATTTTTTTCTTTTCTTCCGGTCTGTCCCCGAAGCAATGGAAATGAGTTTCTCCGTGATCTCTGTGTCTCTGCGGTGAATAAAATGGTTGAAGACGAACCCCGCACACTTGACGTGCAAGAATCTATTCGTCTCACATCTTCACTCCCGCGTCCCCTGCCACAACCTTCTCCTCCACCGCGTATTGTAACTGATACAGCCGGTAATAAATTCCCCGCTTCTGCATCAGCTCGGCGTGCGTGCCGACTTCGCGGATCTCGCCGTGGTGAAAGACGATGATGCGGTCGGCGTTGCGGATCGTGGAGAGGCGGTGGGCGATGACGAGGCAGGTTCGTCCTTTCATGACTTTTTCCAGCGCGTCCTGGATCAGCAACTCGGTTTCCGTATCCACGCTGGACGTCGCTTCGTCCAAAACCAAAATCTCCGGCTGAAACACCAGCACGCGCGCGAGCGATAGGAGCTGGCGCTGGCCGGTGGAGAAATTGCTGCCGCGCTCGCGCACTTGCGCGTCCAGCCCTGCGGGGAGACGATCAATGAAGCGGTCCACGTTGGCGTATTTCGTCGCTAGGTCGATGCGCTCTTTGGGGATGCCGCTCTCGCCGAGGCAGAGATTGGTCCGGACGTTGCCGGAGAAGAGAAACACATCCTGCAGCACGACGCCGATGTGTCTTCGGAGCGCCTGCAAGTCCCACTCGCGCACGTCGACGCCGCTGACTTTGATCGAGCCGCGCTGGATGTCGTAGAAGCGGCTC
>JBGQBP010000366.1:0-3277 GCA_041494945.1 Binatia bacterium | reverse complement strand
GCTGGGCATCGACCTGGAGGAAGTCGGGAAGAAGCTTCAGGACGACGGCGTCGCCGCCTTCGTCAAGTCGTTCGACGATTTGATGGCGGCGCTGGAAAAAAAACGCGCCGCGATGGCCCCTTCGACCATTCGAGAGCCTCATGGCTCAGGGGAGGCCGGTTCGACCCTTCGAGGGGCCTCAGGGGAGGCCCCCTCGACAGCCTTTAGTCCCGAGCCTGTCGAGGGGTCACCATTCAGTTCATCGCAAAGCGCTGCACTGAATCGCCTGGATCTCCGCCTGGGAAAACATCAGGCGCGCGTCGATAAGCGGCTCAAGGCCTGGGTGGCCGCCAAATTTTCCGCCCGGCTGTGGCAGAAAGATCCGACTCTCTGGTCGGCCGATCCGCTCCCGGAACTCACAGACCGGTTGGGCTGGCTCGCGCTGCCGGAGTCGATGCGGAGCCGCGTGGGCGAACTCCGCGCCTTCGCGGACAAGGCGAAGTCCGACGGATTTCGCCACGTCGTGCTCTTGGGAATGGGCGGCTCGAGCCTGGCGCCCGAAGTCTTCCAGCGCACGTTCGGCAACGGCTTCGGATATCCGGAGCTGCTGGTGTTGGACAGCACGCATCCCGCGGCGGTCCGGGCGGTGGAAAAAAGAATCGACTTGGCGCACACGCTCTTTCTCGTGTCCAGCAAGTCCGGCACGACCACGGAGACCAATTCCTTTTTTTATTACTTCTGGCACAAGCTCGCTCAAGCCACGGGCGAGGTCGGCGGACATTTCGTCGCCATTACCGATCCGGGAACGCCGCTCGAAAAGCTCGGGCGCAAGAGAAAGTTTCGCGCCGTGTTCAACGCGCCGGAGGACGTCGGCGGACGCTATTCGGCGTTGACGGTTTTCGGCCTGCTCCCGGCGGCGCTCGCCGGCGTCGATATCGACGCGCTTCTCAACCGTGCGCGCATCATGAGCCGGGCGGTGTCGCCCGCCGCGCGCGAGTCCGACAATCCCGCGCTGGTTCTCGGCGCGGCTTTGGGCGAGCTGACGCTGGCAAAGCGTGACAAAATCACCTTCCTCACCTCGCCTTCGCTGGCGGCCTTGCCTTCGTGGATCGAGCAGTTGATCGCTGAGAGCACCGGCAAGGACAAGAAGGGGATCGTCCCCGTCGCCGATGAGCCGCTGGCTTCGGCGGACAAATACGGCACGGACCGTTTGTTCGTTTACTTGCGGCTGGATAACGACGACAACGCGGAGTTGGATCGGAAAGTGGCGGGCCTCGAATCGGCCGGCCACCCCATGATTAAAATCGAGCTCGCTGAAAAAATAGCTCTCGGCCAGGAATTTTTCCGCTGGGAAGTCGCGGTGGCGGCGGCGGGAGCGGCGCTGGGTATCCATCCGTTCAATCAGCCGGATGTCCAACTGGCCAAAGACCTGGCGAAACAAGCCATGGGCAAAACCGGCGGGGAAAGCGCGCCTGTGAAAGACGAAGCAGCGGCCGCCGACCCGTCCGCCTTGCGGCAAGCCGTCTCTTCGTGGCTGGCGAAAAAGAAAGAGCGCGACTATCTGGCGCTTCAGGCCTATCTCAACCCGACCCCGGAGCATACGGCCGCGCTCAGAGAAATCTGCGTTTCCCTGCGCGACCGTCTGCGGCTCGCGACGACGTTGGGATACGGGCCGCGCTTTCTCCACTCGACGGGACAATTGCATAAAGGCGGCCCGAACTCGGTTCTTATTCTTCAAATCGTGGACGAGCCCGCGGAAGATTTGCCCGTGCCCGAGACCGACTATACTTTCGGCTCTTTGATTCGGGCGCAGGCGCTGGGAGATTTTACCGCGCTCAAGCAGAGAAAGCGCCGGGTGCTGAGAGTGAATTTGGGCAGTGACGTGGAAGGCGGGCTGAAACGGTTAGTCGAACTGGTGCAGGTGCATCCTTAACTCACTAATTTTGAATTTTGAATTATGAATGTTGAATTGAAATCAAGAGGTTCTATAATTCAAAATTCAACATTTAAAATTCAACATTCGCGGTGCTGCCTGCTGGAAAGGAGGGGCGCATGGAACTCGGCATGATCGGTCTTGGGCGCATGGGCGCCAACATGACCGAGCGCCTCCTCGGCGCCGGTCACCGCGTGATTTGCTACGATCGTAGTTGGCAGGCCGTCGAAAGCGTCGTGAGGAAAGGCGCCGCCGGGGCCGATTCTCCAAAAGCCATGGCCGCGGTGCTCAAGCCGCCGCGGGTCGTCTGGCTCATGGTCCCTGCCGGCGACCCGGTCGATCAAACGATTCAGGCGCTCGTCCCCGAGTTGAAGTTCAGCGACGCGATCGTGGACGGCGGCAACAGCTATTATAAGGATACGCTCCGCCGCGCGGCGGCGCTCAGAGAAGCGGGGCTACATTATATAGATGTAGGAACCAGCGGCGGCATCTGGGGTCTCAAGGAAGGCTACAGTCTTATGGTTGGGGGCGACGAAGAAGTTGTCGAGCGGCTGAAGCCGATTTTTCAGTCGCTGGCGCCGGCGCCGGATAAAGGTTGGGGACGCGTCGGACCGTGCGGCGCGGGCCACTTCGTCAAAATGATTCACAACGGCATCGAGTACGGATTGATGCAGGCTTTCGCCGAAGGGTTCGCGCTCATGGAGGCCAAAACCGATTTCAAGCTCGACCTCGATCAAATCGCCGAGATCTGGCGCCACGGCAGCGTGGTTCGCTCGTGGCTGTTGGACTTGATTGCCGCCGGCCTGGCGGAAAATCCCGGCCTGCGCGGCATCAAGCCCTACGTGGAGGATTCCGGCGAGGGCCGCTGGACGGTGTCCGAGGCGGTGGACCTCGAGGTCGCGGCGCCGGTCATCACGCTGTCGCTGCTTGAGCGGTTTCGCTCGCGCGACCCCGACTCTTTCGCCGACAAGCTGCTCGCCATGATGCGCCACGAGTTCGGCGGCCATGCGCTGAAAAAGGATTGAGCGTGGAATCCGGATCGACCGTGGAATCGCTCAAGTCGAACGGAACGGAAAGCCTGCAGCCGTGCGCGCTGGTGATCTTTGGCGCGAGCGGCGATCTGACCAAGCGCAAACTCATTCCCGCGCTTTACAGTTTGTCGCTGGATTCCCACTTGCCGGAAGGATTCGTGGTGATCGGCACGGCGCGCAGTGAAATGAGCCATGAAGAATTTCGCCGCAAGATGCGCGACGCCGTCGGCGAATTCGGGCGCGGAGGATTGAGGGACCCGAAGGGTTGGGACCGATTCGCCGCCAATCTCTACTATCTTTCGGCCAATCACCGCGAGCCGGAAAGTTATCTGCG
>JBGQBP010000365.1:0-3279 GCA_041494945.1 Binatia bacterium | reverse complement strand
GAGCAACCCCACGGCTAAAATGGCGCACCACGACCTGACTACAATCGATTTCATAACAGTCCTTCCCTTCCGCTAATGATTATGGTCGCTGGAACTCAGCGACGGGTATTGCTTTTACCTCGTTTAATGGGACGTAGTCAAGCGGGGGCCGAGCGGTTTCGGCTCGTTACTTCAGAGCTTTCTTTAATAGCTTGACCGCGTTGTCCGCATCTTCGACGTTGTCGAAAGCAAAATAGCTCACGCTTCTTCGCCCGAGGGCGGCTGCGGAGAGGCCGCGCAGATTAATGCCGGCGTCGGCGAGCGCGCGGGTCATTTTAATGCCCAGTCCCGCACGGTCCGGGCCTTCGACGCGGACCGAATGCAGACTGTTCGTCGTATTGAGTCCGGCCTCGCTTGCGGCGCGGTTTTGTTTCGTCCCTTTGATCGGCGTCAAGAAAACGACTCCTTTGTCGGGATTTCCAGGAGCGCGGCGAGAGATAATAAACTCCAGGCTCGCTCCCGCTTTCGCCAGCGCCTCCAGCTTTTTCGCCAGCCCGCCGGGGCGGTCCTCGATCTCACCCACCCACACGTCTACTTTACGAATAGAATACGCCATGGTCGCACCTCCTTATATTTTATTACCGAACACGTCGGACAGATTGGGTTACCCCTCATCGTCACAGAAGGTTTGTACTCCCACACCCAAGCGCAATTCAACCCGCGACGCAAGCCATTGCCCGGCAATCATCGCCGCGACAAACTCTGCCACCGACGGCGAGAGCGTGGATAGTGCGGCCAGAGCGGGGCCGGGGCAAAATCCGGCCAGACCCCAGCCGATGCCGAAAATGGCCGCACCGATAATCAACGGCGCGTCGATTTCCTTCTTCGTCGGCATAGTGAATTTCTCGGCCAACAGCGGGCGTGGCCGGCGCTGTACCATTGCAAAGCCGGGCAATGTTACCGCGAGCGCGCCGCCCATGACAAACAACAGCGTTGGATCCCATTGGCCCGCTAAATCCAGAAAGCCGATGACTCGCGCCGGGTCGGTCATTTCCGAGACGGCGAGGCCGAGGCCGAAAATAAATCCGCTCAACAACGCGCTAACTGCGGTTTTCATGAGAAAACATGCCGGGAAAGAAACACGGTGATGACGGCGACGATTATGAATGTTAGCGTCGCCACCAACGAACGGGACGACAGCCGGGCCAGACCGCAGACGCCGTGTCCGGAGGTACATCCGGAGCCGATTCGAGTGCCGATCCCTACCAGCAAGCCGGCGGCAATCAGCCCCAGGCCCTGAGCCTGCATGTGCAGCGGCAAGCCGCCGCGCGGCGCCAGCGCATAAACCTCGGCGCCCGCGATTAAGCCAACGACGAATGCTGCGCGCCACCACCGGTCTCCCGCGCTGCCGGTCAGTATGCCGCCTACTATCCCGGATACGCCGGCGATGCGGCCGTTAAGAGCAAGCAGCATCAAACTGGCAAGGCCGATCAGCCCGCCGCCGATAATGCCGCCGACAACGTTGGCTTCCGCCATGTTGCTTGTTTCTCCCTGGATGACTGCCTGATGCTATCTCTATTCGATATGCACGGCCAGCCAGATAGTCTCCGGACCGGTTTGGCTGACTCGATGTTTCAGATGCCTCGCGATTGCGAGATGGTCTCCTTGTTTCATTTCAATCAGCTCGCCGCCTTCGAATTCCAGAACTGCATGGCCGCGCAAGACGATGACCCACTCGTCTTGAGGCTGATCGTACCAGAATCCGGGCGGGCTCTTATGGGATTGGGAAACGATGCGCTCGATCTTGACGGCTTCGTTCTCGAATAGAGTAAGAAACTGTTCCTGTCCGACACCGTTCGGAATGCCGGCGAAGATATTTTCAACGCGCGGAGCGTTCATTACAAACCCAGCGCCCTCAAGTCCAGGCGGCCGTTTCTCATCGGCGGGCACCAGAAGTAGCTGCCGGAGATGGGCCGCGTGAATTTGAACAACCCATCCGTAATGCCGTCTTCGGCGCCCACCATTCTTTTCAACTGCGCTTCGAACGCATCGAGGGATTTGCCAAACGCGACGAATACCAAACCGGCGCGAGCGCCGTCGGCCCACGGCATGGAGCGCCTCAACACGAAAGCCTCCGGCGTGAAAGTCTCTTGCGCCGTTCGCTTCACGTGCGCCGAAGGAGGAGCGTCCGCGATTTCCTCATTGTCCTTCTTCCGGCGCCCGACGGCGTTGTCCTGCTCTTTGGCCGGCATGGAGTCGAATCGGTCGAGGTCGTGAACCCACTGCTGCACGGCGACAAAGCTCGATCCATCCAACCTCTCGCCTTCGCCCTGGACTATCGCCGCCTTAGTTGCCTTTTTTCCCTTCGGGTTCTCCGTCCCATCCTCGTAGCCCGTCAAATCCCGGCTGGCGCCATACTGAAACGCGTCGATCACCGAGTCCGGGCTGAATGCGGACGACACGGCGCGTTGAATCGATCTTGATCTGTGCAGTAATTCGCCGCGGTCGTCTCCCCGCAACCAACACCATAGCGCTGCAGGCGTCGAAGGTACGGTGAAAGCGGCGCCGGCATAAGATGGGAAGGTGCGGAGTCCGCCGATACTGCCGCCGAGCCCGAGCACCAACGGCTGGCCGATGCCGACGACGGTTTTGTCGCCGTCGGCGACGTCGCACAAAGACTGCAATGCTTTACCGGCGCGCGCGATCTCCGTGAGAGAGAACGTCAGATAACGCGCCAATCTGGGACACGGTCCGAGAATACCGGGTTGAGCTTCACTCATACTGTCTCCTTGCATTTTTTCCGCGGTTGAGGCGCCGGGCTCAGCCCCAAACCGCCAAGATAGCGCCCATGACGAGAAGAGAAATGAAAAGGTAGCCGTTGATCAATAAAAAAAGTTTGAATGGTTTTCGTTCGTAGGTCACGCCGCCGATCGTGACTACCGCGACGAAACCGAGCCAATTGAAAAAACCAACGGCCATCCCCCGCGCCGCGGTCGTCGCTCCCCCATAACGGACGGCATGAACCAGGACGAAAGCCATGAGAAGGCTTCCGACAAATTCCACAGCCAGAGCTTTGGGCATTCCTTCCCTCATCTGTTGTTCCGTGACGCCGGAGACCGTGAGCCAGGTCTTGAGGAAGAGAGCTGGCGAATACCACAACGCGCCGATCGCCATTTTCGCGAGAGCCGCAGCAAGAATAGCATAGAAATGAATCGGTATTTCACGCATGGACTTCCCCTTTCCAACCGGCCGCATGGAAATATCATACCCTAATCGGAAGCGTGTCAAGCCTATTTTTAG
>JBGQBP010000364.1:0-3299 GCA_041494945.1 Binatia bacterium | reverse complement strand
GCCATCGAGAGCGACGAGCGCCGCGAGATGCGCGCCCGCCGAATGACCGGCGAGATATATGCGCTTTGTGTCGTAGCCGTACTTATCGGCCAACCGGATAAGGTAGGCGACTGCCGCGGCGATATCCTGGGCTTGCGCGGGATGAGTAACGGCCGGCGCGAGACGGTAGCGGACGAGCGCGACGGCGACGCCGTTCGGCAGCAGCGCGTCCGCGAAAGCGGGACCGATCTGGTATTCGTCGTCGGTGAGGGTCCAGAAACCGCCATGAATAAAGACAACCAGCGGAGGTTTGCGCACGGCCGTTTCCGGCAGATGCAAATCGAGGGTTTGACGCCGCGCGTTCTTTGAATCGGCGGCTTTGGCATACGGGATATCGCGGATGATATTTGTCTTGGGGACTGGTGGAGCTGCTGCGTGGGTCAGCCTGGCGCCGTCCCAGTTGACGACGGTAAACGAGAAGCAAACGGCAATCCCGACGGCTAGAGCAACGCGGCGCGGCGAGTGAAACATGATGGCGTACGGTTCGGTTTTCGACGAAACAGTACCCGATGGCCGGTGGATGTGCAACTGGCCCGCGGCTCAGGTGTGGACAGAAGCGGCGCAAATAGGATAATCAGAATTGAAGTCAATCGCAGAGGAGGAACCCCCATGGCACGGATACGCCACCTGGCAATTCGAACCGAAAATCCGGAAAAGCTGGCTGCTTTCTACAAAGAAGTTTTCGGCTTCGAGGAGATCCATCGAGGATCGCATCCCAGGCATCCCACGGGAAAGACCGTTCATCTGACCGACGGCTACTTCGAGCTCGCCATTCTCGACAACTCGGCGCAGCAGAGCCCGAACGGACTCTATCATTTCGGCGTTCAGATCGACGATATGAACGAAACGCTGGAGCGCGTAAAGAAGCAGCAGCCGGAGAAACAAATCAAGAAGCGCCCGGAGGGCACTCCGTACGCGGAGATGCGGGTCTCCGACCCGGAAGGAAATCTGATCGACCTTTCGGTCCACGGCTTCATGGAATATCAGCCGCTAAAGTAAGCGCGGGAAGGACGCATGGCCAAGCTCAAGCTCAGGATGGCGCTTTCTCACTACGATCGCCACTTTCCTTTCTTCGACGGCGCGGTCTCGATCGATGGAGCGGATCTCGACGTGCTCCTGGTCGGGCAATCGGAGCCGTTAAAACACGGCGTCGATCGCCATGAAAGAATGCTCCAGAAAGGGGAGTTCGATATCTGCGAGCTTTCCCTTTCCTCCTATCTCATGGCCAAGAGCCGCGGCATGCCCTTTACCGCCATCCCGGTTTTTCCGCGCCGTCTTTTCAGCATGTCACAGATGTGGGTGCGCGCCGACGCCGGCATCGACTCGCCGAATGATCTCATCGACCGCAAAGTCGGACTCAGCACGTTTCAAACGACGCTTTCCGTTCTGGCCAAGGGAGATTTGCAGTCCGAATACGACGTGGACTGGCACAAGATCGAGTGGGTCGTCGCCAAGGAAGAGACGGTTCCGTTCAAGCCTCAGGAGGGCGTGAAAATCCGGCTCGTACCGGCGGGGAAAAAGATCGGGAGCTTGTTGGAAGCGGGCGAGATCGACGCGCTGTTCATGCCGCACCCGCCGAAAGAAGTGTTGCGAGGCTCGGGGAAGATTCGCCGGCTTTTCTCCAACGCCAGGCAGGAAGAGCTAAACTATTTTCGCAAGAACAGATTTTTTCCCATCATGCACGTGGTGGCGTTCAAGGATGAAGTGCTCAAACAAAATCCGTCGCTCGCGCGGGGCGTGATGGAAGCATTCGAGAAGGCCAAGGAAGTTTGCCGGCGCTATTACGACGATCCGAACTGGTCGCGTCTGGTCTGGGGGCGCCATCTCTTCGAGGAGGAGAGACATTTGCTGGGCGACGACCCGTGGCCGTACGGCGTTGGTAAGAACCGCGCTAATATCGAGCGGTTTATGGGCTACTCTCTGGATCAGGGGCTGATGGAGAAAAAGCCGGCGGTCGAAGATCTCTTCGCGCCTGCGACTTTAGATACGTAAGGATGTTGTTATGCCGCTCGTGGTTCGCTGCCCGATGTGTCGAACCGTAGTTCCATGGGAGGAAAATCCACACCGCCCGTTTTGTTCCGAACGCTGCCGGATCATCGATCTCGGCGCTTGGGCCGAAGGGCGCTATCGCGTCCCGGGAAAGAAAATCGAGACCGAGGATAAATCGGACGACGATGACGACGACTCGAATTAGAAGCACCGTCTGACGTTATGAGCATTCATCCGACGGCTATTATTGATTCTCAGGCGGAGATCCATCCCGAATGCGAAATCGGCCCCTATGTCGTCGTCGAAGGACCGGTCAAAATCCAGCGCGGCACGCGCGTGCTGGCGCACGCGACGATCGTGGGCTGGACCGAAATAGGGGAAGAGAACGAAATTCATCCCGGCTCGATTTTGGGCGGCGCGCCGCAGGACAAGGCCTACTCCGGCGCGGAGACTTATCTTAAAATCGGCAGCCACAACGTTTTCCGCGAGCTTGTTCAGGTTCATCGCGGAACGACGCTGGGTTCCTCAACGGTCATCGGCAACGATAATTATTTGATGGCGACCTCGCACGTCGGTCATAACTGTCGTCTCGGCGATCACATCGTCATCGCCAACGGCGCTTTGCTGGCGGGACACGTCGGGGTAGGCGATAGCGCGTTTATCTCCGGCAACTGCGTCGTGCACCAGTTCGTGCGCGTGGGCGAGCTATCGCTGATGCGCGGGCTCAGCGGCGCCAGCCGAGACGTTCCTCCTTACTCGATCGTGGATTGGCAGCACACGGTGCGCGGTGTGAATACTGTGGGACTGAAACGCGCCGGATTCGATGAGCGGAAAATCCGCGCGCTGAAAGATGCCTTCCGCGTCCTTTTTCGCAAAGGACGAAATCTTAGTCTCGCGATCCGCGAGCTTGAGGTAAGAAAAGACCTGACTCCGGAAGTGCTTTCACTTCTGGAGTTCGTCAAGTCTTCCAAGCGCGGCGTTTGCTTCGGCGGCTAACGCTGGGGAGCAGCGGAGACCTGCTGCGGCTGTTGTGCCTGCGGCTCCTCGGGAGACGAGCCGATGAAAACGACCGGCTGCTCTCCCTTGAGGTGACTCGGAGTCACGACGTAGGTGCCCTTCACCGCCGGATAGATAATCTCGTTGGCGACGTCGCCGCGTCCGGCGGTCAGCAAATAGCCCAGTCCTCCCGTCAGGAGCCCAAGGCCGGCATACGTGACCTTGGTCGGCATGTAGAAGATGTTGGCGAGGACGGCGCCGAAGCCCCAGCCCAG
>JBGQBP010000363.1:0-3302 GCA_041494945.1 Binatia bacterium | reverse complement strand
GTTTTTTTTTTTTTTCCCTTAGCTCGGGGTAAACCCTTTTTAATTTTTGCGCCCCCATTTGGGCGGCAATTTTTTTACCGGGGGGGGGGGTGGGGGGTGGGGGTGGTGGTGGGGGGGGGGGTGGTGTTGGTGGCGGCGGTGGTGTTGGTGGAGGTGGAGGAGGTGGTGGTGGTGGCGGCGGCGGTGGCGGTGGCGGCGGTGCTGCCTTCGGCTCCTCGGCGAGCCAATAAGCAAGCGCGCCGCAAAGTAGCGCGCCGGAGACGAAGCCGATCGCGGCGCCCCCACCTTCTTTTATGGTGCCGCGCTTAATATGCGCGCCGCCTGCGCCGGCGCCCGCTCCGACAAGTCCGCAGATCGTGGCGCCCGTAAGAGCGGCTTTCTGCTTATAGGTCATCCCGGCACAGCCGCTCACGAAAAAGACCAACGTCACACATGCAGCCAGCCTCGCCTTTTTCATCGTAACCCCCTAAGCATAAGATTGTCGTATTCATTTCAAAAAAGGCGCCATTTGTCAAGGAAAAAATAGACAGAAAAAAATGGACAGAGCCAGGTTGAAATTGCTCGGCGCACGGTTATCTGTTAGCGTCAAAGGGCGAGGAACCCCGGGGAGGATACCATGACCCTGCTTTTCAGGCAGCTTGGCTTAGCTCTGACACTCTTCTTCATCTTATTCGCGCTTCAGGCATGTGAAAAAAAAGAGGCGCGTGAGCCTGATACCGTCGCCGACTCTTCGGAGCAGACCCAGCCGTATACCACTGTTAAGGATGTGAAGGTACGCAGCGGTCCGGGAACCCGTCACAAGATTATCGCGGAAATAAAAAGCGGCATGAAAGTCAATGTCGCGGGGCGCGAGGACGGCTGGCTCAGGGTCGTCTCAAAGCAAGGAAATCCTCCCGGATATATCGACGAGAGATTTGCCAAACCGGCATCCGGGTCCTCGGCGCAACTCACTACGCCGGCCGAGGGATCGTACATAACCATCGCGGATGCGTACGTAAGAGAAGGAGCCGGCCTTCGTTACAAAGCCGTCGCCAAAGTTGAAAAAGGCACCAAGCTCGACGTTGTCGGCGAACAAGGAGACTGGCTAAAGGTCCAATCGCGGCGCGGCAATCCTCCAGGCTATATCGAGAAAAGATACGCCGAGCGCCGGAACTGATCTATAACGAATGAAACCGATCACTTCTGCGGGATGATTTCCGCAAAACCGGCGACTGAAACCGCGACTTCGAAGTGACCGTCCGTGCGCGAGGGCAAAGGCGTAGGCCGCTTATAAGTGAACGGCTTCGTCCCGCCCGGAGGAATGTCCCCTTCCGCCGTGTAATAAACGGCATCGCTCAAATCGTCCTGGCCGGGATGCAACTCGTTATTCCAAAGCCAGGTGTAGCGGATGAGCAATTGCACATCCTGAAGCGTCCGGGAAGAATTGTTCACCAGCTCGCCGGAAACCACGTCGTCTTTAACAGTCAGATTGCGAATCGAGACGGCCTGGGAGGTTTGATCCTGAGTGATCAATGTCGCCGCAATCGCCCGATCCGATTGAATTCCCAGCCCCCCCGCGAGAAACGCCGAGAGCACCGGGACGACCGCCCATACGCGATGGATACGCGCCCGCCTTGGCCCGAGACCTGGGTTCATCATAACGTCCCCCTTTCATCCTCATAATAAGCAATTTAACACCTATTAAACCGTACTCGTCAAGACGCCGGCTAATGGAACCTCACACGACATTGTCCTTGGCGACCGAACGGGATAAACAGGGTCCATGCAAAAAAATTTAGCGCCCTACCGGGTTATCTACGGCGATACCGATCAGATGGGATTGGTATACTACGCGAATTATCTACGATGGTTCGAAATGGGAAGGACGGAGCTGCTGCGGCAAATCGGCGCGACCTACTCGTCCGTGGAGGAAGCGGGTTTTTTCTTCCCGGTCACGGAAGTTTCGTGCCGTTACCTTAAACCGGCGCGGTTCGACGACGAGATCACCGTCGAGACGACACTCACGGCGCTCGGCCGCGCCACGCTCGATTTCAGCTATAAAATCACGCGAAAAAACGACGGGGAAATCTTGGCCGAGGGATGGACGCGACACGCCTGCGTGGACGGAAAAGGAAAGCTGGCCAAGATCTCGCCGGCGTTGGCGTTTACTCTGAAGGCCGCGCTGGCGCCGCAAACTTAACGAGAGTTTATTCGTCCTATCGTTCAGACTGTGTGAGCGCTTCTTTTATCTCCTCTCTCACCTCAGAATCCGACTCAATGTCTAGATGCTCGGTGAGCGCCGCCCGCGATTTTTGCGTGCCGATCTGGCTCAAGGCCCACGCAACGTGTTGGCGTATCAAAGGTTCTTCGTCGTCAAGGGCGCGCATGAGAGCCGGAACAGCCTCGCGGCTTTTTAGATTTCCGAGAGCGACGGCGACGTTGCGCAAAAATCCGCGGCGCTTGGCTCTAAGGATGGGACTGCCTTTGAAGCGGCGGCGAAATTCTTCCTCGGTAAGAGAAAGCAGCGGGATCAACTCGGGGGCATAGAGACCCTCGCGCGGCTGAAATGCTTCTTCGCCGGTCGGCTTCGTCTTCATGTTGTACGGGCAAATCTCCTGGCAAATGTCGCAGCCGAAAACGTGGTTGCCCATAAGCGGGCGCAGGTGGCGCGGGATCGATCCTTTTAGCTCGATCGTCAAGTAAGAGATGCAGCGGCGGGCGTCAAGTATATAAGGCCCGACAAAAGCGCCGGTCGGACAGGCCTTGAGACAGAGGTCGCACTTGCCGCAGCGGTCTCGAATCGGACGGTCGTAATCCAACTCCAAGCTCAGAAACAACTCGCCGAGAAAAAACCACGAGCCCTTTTCAGGCGAAATGAGATGCGTGTTCTTGCCGATCCAGCCGATGCCGGCGATGCCTGCTATCGCTCTTTCCAGCACCGGCCCGGAATCGACGAACGCGCGTCCTTCAACCGGACCGCCATGGATATCCCTGATTTTCTCCAAGAGAGAATCCAGCCTCTGTTTGACCAGATCGTGGTAATCGTCGCCCCAGGCGTAGCGCGAGATCCAACCACGAGAGTCCTCCGACGCCTCGGGCCGCGGCAGTGGCGCGAAGTAATTCATTCCCACCGAGATCACAGATGTCGCCCACGGAACAAGCTTTTTGGGATCGCGGCGCAGCTCCTCGGTCCGCGTCATATATCCCAGCTCGCCGCCGAGGCCTTTTCGCAGCCACTGGGCGAACGATTCTTCATGCGGCGGAATTTTTACGGGCGAAATTCCAACCAGCGCGAATCCGAGCCGCTGCGCCTCTTCTTTGAT
>JBGQBP010000362.1:0-3336 GCA_041494945.1 Binatia bacterium | reverse complement strand
ATTTCGTTTCCCTTTTCATCGAACACGCTCATCTCGCCTTCCAACACGATGAAGGAGTGGTCTTCATCGCGGTGGGCGTGAATCTCATTCTCGCCGCCTTCGGCGTTGATCTTGGTGTGGATCCACATATTCGGCGTCTCGGCAACGAGCTGTGTCACCCGGCCCTGTTTCATATAAGGGGTTTTTAACGAAAAAAGCTGGGCTTTCGGCGTCTCGTTCTCCTTTGCTCTGGCTGCGGCGGTTCCGGTCATGTTGGCTCTCCTTTCAGAATCTATCGGTTCATTCTAGCTCTTAGGCATTCACTCCGTCAATTTTAAGATTGTAGAGTCTAATCACGTTCTCGCGGACCACTTTTCTGAGGATGTCCTTGGGCAGGTGGCCGAGCTCCCGGGCGATCACTTCCCGCGAGTGCGGCCAGGTCGAGGCCGCGTGCGGGTAATCGTTGGACCACATGAAGGTGTCTTGCCCCCATCGCTGCATGAGGCAGCCGCCGGCGGGATCGCTAAAGAACGTGGCATAAACCTGTTCCGCGACGTACTCGCCGGGCATTTTCTTCATATACGGCATATCCACCCGCTTGCGAAATCGTAGATAATACTTGTCCCATTCGTGGACGAAAAACGGGATCCAGCCCACCTCGTTTTCCACATAGACAAATTTGAGCTTGGGGAACCGGGCCGTGACGCCGCTGAAGACCAGATCGAACAACGTGTTCGCGGCGTCATAGAGCTTCGTATTCACGGTCGCCTTGAAAATGTCGAGGCCCTTGCGCTCGAAGCGGCTGTAATTAAAGCCGGTGAGTATGTGGAGGTTGACCGGCATATTCAAGTCCTGAGCCGCTTCCCAGAACGGATCGTAATAGTCGCTGGTGAAAGGAAGATGCTCGGGCGGCACCTGCCAGATCAGACAGCCCACGAGCCCCGCCTTTTTGCAGCGCTCCAGTTCTTTGATCGCATTCTTCAGGTTGTAGAGGGATATCGACGGGATGCCGACCAGCCTTCCCGGCGCCACCTTGCAGTACTCGATCAGCCAATCGTTGGCGATCTGGAAACAGGCTTCCTGCAGCGCGGCATCCTCCAACGCGAAAAGACGCAGCCCGGAGGTCGGGTAGAGCACCTCCGCCGATACCCCGTCGACTTTCATTTCGCTAAGGCGCGCGTTGGGGTCCCATCCGCCGGGTTTTTCACCGGGAGAATTGCGCGGCGGGAACTTCGGATATTTTTCCCTGAGCCCGGGCGTCAAGTTTTTCTCCCAGAGGCCCGCGGGCTCCATAATATGCGAATCGGCCGAAATGATGACTTCATCGGCGAGAGCGTACGGCGCTTCTCGAGCGGCAGCGGCTGTGGTCATAGATTTGACCTCCTTTCCATCAAGTATGTCTTTTAAATCGTCGCATACCCCGACGTCAACCCCTGCTCATTGACAAGGTAAGACCGGATCGGATATCTCAAAAAGAGGACGCACGGGAGTCATTGCTTCACCCCGCGTCATTTTTATAAGAGGAGGACTCAACCATGGTCATGCTGGGCACCGACATGAAAGTCGCCGAGACGCCGAAGGACGGTCTTAAAGATTATCGGAAGCCGGACGCATACGAGGACTGGCTCAAGAAGGAAGGCGTTAAAGTCCATGAGGAGTTCTACTTTCCGAGCGTGGCGACGATCGAGCTGGGCCCGTGGGAGCGCAAGGGCGGCCGGGGCGCGGTCGTTCATATCGCCAATCGCCACATGCCGAACGACTGTCACGTGGTGGAGATCAAGCCCGGGGGCAAGTCCGAGCCGGAGCACCACATGTACGAGCTCACGATCTACATCGTATCGGGCCGCGGCGCGACCACCATCTGGCAGGACCCGAAGCAAAAAAATACTTTCGAGTGGCACACCGGCAGCCTCTTCTCCATCCCGCTCAACGCGTGGTACCAGAACTTCAACGGCAGCGGCCAGGAGCCGGTCCGCTACATCGCCGTGACCAACGCGCCGCCGATGATGCGGCTCTACCAGGACAACGAGTTCATCTTCAACAACGATTACATGTTTCGCGCCCGCTATTCGGGCGAGGAGGATTATTTCAGCGGCAACGGCAAGCTCTATACGCGGCGGGTGTGGGAGTCCAACTTCATCGCCAACGCGCCCGACATGAAGTTATATGGATGGAAGGAGCGCGGCGCCGGCGGCATCAACGCCATGCTGGAGATGGCGAACAACAACACCAAGAACCATATCTCGGAGTTTCCCATCGGCACGTACAAGAAAGCGCACCGCCACGGCCCCGGCGCGCACCTTCTGCTCCTCAGCGGCAGCGCCGGTTTCTCGCTCGTCTGGACCAAGGAAGACCGCTCCGACATGATTAAGTGCGACTGGCAGGTCGGCTCCATGGTCGTCGTTCCCAGCGACAACTGTACTCATCAGCACTTCAACTCCGGGACGACGCGCGCCCGTTACCTGGCTTTCCGTCCGGGTGATATGGGCGTCAACTCGCCGCGCGGCGGCGGCGGAGAGTTCGCCGACCGGAGCCTGAAGGAAGGCGGTTGGCAGATCGAGTACGGCGACGAAGACCGCGAGATCCACGAGATCTTCGAGAAAGATCTCGCGGAGAACGGCGCGCCGTGCAAGATGAAGGCTTTCGTTCCGTGGTGCACCGGGGAAGTCGGCCCCACCAGCGAAAGGGAAACGTAGCGGGCTGTCCAAAAGCCTCATAGGCCAAAGCCTGCCTCTGGCAGGCGTTATGATGGTTGTGCTCGGCCCGGTTAGTATAACGCCCGCCAGTGGCGGGCTACGGCGTCAACGTACTGGAATAAGTACGCCTCCGCTCGCGGACCTTCGCACGCCTCGCCTCTGAGATCTTTCTGAGCGCCCACGAAAAGTCTGGTTGGTTCGACTAAACTCTACCCAGAAGAGAATTGCTCGGCTGCGCCAGCGGACACGGCGCTTCGTACGTTGGAAGAATGGAAAGCACGTGAGCGGACTGACCGGTAAGAGCGCGTTGGCTGACTGATTCCATAAGCGAGAATAAATGTTCCTGCTTTCGAACATTAAATCTGTGTCTCCAGTAGGTATGGGGAGAAGTATGTACGCGCGATGGAAATTGAAGCGGGAAATAGAAAGCGCCCGATGCTGAAGTCCCGTGTCGCTCACGCGCCTTCGCCGGCTTCTTCGCGATAGAGTTTCAACGCTTCGAGGACCGGCATGTCGCTCGTCGAGAAAAGAATCGCTTCTTTGTCCTTCGAGCGGTTCTGATGGCTGTGCCAGCTCCAGAGCGGCACGACGAAGCAGTCGCCCTGATCCCAGTCGAATCTCTTCCCGTCGATGAACGTCGTCCCGCTGCCGCGGAACGCGT
>JBGQBP010000361.1:0-3342 GCA_041494945.1 Binatia bacterium | reverse complement strand
GTCAAAGCCGTCCAGGACGCGGCAGCGGAACTGCGCGCCCGGCGTTGACCGTGGTTTTTATTTTTATCCGTCATTCCCGTGAAAACGGGAATCCAGTAAGAGGGCGCGATGAATCGCGCCCCTACGTAATCCTGGATTCCCTCTCGCTTCCGCGGGAGTGACAAACTTTTCGTGTAACGAGACAATCTTAATGGAGTCGCCCCAAATGGAACCACTCACAGTTGTCGGAAAGCCGGTCACGCGCGTCGACGCGCAGGAGAAGGTCACGGGTGAAGCGGTTTACGGTTACGACCTCGTCCTGCCGGACATGGTGTACGGAAAAGTCCTCTTCAGCTCGAAGGCGCACGCCAGGATCAAGCGCATCGATACAGAGAAAGCGAAGAAATATCCCGGCGTCGTCGCCGTCATCACCGGAAAAGACGCGCCGTGGATTCACGGCGAGTCGATTCGAGACAAACCTTTTTTAGCGCAAGACAAAGTCCGCTACATCGGTGAGCCGGTCGCGGCGGTCGCGGCGATCGACGAAGACACGGCGCAGGCCGCCTCCCGGCTGATCGAAGTCGAGTACGAAGATCTGCCCGTTTATATTTCGCCCGAAGATGCCTGCAAGCCCGGCGCGATCGCGATTCACGAGAATTTCGCGAGCTATCGCAAGATGGAATTCATCGTGCCCGGCGCGATGCCGAACGTCTGCGAGCATTTCAAGCTCAGGACCGGCGACGTCGAGCGGGGTTTCCGCGAATCGGATATCGTTCTCGAAGAGCGCTACTCCGTGCCGATCATACAGCACGCGGCGATAGAGCCGCACTCCGCGCACGCGCAAGTCGATCCGGAGAGCGGCAGGGTCACGATCTGGGTGGCCAACGACGCGCCCTTCCGCGCGCTGCACGAGATGGCGGAAGCGCTCGGTCTTCCGAAAGAAAAGATTCGCTTCATCAATCCGCTGCAGGGCGGCGGCTTCGGCTCCAAGGGCGGTCTCAAAGTCGAGCCGCTCGCCGTCGCGCTCGCCTATCACACCAACGGCCGGCCCGTGCGCGTCAAATTTAATCGCGAGGAAACTTTTATTTCCACGCTCACGCGCCACGGCGCGATCGTCGCCGTCAAGAGCGGCGTCAAGAAGGACGGCACGCTCGTCGCGCGCGAGATGACTATTTATTGGGGCGGCGGCGCTTACGCCGAGAAAAGCCCGACGGTCTGCATTCGCGGCAGCCTGCCGGCGCCAGGCCCGTATCGCATCCCGCACGTGAAAGTCGATGGGTACGCGGTCTACACCAACGCGCCGGTTGCCGGCTCGTACCGCGGTTACGGCATCCCTCAGAGCGCGTGGGCGGTCGAGCAGCACACCGACGAGCTGGCGAAGCGGCTGAACATAGACCCGCTGGTGTTTCGCCTGAAAAATATTTTTGTGGACGGCGATCTTTCTTACTGGGGAGAGCAGCTCAACAACGTCGGCCTGACGGAAACGCTCATCAAAGCCGCCGCGGCGATCGAATGGGGAAAGAAAAGCTCAAGCGTTAGAGGGTTGAAGATCGGCAAAGGGCTTGCGTGCATCTCCAAGCCGACGCGCACGCCGACGACGTCGAGCGCCGGCGTCATCGTCAACGCCAAAGGCGAAGCCGCCGTCCTTGCCGGCACGGTCGAGATCGGCCAGGGATGCAACACGATTCTCTCTCAAATCGCGGCCGAGGAGCTCAAGATCCCCATCGAAAAAGTCCGCATGGCGCCGCTCGACACCGACGCGATTCCGTTCGACGCCTCGACGACCTCCAGCCGGAGCACCTACCACATGGGCAACGCCGTCCGTCACGCGGCGATCGACGCGCGCGAAAAAATCGCGGAGATGGCAAGCCCGATGCTCGAAGGCAAGAAAGAAGAAATCGCTTTTTCCGACGGCAAAGTCTTTCTCAAAAACCATCCGGAGATGGCGCTCACTGTTGCCGAAGTCGTCCGCAGAAAGCTCGGCGCCGAGGGAACCGTGCGCGGCGACGCTTCGTACACCTATCAGATCGCCAAAGATCTCGATCTGGAGACCGGCCACAGCGATCACGCGTCTGCTTTTTATATGTACGCGACCCAGGCTGCGGAAGTCGCGGTGGACGAAGAGACCGGCCGGGCGCGTGTGCTGCGCATGTCGGCGGCGCACGACGTGGGCAAAGCGATCAACCCGACGAACTGCGCGGCGCAGATCGAAGGCGGGCTGGCGATGGGAATCGGCTCGGCGCTGCACGAGCACCTGATCGTCGATGAAACGGGCAAAGTGCGCAACCCGTCGTTCCTCGATTACCATCTCGTCACCGCGCTCGATCTGCCGGAGATGATCCCGATCATCGTCGAATGCGCCGAGCCCGAAGGGCCGTACGGCGCCAAAGGTTTGGGCGAGCCGGGTCTCGCGCCGACGCCGGCAGCGATCGGCAACGCGGTTACCGACGCGACCGGCGTAAGAATTTACGATCTCCCGCTGAGTCCGGAGCAAATTTATTGGGCGATCCATAAAAACAAAAAGAATCAGGCGGTGTAGCGAAAATGAAAAATCTAAATGCAAATTTTTGGCTCGCGCTTTTCTGTCTTCTCCTGCTCTCGCCCTTCCCCCTTCCGGCGCAGACGCAGACGCCGGTCGTGGTCGGAGTCGCGGGCATGTCGGCGTCCCTGATTCATCCCTTTATCGCCAGAGACGCGGGACTTTTTCAAAAGCACGGTCTCGACCCCAGGCTCGTGCTCTTCGAAGGAGGCACGCTGCTCGCCCAAGCCGCGATGGCGGGCGAGGTAAAGTTCTCCGTCACCTCCGGGCCGGTTACGATCGCGTCCCGCTCGGCGGGGGCGGACACGATCGTCGTGGCCGGCTATATCAACACGCTCCCCTACAACCTGGTCGCGGCGAAGAGCATCACCAGCCTGCAGCAGCTCAAAGGAAAGCGGATCGCCATCAGCCGCTTCGGCTCCACCACGGACACGGCGGTCCGCCTGTTGCTGGAAAAGGTCGGCATCAATCCCAAGGATGTCACGATCATCCAGATGGGCGCCCAGCCGAGTCGCTTTGCCGCGCTCGTGGCTGGCACGCTCGACGCCACGATCATCGCGCCGCCTTTCGACCTGACGGCTAAAAAACAGGGCTACAACGTCCTCGTCAACCTCGCGGACCTTGCGATTCCCTATCCGCAACAGGTCATCGAAACCACGGACCGATTCATCCGCGAGAATCCTCAGGCGGTGAAGAACTTCCTCAAAGGATTCATCGCCGGCATCCACTATGGGCTGACCAATAAGGAAGGCGCGAAAAAGATCATCGCCAAATACATGAAGGTCACCGACCCGGAGATCCTGGAGGCGACCTACGCGAGTTAC
>JBGQBP010000360.1:0-3346 GCA_041494945.1 Binatia bacterium | reverse complement strand
GATCGCGCCCGAGGCGATTCGAGACGGCATGGCGACTTTCGCCGGCGTCAAACGGCGGCAGGAGCTGAAAGGCGAAGTCGGCGGGATTACCGTTCTCGACGACTTCGCGCATCATCCGACAGCGGTGCGAGAAACGATCGAGGCCGTACGAGCCGCTTATCCCTCTCGAAGAATCTGGGCGGTTTTCGAGCCGCGAAGCAACACCAGCCGGCGCAGAATCTTTGCGCGCGAGTTTCCCGCGGCGCTGGGGCTTGCCGACCGCGTCGTCATCGCGGGACTCTTCCAGCCCGAGAAGATCGCGCCGGAAGAACGTCTCCATCCCGAAGAAGTCGTCGCGGAGATCAACCGCGTTTCGAGCAACGGCAAAGCCGTGTCCATCGAGCGCGCCGATGAGATTGCGCATTACGTCGCGCGCGAAGCCGCGCGCGGCGACGTGATTCTCGTCATGTCCAACGGCGGCTTCGACGGCGTGCAGGAGAAGATTTTGAAATTGTTAATCGAGAAAAACCCTTCCCTGACGTAAGCTCATGGCAAGAACAGATAACGTCTACGAATTACCCACCGATCTTCCCGTTCCCGTCGACGACGGCGCGTGCGATCATCTCGCCGGCATGCGCGTGCCGTCGGTTCCGCTGCACTCGACGGCCGGACGCAGCGTGGACTTGGCGGCACTTCCCGGCAGAACCGTTCTCTATTGCTATCCGCGCACCGGCCGGCCCGATGTCGAGCCGCCGCAAGGTTGGAATGAAATTCCCGGCGCGCGCGGCTGCACGCCGGAGTCGTGCGCGTTCCGGGACCACTTCAAAGAACTCTAGACGTTCGGCACCGGAGTCTTCGGTCTCTCGACACAAACGACGGAGTATCAACGCGAGGCGGCGGAGAGGCTTCACCTCCCGTTCGAGTTGCTAAGCGATGCTAATCTTACTTTCGCCAAAGCGCTGCGCCTCCCGACCTTCCAAGTCGAATCGATGACGCTGATCAAGCGGCTGACGATGATCATACGCGATGCACGAATCGAAAAAGTTTTTTATCCGGTCTTTCCTCCCAATCGAAACGCCGAAGAAGTAGCGCGCTGGCTGGCGCAGCAGCTCCGATAATCGAGTCACGAACAGACCGTCGTCTAGGCCCTTCGACAAGCTCAGGGCGAACGGCGAGAACGCGCTGTGTTCTCGCCGTTCGTTTGCATGGCGGTGCATGTTCCGATAGTTTCGTTCGAGGAGAATTTCCTTTGTCTTCTGAAAATTTGAACAAATTATCTTCAGCCGCGGGAGAAGCGCTCGGTGTGAAGCCGGGGACTCCAACGTCCGAATCCGCCACGCCATTGGCTAAAGAAAAAGTCGCCTTCGCGGCGCTCCACCATCGGGACTACCGCGTCTACTTTATCACCACCATGCTGTCGATGATGGCGGACAACATCGAGCACGTCATCACCTACTGGGTCATCTTTCAGGCTTTTCATTCGCCGACGCTGGCGGGCTTCGCCGTTCTCACCCATTGGCTGCCGTTTTTGTTTTTTTCCGTTTACTTCGGCGCGCTCGCCGACCGCTACGACTGCCGGCGCATCATTCAGGCCGCCCAAGTCATGTACATGCTCGTGTCGCTGACCTGGGGTTTATTGTTTCTCACCAACACGATCCAGATGTGGCATGCCGCGGCCTTGCTCGTGGTGCACGGCCTGGCGGGCGTTCTATGGGGGCCGGCAAGCCAGCTTCTGATTCACGATATCGTCGGCTCCGAACATCTCCAGAGCGCCGTGCGCCTCAACTCGACCGGACGCCAGTTGGGTGTTTTCCTCGGGCCCGCCGTCGGCGGCGGCCTCATGCTCGCGTTCGGCCCGTCGATGGGACTGCTCGCCAACGTTCTGATCTATTTACCGCTCACCGTCTGGCTCTTCAGATCGCCGTATACCGGACATAGCAGACACGGAACGCGCGGTGTCAGGGCGCGGGGACTTGGACTGAAGGATGCGGTGGAAGCGCTCAAGCAGGTATCTGGCAACCGCGTAATCTTGTCCATGGTGCTGCTGGCCGGATTTTCGTCGCTCTTCGTCGGCAACGCTTTTCAAGCTCAGATGCCTGAGTACGCGCACGACCTTGGAACAGATAAAGCAGGCGTGGCCTACAGCCTCCTGCTTGCCGCCAATGCCGCCGGCGCAGTGGTCGGCGGACTTTTGCTGGAGGGCAGGGGACTGCTGCACGCGAACATGCGGACGGCGATTATCGCCGGCGCGCTCTGGTGCGTGGCAATCGCGGGATTTGCCGCTACGAACAGCTATCCGGCCGCGCTCGCGCTGCTCTTCCTGGCCGGTGTTCTCAATCTCACCTTCGGCTCGATGGCCCAGACGCTCGTCCAACTCAAGGCGCCGGCGAATTTGCGCGGGAGGCTGATCGGTCTCTTCAATATGTCGAGCAACGGCCTGCGCGCCTTTAGCGGGGTGACCGTCGGTGTGCTGGGCGGCTTTATAGGCGTGCACTGGTCTCTCGGCTTGAGCGCCGTGGCGCTGCTGGCGGTCACAATCGGTCTGTTTGCCTTCGCCATTCCGGGCAGCGCGGACTCTCGTTAATAGTTATTCGTTGATTCGTTATTCGATTCTACTGAGTCAACGAGTAACCAGTAACGAGTAACCAACAGCGGTTTACCCGCGCTTAACCAACTTCTGCAAACTCCGCATTTCGCGCGGCGGCTTTAAATGCTGTCCCGCGATCGTCCATGAAACCTCGCCGACGTAAATATCTCCGCGCGAATCGAGCGCTAAACCGTGGGGAGCGATGAACTGTCCCGGCGCCTCTCCGGGGCGGATGTCGCCGAGGCGAGCGAGCAATTTCCCGTCATGCGAGAGGATGCTGAGCCTGGGGCCTAAGTTCTGAATGTCTTTGTTGACGGACATTCCGGGTCCGAGCTCGCCCAAGTAGCAGAGTGGATTCGGTCCGCGATCCATGTAGAGCGCGCAGGGCCGGTGCATGTTGTGCCACTGAGCTTCAAACTTGCCGTTGCCGTCGAAGACCTGCACGCGGTGATTTTCCCGGTCGGCGACGTAGAGGTAGCCGTCCTTGTCCGAGCAGATATTGTGCACGATGTTGAACTGGCCGGGGTCCGATCCCGGCTCGCCCCAGGAGAAAAGCAGCTTGCCCTCCGGAGAGTATTTATGGACCCGCGAGTTGCCGTAGCCGTCGGAGACGTAGATTTCGTTTTTCGGCGACAGCGCGACGTGGGTGCAGCGGTTGAATGGCTCGCCGCTCTGATAGGGCGCCGGCTTGCCGGAGATTCCCAGAGTCAGTAGAACTTTTCCATCCAGCGCGCACTTACGCACGGTATGGTCGCCGTCGTCGGTCAAGTAGATCGTGTC
>JBGQBP010000359.1:0-3364 GCA_041494945.1 Binatia bacterium | reverse complement strand
GAGAGTCGCGGTTCCCGTGCGCGAGGCGGCGGAAAAGTTGGGCGAGATCAAAAATAAGATTCGCATCCCGCTCGTCGCCGATATTCATTTCAACTACAAGCTCGCCCTGATCGCGCTGGAGCAGGGTGTGGACGGCCTGCGCCTCAACCCCGGCAACATCGGCGAGCGCTGGTGCGTCGATGAAGTGATCAAAGTCGCCGCGGAGCGTAAAATTCCGATTCGCATCGGCGTGAACGCGGGCTCGCTGGAAAAGGACTTGCTGAAAAAATACGACGGGCCCACGGCCGATGGGATGGTTGAAAGCGCGCTCCGCCATATCGGCATCATGGAAGATCTCGGCTACACGGAAATCAAGGTTTCGCTCAAAGCTTCCGATCCGCTCATGATGATCGAGGCTTACCGCATGCTGGCGGAGAAGGTGGACTATCCATTGCATTTGGGCGTCACGGAAGCGGGCACGCCGACGACGGGCACGATCAAATCTTCCGTCGGAATCGGCGCGCTCTTGGCCGAGGGCATCGGCGACACCATCCGTGTTTCCCTTGCCGCCGATCCGGTGGAAGAAGTGCGGATCGGAATGGAGATTCTCAAGTCGCTCGGCCTGCGCAAGGAAGGCATGACCTTTGTCGCGTGTCCTTCGTGCGGCCGCGCGGACATCGACTTGGTGGGACTGGCGAAAGAGGTAGAGCAGCGCATGTTGCCCTTCAGCAATAAAGACATTCACGTCGCGGTCATGGGCTGCGAGGTGAACGGTCCGGGTGAGGCGCGCGCGGCGGATATCGGCGTCGCCGGCGGCAAGGGCATCGGCCTCATCTTCAAAAAAGGCGCAGTGATCCGCAAAGTGCCGGAAGCCCAGATCGTGACTGCCCTGATGGAAGAAGTGGAAAAGCTGGTGGCAGAGAAGGAGGCGGAACGGGCAGTTTCCACGGACGATTAACCTCATCAGTTCAAAAGGCAAAGTGCAAATTGAAAAATGCAAAAGTTTCGGAGATAGAATCTGGAATCTAGGAGCAACGCTCCGGGAAACGACAACGGCTTCTGACTACCGCATTCTGGATTCTGATTCCGGGCATTTTGACTTTTACACTTTGCAATTTTCATTTTGCATTGTGTAAAAGAACATGCGCTGGACCACTACCCTCATTCCTACCCTCAAAGAGGACCCCTCCGATGCCGAGGTCATCAGCCACAAGCTGTTGGTCCGGGCCGGGATGATCCGCCAGTTGAGCCGGGGAATTTACGACTACCTGCCGCTTGCGCTCAAAGTCATCCGCAAGATCGAAGCGATCGTGCGTGAAGAGATGGACCGGGCGGGCGCGCAGGAGCTTTTGCTGCCGATCGCCTCGCCCGCCGAATTGTGGCAGGAGAGCGGCCGCTGGGAAGTGTACGGCAAAGAGCTCGTCCGGTTCAAAGACCGTAACGAGCGGGATTTCTGCCTGGGGCCGACGCACGAAGAAGTGATCACGGATCTCGTCCGCCGCGTGGTGCGGTCGTATCGCGAGCTCCCTTTCAACCTGTACCAGATTCAAACCAAATTTCGCGACGAGGTGCGTCCCCGGTTCGGTCTGATGCGCGGGCGGGAATTCATCATGAAGGACGCCTACAGCTTCCACCCGAACGTCGAAGATTGCCGCCGCGAATATCAAAACATGTTCGACACCTACCGGCGGATCTTCACCCGCTTGGGCCTCAAGTTCCGCCCCGTGGAGGCGGACACGGGCGCGATCGGCGGCAGCTTGTCGCATGAGTTCCAGGTCTTGGCGGAATCGGGAGAGGACGCCATCGTCAGCTGCGACAAGTGCGACTACGCCGCGAATATTCAAAAGGCCGAGATCAAAAGCCATACGCCTTCGGCGCGCGATCTCAAGGATTCTTCGCCGCCGCTCAGAAAAGTTGCGACGCCCGAAAAAAAAACCGTCGCGGACGTCTCCCAATTCCTCTCACTCCCAGCCGAGCGGTTTATCAAGACGATGGTTTACAAAGTCGACAACGCCGAACTGGTGGCTGTCCTGGTCCGCGGCGATCATGAGATCAACGAGCTGAAGCTGAAGTCCGCGCTGCGTTGTCAGGAAGCAGTTTTGGCGGGCGAAGCCGAGGTGCAAAAAGCCACCCGGGTCGCGCCCGGATTTTTGGGGCCGATCGGTCTCAAGCTCCGGACTATCGCCGATCACACGATCCAAGGCATGCGCGGCGCGGTCGCCGGCGCCAACGAGGCCGACGCCCATTTTGTCGACGTAGACCAGGAGCGGGACTTCACGCCGTCGGCTTTCGTCGACCTTCGCGTGGCGGCGGCCGGAGATTCTTGTCCGCGCTGCGATGGAGGCCGTCTCGAACTCTATCGCGGGATAGAAGTCGGCCAGGTTTTTTATCTCGGTAAAAAGTACAGCGAGAAGATGGGCGCGACCTATCTCGATCCCGAAGGGCGCGAGCAGCCCATCGAAATGGGCTGCTACGGCATCGGCATCTCGCGCTTGCTCGCCGCCGCGATCGAGCAAAACCACGATGAAAACGGAATCATCTGGCCCTTTGCCATTGCGCCGTTTCAGGCGATGATTTTGCCGATCAACTACAAAGAGGAAAGACTCCAAAAAGCCGCCGACCGGCTATATGAAGAACTTCGGCAGAGAAAGATCGACGTATTGCTGGACGATCGCGACGAGCGGCCGGGCGTCAAGTTCAAAGACGCCGATCTGGTCGGTATTCCCCTGCGCGTTACTGTGGGCGCGAAAGGTCTCGACAAGGGATGCATCGAGCTGCGTTGGCGACGCGACGGCAGTATGAAAGAGATTCCGATAGAAGAAGCGGCCGATCGAATCCAAGAGACGATTCGCGCGGAGACAGGCCAAGAAGCGTCGCGGAAAAACTGACGATGGCGTCCAATCTCCAACTCCTCCGCTCTCCCACGCCCATGCGCGAGCGGCTGATCCTCGCTCTCGACGTGGACGATCTGGAGCGAGTGAAGGCGACGCTTAAGCTCCTGGCGGGCGAGGTCGGCATGTTCAAAATCGGCAAGCAGCTTTTTACCCATGCCGGGCCTCAAGCCGTCAAGCTCGTCCAGGAGATGGGCGGCGAGGTTTTCTTGGATTTAAAGTTTCACGATATCCCGACCACCGTCGCCAAAGCCGCCGTCGAGGCGACCCGCCTCAGAGTCAAAATGTTCAACGTCCACGCCTCGGGCAGTTTGGCGATGATGCGCCTGACGGTCAGAGAAGTGAACCGGGTTTGCCGGCAGGAGTCGCTCCGAAAGCCGCTCATGCTGGCCGTCACCGTGCTTACCAGCTTGAACGAAAGCGATCTGAAAAAAGTCGGCGTCACGGGAGAGGTGGCCGACCAGGTTGTGCGCCTGGCGCTGCTCAGCCAGAAG
>JBGQBP010000358.1:0-3374 GCA_041494945.1 Binatia bacterium | reverse complement strand
AGGCTTGGATGGCTTGGGTTGATAAAAAGAACTTACCCGCGCGCTGCGCGGTGGGTGCGGTACTGACTCCCGGCACGCTGGTTGAGATCATGGTAAGTGCCGCGAAAGGATGATGGACGTTCTCGCCCGGAAAATCGTCGACGACCTCGAAGCCGCCCTCGAACAATTCCGTGAAATCGCCACGGACTTGGGTGGGGAAAAATCATCAAAGAGATTGAAGGAAAAAGGGTCGGAGTAACCTGACCTGGGCAGGCAAAGTCCCTTCATCGGATAAAACCCTGGCGGTCCGCCGGCTTGTCCCTTACACTTCTAATGAGATAAAGGGACATCATGGCCGAGGCCGTCGAACAGACACCGTTGCCGCTCTCCGCCCGCCGCGGGCCGCGGCTCGACTTGATCGCCGAGCGCCTGGCGCTGGCCGGAATCATCGTCGCTCTCTGGTGGCTGGCTTCGCTCTCGATGCCGCACTACGTTCTCCCCGGACCGGCGCGCGTCTGGCGCGCGCTCAACTTGATTGCCGCCAACGGCGACCTGTGGAAGAATCTCGCCATCACGCTGTGGCGCGTCAGCGTCGGCTTCATTTTCGCCACGATGATAGGCCTGCCGTTCGGGATCGTGCTCGGAGCGAAGAAGCGCGTTGGCGAATTTTTCGAGCCGGTGCTGCCGGTATTGAACACAGTCTCGTCGGCGATCTGGGCGATCTTCGCCATTATCTGGTTCGGCATCTCCAACGCCACGACGATCTTCGTCGTCTTCATGACCGCCATGCCGCTTATCATCACCAACGTCTGGCAGGGCACGCGCGCCGTCAACGCCGACTTCATCGAGCTGGCGCGCGTGCTGCGCATGCCGGACTGGAAGATCATGACCAAGATCTATCTCCCTACGATCTTGTCGTATTTTTTCTCCGGCGCGCGCCTGGCGTTCGGTTTCGGCTGGCGTGTCTCGCTCGTGGCGGAGACCATCGGCTCTTCCAGCGGAGTGGGATATCGTCTGCGCCAGGCCGCGGACTTGATTCAGACCGACCAGGTGTTTGCCTGGACGCTGACGCTCGTGATTATGATGGCGACGATAGAAATGGGAATCTTAAAACCGCTGGAAAATTATCTTTTCCGCTGGAGAAAAGAAGCGGAGAGCCAATGACGGATACCGGTATGAATGCGGCGCCATCGTCCCAACAACCGTGCGCCGGAGCGGGAGATCGCGCGCCCGTGATCGGTCTCAGCGGCGTGAGCAAGAGCTTTCCCGGCCCGAACGGAGAGCGGCTGGAGGTACTCAGGAACGTCGATCTTACGGTCGCCGAGCACTCGATCGTCGGACTGCTGGGCACATCGGGTGCCGGCAAGAGCACGCTCCTCAACATCATCGCCGGTATTCTCAAGCCCGACCGCGGCCGCATCTGCATCTGCGGCGCTCCCAGCGAAGAGCTGAACGACTGGTGCGCCGCGAGCTACATGTTTCAGGAAGACCGGCTCTTGCCGTGGCGCACCGCGCTCCGCAACGTCGAGTTCGCCCTGGAAGCGGGCTCGACGCCCGCCGCCGAGCGCACGCGGCGCGCGCGCGAAGCGCTGGGCCTCGTCGGCTTGAGCCTTTTCGAAGATGCATTTCCGTATCAGCTCTCCGGCGGAATGCGCAGCCGCGTGGCGCTCGCGCGCAGCCTCGTCACCGAGCCGCGCATCCTTCTCATGGACGAGCCGTTCTCGCGGCTCGACGCGCAGACGCGCGGGCTCATGCACGAGGAGCTGCTGCGCATTCACCGGATGAAGCCGATGACGGTTGTGTTCGTGACCCACGACGTTGAGGAGGCGGTGGTCCTGGCGGATCAAGTCGCCGTGATGACGCCGCGGCCGGGAACCATCCGCGAAGTCGTCGAGATCGCGCCGTCGCGCCCGCGTGACATCACCGACGTGGAAGTCGTAGAGTATATCAAGCGCCTCCGGGCGCTCATCTGATGAAGTAAAAGGCAAAAGCATGCCCTGAGCCAAATCGAAGGGTAAAAAGTAAAAAAGGAAGAGAGGGGCTGAGATGAAAGGAAAGAAATACCTGGCGCTTGCCGTCCTCGGCATCGCGATTTTTACGTCCGCGCCGTTGTTCGCGCAGAAGATCAAAGTCGGCTACTGGACCAGCGGCTTCAGTCTGGGTTTCGGCGCGGTGATGGAGCAGATGAAGTTCGCCGAGAAAGAAGGCCTGCAAGTCGAGTGGGTGAGATTCGCCGAGGTGAACGGACCGACGCGCGCCATCGTCTCCAACGCGATCGACGTGGCGTTTGCCGCGCCCTCGACCAACTCAATGGGCATCGCGGCCGACGGCGTGCCGGTCAAGATCGTCCTGGCGACGCAGATCGCCGAAGCTCAAGTGGTCACGCTGGAGGGCTCGCCGGTCAAAGCCGTGGCGGATCTCAAGGGAAAGAAGATCGGCATGTCGCCCCCGGGGAGCGCCACGCACGCGATCACGACGGCGATTTTCGAGCACAACTTCGGCTTGAAACCGGACGCCTACAGCATCGCGCCGGGCAACGAGGCGCAGCTCGTGCAATTCCTGCTGCAAAAAGAGATCGACGCTGGCGTGCTCCGCTCGGTGACCATCGCGCAGATGGCGGAAGCCAAGCTGCGCCGGCTGGCGAGCGTGGTGGACGAATGGAAAAAACTGACGAAGAGCAGCGCGCCGCCGATTCTCGCGGTCACGATCGTCTACAACGACTACCTCGCAAAGAACGCCGACGCGGTTGCGCGATTCATCGCGGCGACGCGCACGGCGCTCCAATACGGCTCGAAAAACAAGCCGAGCGTTGCCGAGCTGTTGCAGAAGGCGGCGAACATGAGCGCGGAAGACGCCAAGGCCTACGCCTCGCAGTGGGACGGAGCTTACATCGCCAGCCTTGAGCCGCAGGACATCGCTTCGCTCAAGCGCATGTACGAGATCGTGCAAGCAGCCGGCGGCGCGAAGAACCCGGTGCCCGACAATGCGTTCGATCCGGGGCCATACAACCTGTCGAAGAAACTGAAATAATCGGGCGGCAATTCTCGGGAGGACGCATGGCCAAATTTAAAATAGAAGTCGGATGGAAAAGGCGCAGGTTGAGCTGACCCCGGGTTTGACAGTCAACTAAAAATCGACAGGAGGAGTGCAACGTCATGGACATTAACAGAATTCAACCCCAGGAATGGAATAGCCGTGCGGTGGTGCATGGCAACTTAGTTTTTTGCTCAGGCATTGTCGCCGACGATAAATCGCTG
The DNA here is from genome assembly GCA_041494945.1 of Binatia bacterium. Taxonomy (GTDB): domain Bacteria; phylum Desulfobacterota; class Binatia; order UBA9968; family UBA9968; genus JAJPJQ01. The sequence goes on along the minus strand of JBGQBP010000358.1, from coordinate 138 downwards.
CCCATGAAGGGGCAAACCGCTCAGGTATTACGGAAGATCGACGCGGTCCTTGCCGCCGCGGGGACCGACAAGTCGCGCATCCTGACTGCAACGGTTTTCATGGCCGACGCGAGCCTAAAAAACGAAATGAACGAGGCT
>JBGQBP010000357.1:0-3384 GCA_041494945.1 Binatia bacterium | reverse complement strand
GCGGTTCGCGAACCGCCCCTACACGTGACGAAGAAGAACGGCAATCGCGAATGCGGTCGAGCGTGGTATTCCTTCTCGCGGCTGTCCTGTTTTTCCCCCGCGCCGCCTTCGCGCAAACTGCAAGCCTCGTCGAGCAGGCGCAGAAAGAGGGCGAGGTCGTTCTCTATTCGACCATGCCCGTCACTCTTTTCGACGTGTTCCAGAAAGCGGCGAAGGAGAAATATCCTTTCCTTAACATCCAGCATGTTTATCTCAGCTCCGCGCGCCAGGTGTCGCGGGTCATGCTGGAGCATCGCGCGGGAAAAATTCAGGCGGACGTTCTCGGCAACAGCCTCGAAGGCACGTTCTACTATAAGGAGCAGAAGGTTCTCGGCAAATACGATTCGCCGGAGGCCAAGGCGATGATCGACGGCGCGGTCGATCCGGAGCGGCTGTGGTTCGGCATGACGACGGATTTTCTCATCACCGCGTTCAACACGAGAATGTTGCCGCGCGCCAAGGCGCCCAAAAATTATGACGACTACTTGAATCCTGAATTCAAAGGTCAGATGGCGATCAACAGCGGCGTGCCCTACGCCCTCATCGGCATGGCCGGTCTCCGCGGCGACGAGCCGGGAAGAGCCTACGTAAAAAAATTGGAGCAGCAGAATCTCAGACCCGTCGAAGGCTTTACGCATATGACCAACCTTCTGGCGGCGGGAGAATATCCGCTCGCGATCTTCATGCAAGCCTCGAAGATCGAGGACATGAAGAAAAAAGGCGGCCCGGTGGAATGGCTTCCCGCGGCGCCGACTTTCGCGACGCTTTCGGCTGTCGCGCTGGTGCAAAACGCTTCTCATCCGGCGGCCGCCCGCTTGCTGATCGATTTTTTTCTCTCTCCGAAAGGCCAGCAGGCGCTCGTCAAAGCGGGAAAAATTCCGCTGCGCAAGGGCGTGAAGACCCCGGCAAAGAATATCGACGAGCTGTTGGCGAGCGGCAACATCCACGTCATCAAGCCGCAGGGGGAGTACAGCGATTCGATGAAGCTCTACCGGCAGCTTCTGGGGATGAAGTCGTGACTATCTCCTGTTTGCTTCTGATCGTTTTCATCCTCGCGCTGGCAAATCCAGGCGCGGCGTTCAGCGCCCAGGCGCAGAAGGTGAGCCTCTCTTATTCCAGCCGCAGCAACTCGGTGACGCCGTTCCAGGTCGCGGCGGTGAAGGGATTTTTCAAAGAGGAAGGTCTTGACGTCGAGATGATCCAGGTGAACCCGCGGCTGGGCGCCATGGCGGTGATGAACAGCGACCTGGATTTCACCTCGACTTTCGGCAGCACGCTGCGCGGCGTGCTCCAGGGATTGCCGCTCAAGTTCGTCGCCGTCTCGGTCAAGAAGTCGGAACATTTCCTCGTCGCACGGCGCGACATCAAAGACGTGAGCGAGCTCAAGGGGAAAAAAATCGCCGTCTCCACGCTGCTCGGCACGGATCAAATAGCGGCGGAGGAGATCCTGCGCAGTAAAGGATTCAATCCGACTCTGCTGCAACCGCTCGCGGTCGGCGACGCGCCGCTGCGCGCGCAAGCGCTGCGCACGGGCCTGGTCGATGCCGGCTCGATCTCTTCGCCGCACGATCTTCTGCTGAAGGACGAGGGCTTTAACGTCCTGGGCGGGCCCGAAGACGTGAAGTACGCTCTGCCGACTTCGGGGCTGGCGGTCGGCCATCGCTTTTTGCAGGAGAAGCCGCAGTTGATCAAGCAGCTCCTGCGCGCCCTGCTCAAAGGGCACCGTTTCATCTTCGAGAACAGGCAGGAAACCGTCAACATCATGACGCGCTGGCTCAGCCAGTCGCCGGAAATGGCCGAGCACTCCTATCAGCTCTCGCTGGTTTCGCTTGCGCGCAACGGCGAGATCACCGATTACGAATGGGAGCGGCTGACGGAAGGGAAGAAGCCGCTGGTGGACGTGAGAGACTTCACGCTGCTGCGCCAGGCGCAAAAAGAGCTCGGTATCCGACAGTGAATCAGTTTTAAATTTCTGTAAAAGGAGGATGCTATGTCTGCAACAACCGCAATCAGAGGAATGGTGATGCCGGTGCCGACTCCCTTTTTAGAAAACGGGGAAGTCGATGAAAAAGTATTCGAGGAGCTGCTCGATTTTTATCTTGCCTCGGGAATCAACGCTTTTTTCATTAACGGCTCTTACGGGCAGGGGCCGGCGATGTCGGTCGAGCAGCGCAAGCGCACGGCGGAAATAGCCGTCAAGCGGGTGCGCCACCGGATTCCGGTCATGGTTCACGTCGGCGCCGTCGATCCTTTCACGTCGTCCGATCTGGGAGTGCACGCGCGCGCGATCGGCGCGGAGGCCGCGGCGATCGTCGGGCCTTACTATTACAGCGATCACAACGAGTACGAGATCATCGAGCACTTTCGCGTCGTCGATCAGGCGACGGAGCTGCCGATACTCATCTACAACAACCCGGCGTACTCGGGCTACAACATCACGCCGGCGATGATGGCGCGCTTGAAAGAAAATGTCCCGCGCGTCTTCGGCACCAAGCTCGCCAAGGGATCGATCAGCGAGGCGCAGAAATACAAGGCCGCCTTGGGAAAAGATTTCTCGCTCTTCGCGCCGGCGGGGAACGTTTTTCCCGGCATGCTGCTCGGGATTACCGGCACGATCAGCCCGCCGTTATCCGCCGCGCCGGAGATCGGCGTCCGCCTTGTGCAAGCGATCGACAAGCGCGATTGGGAAAAGGCGACGCTCGATCAGGTAAAGATCCTCGAATATCTCGGCGAGACCGAGCCGCTGTTCTCGTCTTATGGCCGGAGCTCGCAATGCGAGGCGCTTCGGCTGCGCGGATTCGACGTGAAGAAATTTCCGCGCTGGCCGGCCAAGCCGCTCAACGAAGAGGCGAAGCAAAAAATTAAAGTAAGTTTAGAAAATTTGGGTTTATCCGTCGGAAGGGCGAGATAATCATGGGGCTGGACGATCTCGATCGGGAGCTGGAGGAGAGAAACCTCGAAGGCTTCTGGGCGGTCGAGCGCACTCTTATTCCTGAGCCGGCGCCGACGGTCGTGCCGCACGTATGGAAGTGGCGCGAAATTTACGAGAGTCTCAATCGCGCGGGCGATTTGGTCAGCCTGGACAAATCCGAGCGGCGCACGGTGCGTCTCATCAATCCGGGGCTGAAAGACAACGTAAGATCGGCGACGCGGACGCTCCACCTCTCGGTCCAGCTTGTGAAGCCGGGAGAGGTGGCCCGCGCACATCGCCACAACATGACCGCGATCCGCTTCGTGGTGAAGGGGCGCGGCGCCTATACCGCGGTCGAGGGCGAGCAGTTCTTCATGGAGGAAGGCGATCTCATCCTCACGCCGAACTGGAGCTGGCACGACCACCACAATGGC
>JBGQBP010000356.1:0-3410 GCA_041494945.1 Binatia bacterium | reverse complement strand
ATGTCCGGCCAAAGCGTCGGCGATCTTCTGCGAGCCGCCTTCGGGTATCGGCCAGCCGACGGTGTGGCCGGCCGCGCCCAGCACCAATCCGAAGCCCGCGGTCATGGAATATTCCAGCGGCAGCATCGAATGCGCCGCGAGGCCGGCGAAGAGCGCCCGGGCGCCGGATTCGTGAAAATATTTTTCGGCGGTCTTCCGCGCGGAGCCCAGAGCGCGCAAGCCGAAAGAAATAAGCCGGAAAGGATGCGATGGAAAACGCGGCGGAGCCAGAAAATCGGGGAGCAGCGTTTCCCAGTTCTCCGTCACAGGGCCGAACAGTCTTCGATACGCCTCTGCGTCCTCGCCCAATTGCGCGCAGGTTTTTTCCAAAGAGCGCTCGAGCAGGATTGCCGAGCCGTCGTCCAGCGGATGCGCCAGAGGCGCCGGCGGTTGAATCCATCGAAGACCGTATTCCGCCAGGGGCAGTTTGCGAAAAAAGGGCGAAGCAAGCGCCAGCGGGTGGACCGCCGAGCAGAGGTCGTGCACGAAGCCGGGCACGGTCAGCTCGGCCGATCTCGCGCCGCCGCCGTACGTAGATTCCGCCTCGTACACGACGACCGGCCAGCCGGCCTCGGCGAGAACGATTGCGGCGGCCAGTCCGTTGGGACCGGAGCCGATCACTACGGCATCGTGGGCGCGCGCTGACATGCTCACAGGGAGAATCGCACGATCCAATTACGGATGCCACTGACGGCCCTGATGGACAAATATCACGGAAAATGAAATAATTATTCTTTCACAACACTATGCCCGAACTCAGAAAAGATCCCGTGATCGGCCGCTGGGTAATTATTTCTACCGAGCGCGCTAAAAGACCCCATTACGAGCACAGCAAAACACCTCCCCGCAGCGGTCCCTGTCCGTTCTGCGAAGGAAACGAAAGCCAGACGCCGCCGGAAATCTCGGCCTACCGGCCGGGCGGATCCCAGCGGGACGGTCCCGGCTGGACGCTGCGCGTCGTTCCCAATAAGTTCCCCGCGTTGATGATCGAGGGCAATCTCGACCGGCGCGGCGAAGGGGTCTACGATCTCATGAACGGCGTCGGCGCGCACGAAGTGATCATCGAGACGCCCAAGCACGAAGTGAACGCGGGGAATTTGAGCGACAAGCAATTCGAAGAGCTGCTCTGGGCCTATCGCGACCGCATCCTGGACTTGAGAGAAGACAAGCGGTTCCGCTACGTTCTGATTTTCAAAAATCAGGGCGCGGACGCCGGCGCCACTATGGAGCACACCCATTCGCAGTTGATCGCGCTGCCGATCGTCCCGCGCAACGTCACCGACGAGCTGGTCGGCGCGGGGGAGTATTTCAAGTACAAAGAGCGCTGCATCTACTGCGACATCGTGCGCCAGGAAATCGAAGACAGGACGAGGATCGTCGCCGAGAACGACAGCTTCGTCGTCATCTGTCCCTTCGCGCCGCGCTTTCCTTTCGAGACGTGGATTTTGCCCAAGAAACATTCGTCCTACTTCGAGCACGCGACCAAGCTGGAGTACGTCGATCTGGCGCGCGCGCTAAGAGAGACTCTGATACGGCTCAACCGAACGTTGAACGATCCGCCATTGAACTACCTCATCCACTCGATGCCATTTCAGGAAATGGACAACGGCCACTTTCACTGGCACATCGAAATGATGCCGAAGCTGACCCAAGTGGCAGGCTTCGAATGGGGCACGGGCTTTTACATCAATCCCATGCCGCCCGAGTTGGCCGCCCAGTCCCTGCGGGAGATCGTGCCGTAAAAAATTCCCTGCCTTGGCGGACATCGCCGCGAAGGCATTTTGGCCCGACATGAAGATTCTCATGGCCGCATCGGAGTGCGTTCCGCTGGCGAAGACCGGCGGGCTGGGCGACGTCGTCGGCGCTCTCTCCGCCGCCCTGGCCGGGCTCGGGACCGAATCGGCCGTCGTTCTCCCCGCCTATCAATCCATTCTGGAAGGCGGCTTCTCTTTGGAAGAAACCGGAATCGAAGTCGAGGCCGAGCTCGGGAAAGATTTCGTTAAAGGCAAAGTTTTAAAGACAACCTTGGACGGCGGAGTCCCGGCTTACTTGATCCGTGAAGACCGTTATTTTCGCCGGCCGCATTTTTACGGCACGCCTCAAGGAGATTACCCGGACAACGCCGAGAGATTCGCGTTTTTTTCCAAGGCCGTGATTCATCTGGCGCAAACGACCGGCCCTTGGGACCTGATCCATTGTCATGACTGGCAAACGGCGCTCATCCCGACGCTCAAAAAACTCGACGCGGCCTCCCGGCCCGGCGCCCAAAAGTGCAAGACCGTTTTTACGATCCACAATCTGGCCTATCAGGGAACCTTTCCCTTCTCGGCCTGGCGCCTGTTGAATATCGACGCGCGTTACTTTGCGCCGCCATATCTGGAATTCTACGGCCGCGTCAATCCACTCAAAGGCGGAATTCTATTTGCCGACGTGCTCACGACCGTGAGCCGCACGTACGCCAGGGAGATTTTGACTCCGGAATACGGCTGCGGGCTCGATGGCGTCCTCCGCGGCCGGCAGCGCGACCTTTACGGGATTCTAAACGGCGTGGATTACCGCCAATGGAATCCCGAGACCGATCCGCACATCAAGAAAAATTACGGCCCCCGCGATCTCAGCGGCAAGAAGATTTGCAAGAAGGATATCCAGGAGATTTACGGGCTTCCTCGGAGAGCCGCAACGCCGTTGATCGGGATCGTCTCCCGTCTGGTGGATCAAAAGGGCTTGGACATCTTTCTCGAAAGCGTGGAGGCCCTTTGTCGGATGAATTTACAGATCGTCATTCTCGGCGCCGGCGACCGGAAATATGAGGTTCTTCTCGCGCAGTTGCCCGGCGCGCATCCGGGAAAGATCGGCGTCAAGATCGGGTTCGACAATGCGCTGGCGCATAAGGTCGAGGCGGGCGCCGATATGTTTTTGATGCCGTCCAAATACGAGCCGTGCGGGCTCAACCAGATCTACAGCCTCAAGTACGGGACGGTTCCGATCGTGCGCGCGACCGGGGGGCTGGACGACACGATCGAAGATTACGATCCGATCGCCGGAGCGGGGAATGGGTTTAAATTTATCCCGCACACCGCGCCGGCCTTGATCGAGTCGGTCAAGAGAGCGATCGTCGTTTATGGCGATAAAAAAGCCCGGCGGACAGTAATCGCCAACGGCATGGCCTGCGACTTTTCCTGGGAGAAATCGGCAAAGGAATACTTGTCCTTGTACGATAAGCTCAGCGGGCTTTCTTAGCGTTCAGCCGAAAAAGATTTTCCCTTTCACACGATTGCCCCGTGGCCGCAATAAGGATAGCTTTCAAGCCCAAGGGTAGATCGAAGTCCCGCTCTCTTTTGCAAGCTTTCCTAATCGAGTGACAAATTTCT
>JBGQBP010000355.1:0-3428 GCA_041494945.1 Binatia bacterium | reverse complement strand
TACGGCGCGTTGCTCATGCTCTCCATGCCGCCGGCGACGACGACCGCCGCTTCTCCCAGGCGAATCGTCTGCGCGCCCAGCATGACCGCCATAAGACCGGAGCCGCAAACCTTGTTGACCGTCGCGCATCGCACGCGGTTGGGTAATCCCGCCTTGAGAGCCGCTTGCCGCGCCGGCGCCTGCCCGACACCCGCGGAGAGGACATTTCCCATGATCGCCTCATCCACCTCACTGCCGCTCACACCCGCTCTGACGAGCGCCTCCGCGATCGCGATGCTCCCGAGCGCGGTTGCGGGCACAGAAGCCAGAGACCCGTTGAGCCCTCCAATGGGAGTCCGAACCGCGCTGACGATGACCGCCTCTTTCATCGGCTTGCCGAGAGGAGATTTGAATCGGATGGTTGAATCCGGTAGGAGTCGGCCGTTTCACAATGGCTGGGAAACGTCGCGCGCAAAAACGGCTCCGCCCTGGCGCACAGCTCTGCAACCGGCGGTCCCGTGTCGAGCGCGAGATAAGAGGGCGATGCTAAAAAAGGCTCGAAGGTCTCCTTTTGCTTCAGGTAGACACGCCAAGTGCCGTCCGAAATATCGCGCCCCTCTTCGGCCCGTCCCCGAAGCCTTTCCTGGACGAGTTCGTCGCGAGCATGACAGTGAACGATTGCCACGGGCGCGCCGTTTCTCTCCGCCGCCTCGAAGACGGCCGAACGCTGGGACGCCTTCTGAAACGTCGCGTCGAGAATGACTCCTTCTCCGGCGGCGAGATGTCTTTCGGCTTCTTCGGTCATCTTGCGATAGGCCCGACTCGTCATGGCGGGGCCGTAGATTCCCTCGCCGTAGGGAACCGTCGCCTGACGTTGCAACGTTCCGGCCAGACGCTTGCGCGTCCTATCGGAGTTGATTACGGGCACTCCCAACCGCCGGCTGAGCGCGCGCGCCAAAGTCGATTTCCCGCTGCCGGTGAGACCGGAGATCATAATGACGAAAGGCTTCGACTGCCGCCAAGTGTAGCTGTAGGCGAGATCGAAGTAGCGCGAAGCGGCGACGACCGTATCTTGGGAAATCAGCGAGTAAACTTTTCCGCGGACCAACGCGCGGTAACATTGGTAGAACGGAAGGAGCTTAGGCAGCTCGGAATCTTCCATCAGCTCGAGATAACGCTCAAGAAATTGCCGGCCCTGTTCTTTCGCCCCGCGCGCTTCCAGGTCCATCAGCAGAAAGGCGACTTCCGAGGCCACATCGCAGCGGCGAAGCTGCGGGCTGAATTCGACGCAATCGAAGATCTGGATGCCCTCGGGGGCGAAACAGATGTGCTCGCAGTGGAGGTCCCCGTGGAGCTCGCGAATACGTCCCTCGGCGGCGCGTCTGCACATCAGCTCCGTATTCTCGTCTAAAAAACGGCCGCCAAAGGCGCGGATGGCCGCGAGACTCTCGGCGTCGATCGTGCGTCCGACGAAAGGAGCGAGGTCGGCCAGGTTTTCTTCCCAAATTTTTTGCGCGCTCGAAGGATGCCCGTAAGCGTGCTTCCTTTGGCCCCTTGCGGCCTCGTGGTGAAACGGGACAAGGATCTCCGCCAGAGCCGCCATCATCCGCGGCGTGACCTGGCCGCGCTCCAAAAGATAATCGAGCATCCGTTTCTCCGGCAACCGGCGCATGACGAGAACGTATTCGGCCGGATGAGCGTCGCTGCCCAACTGCCAACCGTAATCGTCATGAGAAATCGGTAGGATCGCCAGGTACACCGACGGCGCCAGCCGCCGGTTCAGGCGCAGCTCTTCCTGAAGAAAAAACTTTCTTCTCGCCAGGGTGGAATAATCGACGAAGGAATATCGCACGCTCTTTTTGATTTTGTATACCAGCTCACCGGCGAAAAAAAGATCGGAGATATGGGTCTGCCGCCGCGTCACCTCGGAAGGCCCGTGAGGATAAAAGGCAGGATCGAGCATGGCCGAAAGAAGAGACTTGTGAGAATTCGATTCGGCCGAACTTGACTCGCCTAACGGGATAAAGTGCGCTGCTTCCATAGCTTCTCGCCAAACAGAAAGCAATAATAGTGCCAGTGAAAAATTCCTCCGAAAGGCGTAGTTAACGAGGCGAAGAGGGACGGCTTTTCTTAAGTTCAAGAAAGAAACGAAACTATCTTCTTGCAAATGAAAGACTAAGTGATGCCCAACTCTTCGAGCTTGCGGTAGAGCGATGAGAGGCTGATGTCGAGCAAATGCGCGGCCTCTTTTCTGTCCTGCCCGGCCTGATCCAAGACGCGCAGGATGTGCTGCTTCTCATACTGCCTCAAGGCTTCTTTGAGATTCAGAACGAAAGGAGGAATCGCCTCTTCCGCATTCAACAAAGCCGCCGGCAGATGTTTCAGCGTGATCCACTCGCTGTCGGCCAGAATCATGGTGTGCTCGATCACGTTGTCGAGCTCCCTTACGTTTCCCTTCCATACGAGGGAGGAGAGAGCGCGGATGACTTCGGGCTCGGCGCCTTTGAAGCTCTTCTTTAGCTCAGGATTGTGCTTCTGAATCAGATGATCCACCAATAGCGGGATGTCCTCGGGCCTCTCCCGCAAAGGCGGGATGTGAATCTCCATGATGTTGAGCCGGTAGTAAAGATCGTCGCGAAAGCGTTTCTCCTCGACCTCTTTTTTCAAATCCCGGTTGGTCGCGGCCACGACCCGGGCGTCGATGCGCCGCGGGCTGGTGCTGCCGATCGGCAGGATCTCCTTGGCCTCCAGCGCCCTCAAGAGCTTGACCTGCAAGTGCTGCGGGATCTCGCCGATCTCATCCAAGAAGATCGTTCCGCCGCGCGCTTTTTCGAACAGCCCCTCCTGATTGGCGAATGCGCCGGTAAACGAGCCCTTCATGTGGCCGAACAGGAGACTCTCCAAGAGCGTCTCCGGCAGCGCGCCGCAGTTGACGGGTAAAAACAGCTTGTCGCTGCGGTCGCTCAGCGCATGGATGGCGCGCGCGACCAGCTCTTTTCCGCTGCCGCTCTCGCCGGTGATCAACACGGTGGCCTGCGTCGGGGCCACTTTCTTGACCATATCCAAAACGACGAGCAAGGGCTTACTCTTGCCGATGATGTGGTCAAAGCCGTTCTGCATGCCTGAATCTCTCCCTGTCGTAACTAAAGATGCTCGGTCGTCGCCAATAGTTTGGGATCGCTGCAAAACCGCCTAAGCGCCGCCTTGAGCTTCTGCCGCTGCACGGCGGCCGGCACTCCGAGGTTTTCGAGCGTCCGGGCGATCTTCGGACCGCCGAGCTGCAGCAGCTTCCCATAGATCACGTCGACCTCCGAGGTCTCAATATCCAGGGCGATCCTGAAAGCCTCCTCGACGCCGATAGCGGGAGTTCCCTCGCTGAGATAACTTCGAATATGTTCCTTCAGACGCTCCGCGTTTTCCCGGCTGATGCTCGGGTCCAACTGCTCGTC
>JBGQBP010000354.1:0-3435 GCA_041494945.1 Binatia bacterium | reverse complement strand
CCGCCGAGCATGGAGACCAGCTCGCAGGCCGCCGCGGCGGTGCCTCCGGTCGCGATCAGATCGTCGGCGATCAGCACCCGGGCGCCGGGCTTGATGGCGTCGCGGTGGACTTCCAGCGTGTCGGAGCCGTATTCGAGCTGGTAGCTCGCGCGGTGCGTTTGATACGGCAGCTTGCCCGGTTTGCGCACAATGCAAAAACCGGCGCCGAGCCTGTAGGCGAGCGCGGCGCCGATGATGAAGCCGCGCGACTCGATTCCCAACACGGTGTCCACAGACTTATTGCGGTATCGCTCTGCCAGGATGTCGATCGTGCGGTGGAAAAGCGGCCCGTTGCCCAGCAGCGGCGTGATGTCTTTAAAGACGATTCCGGGTTTGGGAAAATTAGGAATATCTCGTATCGCCCGCCGAAGCTCTTCTATATTCTGTTCCATGGAGTTGCAGGTATCACAAACCGTTTCGCGCGGCAAACCACCCTTCGACAAGCTCAGAGCCTGCCCTGAGTCTATCGAAGGGGCGAACGGTAAAGTGTAACGTTCGTGCTGAGCCCGTCGAAGCACGAACTGCTTTTACTTTTTTACTTTTGCCTTTTTACTTGCCCCAAACTTGCCGCGCGGTTTCCATGACAAGTTCTAATTTCCGTTTCTGATCGTCCTCGCTGATAAGATTTCCGATCACATCCGAGGCAAAGCCGCATTGCGGGCTGATGGCGAGCTGCTCCAGCGGAATATAGCGGCCCGCCTCGTCGATGCGCCGCTTGAGATCGTCAACCGTTTCGAGCTGGGGGATCTTGGTGCTGACCAGTCCCAGAACCACGACCTTGCCTTTCGGCACGAAGCGCAGCGGCTCGAATCCTCCGGCGCGCGGACTGTCGTATTCAAGTAGAAACCGGTCGTGATCCAATTCGTTCAGGAGCCTTTCTGCGATCGGATCGTAGCTGCCTTCGCGGTGCCACATGCTGCGCTGATTGCCGCGGCAGATATGAATGCCGAACGTCACTCCTTCGAAGCCGCGAATCACTTCGTTGTCCGCGTTGAGCGAGCGCGCGAAGTTTTCTATGGGATCCTCGCCGCGCGCGCGCATTGCCTGGAGCGACGGAGCATCCACGTAGGCGGTATATCCCGGAGCGTCGATCTGGACGTAGCGGCAGCCCGCCTCGGCCAAAGTCCGGATCATTTCCCGCTGGATGCGCACGACATCGGCGAGAAAATCGTCGATCGTCGGATAAACGGCAGTGGACGCCTTGTGGTCGAAGCGCTGGGCGATACGATCCGGTCCGACGAGCGTCACTTTGGCCGGCGTGCGCGCTACGCGGCTGACGAAGAGATATTCTTCGAGCGGAACGTTTCTCGCCAGGCGCAATTTTTCTACGACTGGCCGCCGCTGCGCCACCGCCGTCGCCTTCGCCTCCCCTTGCGGAAATTCCCAGCGCCTGAGCGGCTCGGCGCCCTCGACGCGCGTCTCGTAAAACTTGATATCCGCGCGGCCCGCGTCAAAGCCGGTGATGGACGCGCCGAAGCTGTCCTGGAAATTGAGGCGGCGCATTTCTCCGTCGGTGAGGATTTCCAGGCCGACCTCTTCCTGAAGCGCCACGGCGTGGCGGACCGCTTCGTCCTCGACGCGCCGCAGTTCTTCCGCGCCGATCTTTCCCTCGTCGCAGCGCGCGCGCGCCTGTTTGAGAAAACCGGGCCGCAGCAGACTGCCGACGACGTCGGTTCTGATTTTTTCGAGATCGCTCATCGCTTCAACTGTTAGGCGAGCGGCACACAGATGTCAACACGAGAGTTCTTAGGTTTGAGTGTTGAGTTTTGAGTTTAATCTCTTTGGGGTCAATTCCCCACAGCTTGCTGCGTAGTGGTGGTTGGTAGCACTGACAGAGTCCGTCATTCCCGCATGCTTTTAGCGGGAATCCAGGCGAATTTCGGACTGGACCCCCGATTAAAACATTCGGGGGTGACAACTTGGGGAAAAGTCATCCGAGGGCCTCTTGATACCCCGCAGCTTGCTGCGGGGTTATTCATTCCAAAATCCAAAATCCAAAATATTTTAAGGTTATCTTGCCAGCTCCGTCCCGCGCAAGTACAGGAGCGGGTCTTCGGCTACGTTGTCTCTGCGGATCTCGAAATGAAGATGAGGCGCGGTCGCCCTTCCGGTGCTTCCCACCTCCGCGATCGTCTCTCCCTGAACCACCGTGCGGCCTTCAGCGACTTTGTTACTGCGGTTGTGAGCGTAGACGGAAACGATGCCGCCCGCGTGGCGAAGGATGATCATATTTCCATAGCCGCGAAGCTGGTCGCTGTAGATAACTTCGCCGCCCTCCACGGCGTGAACCGGAGTGCCTTCAGGGACGGAAATGTCGATGCCGTCGTGAAAGCTCTCGCCGCGCGCGCCAAATCCCGAAGTGACGGTTCCCGACACCGGCCACAAAATTGCCGGCCGGCTCCCGTCCCTGGGCTCCGAAGGGATTGTACGCTTGAGGGATACGGTCGAAGGCGTGATGATCTCCACCGGAAGCTGGCGCATCGCGCCGGGAATAAAAATTCTCTCCCCCACGCGAAGCTGGTTTGGGTCTTCTATCCGGTTGATGCGCGCCAGCTCCTGGTACGTCATGTCGTACGCCTTGCCGATGCGAAAAAGATTTTCGCCGCGCTGCACCGTGTGATAGATTCCGGGTCCGGTGTGGCGCGAAGGCGCGGAACGAAATATAGCGCAAGAAGAAAAAAATAGCGGGAAGAGAAGGGAGATAGAGAGCAGAGCAGTTCTACCGGTCATCCGCCCAACCGTATTTTCCCCAGAGCTTGACGAAACGGCATTCGCCCAACTCTTCCTCGACCAGCCCCGAATCCGTGCGCCGGATTCTTTTGAGCACCTGCGATTGATCGTCACCGAGAGGAATGACCAACCTTCCTCCAAGCGCAAGTTGATCCACCAGCGGCTTCGGCACGCCGGGAGAGCCGGCGGTGACGAGGATCGCGTCGTAGGGCGCGTGGTCCGACCATCCGATCGTCCCGTCGCCGACGTGAGTCGCTATGTTGTAGTAGCCCAGCTCGTCCAGAAGGGACCGCGCCCTGATCGACAGCGAGCGGATCTTCTCGACGGAAAAAACATTGGCCGCGAGTTCGGCCAGCACCGCCGTTTGATAGCCCGAGCCGGTGCCTACCTCGAGAACCTTTTCGGGCCCCTTGAGCTCGGCGGCCTCCGTCATAAGAGCGACCATGTACGGCTGGGAGATCGTCTGCTTTTTGCCGATCGGCAGCGGCCCGTCGTCATAGGCGCGGCCCGCAAGCGCGGACTCCACGAACAAGTCCCGCGGGACCTTCAGCAGCGCTTCGATCACCCTCGGGTCTTTGATTCCCCGGGCGATGACCTGCTCCTGAACCATCTTTTCCCTGGCCCGGTTGTAGATTTGCGGGACTCGGTCTGGAGTCATCAATTTGG
>JBGQBP010000353.1:0-3448 GCA_041494945.1 Binatia bacterium | reverse complement strand
GCGCAGATCTACGATCTTTACAAGAACATCCTCCAGCCGATTACTTATCCGACAACCGAAGGAATGCAGCTCCTGCTCGGATGGATGGCGCAGACCGATACCCGCGCCAAAGGCGCCAAAGCGGAGCAGTTTATCGATGCGACCCCTCTAAGAGAAATCGAAAAAAGCGGCTTCGTCAGCGCGCTTTATCGGTAGCCCTCTTCTCCTCGTAGGAGCGGGCGCGCCAATAATAGTTCGCCAGCCCGACGTACTCGTGCACGGCTTCGGCTGCTTTCCGGGCGGCCTGCTCGCTGGGAAAGATTCCGCCCGATCCGAATCTCACCGTAAAGTCCCCCGGAGCGGCGATCGGCCCCGGCGCTATGGATGCAAAGGCGAGCATGCTGCGCGGCATGTGAATGGCCGAGGTGACCAGAAGATAGCGCCGCCATCCTCTGCGGCTTAAGATTTTTTGCACCTGAACCGCGCTCTCGAAGGTGTCGCGCGAATCCGGCTCCGGAATCACGTGCTCTTTCGGAACTCCCCAAAGAAGCAGGTAGTCGCAGGCGATCCCGTTTTCATTTTCCGGAGGAGTGAGGGGATTGACGTGGCCGCCCGAGACGATGATCGGCTTTGGATTAAGACGATAGAGCCGCCACGCCTCGTCGAGGCGGCGGAACATGCTTTCGTCGATGGTCGCAAATGGAATCAGCCCTCCGGGCGGCAACACGCTGGCCAACAGGACTACGATGGCATCGTAGGGCTCGGCGCCGCTAGGATCGATCAGCGCAGGATAGCGCGATTCGAGCGGATAGCGCAGGCCCCGGCCGACGTAACCGCTGTGAAGTGCGACGATCAATGCGGTGGTGACGAAAAGCAGTTTTCTGGCCCAGTGCCGCCGCCAGAAGATCAGGATTAAAATCAGCAATACGACCCACGGCATCGGCGGCAGAATGATTTCTTTCAGAAATTGCTTGAGCAGGAACATCCAGCAATCCTTATCCGATGGAAAATGAATTTTCCACCGACCCGGAGCGCGCCGGCGACTCTGAACCCCAATCGTTTTCGCGTGGCGAAAAAGTTTTATGAGGTTTCGGAACGGCCCGGGAACGCCAGGCGCATAATGCGCCGAATCAGCGCCTCGTAGCTCAGACCTGCCTTGATCGCGGACTCGGCAAACTCGTCGCTGCGGTCCAGGTTGGGATTCGGGTTGGCTTCTAAAATAACGATCTCTCCCGCGGGAGTCACCCGGAGATCGATTCGGCCGTAGCCTCGTATGCGCAGCGCGCGGTACGCTTTTTTACATAGTTCTCCGATGCGCTCGGCCATAGGATCGTCAATCCCCTCGGCGAAAATATTCCGGATGCCCCATTTCTTCCGATAAGCATCGTCCCACTTGGCTTTGAAGGTGGAGAAGCGCGGCCGTCCTTCGGGAATCTCTCCGAAGATCACCTCGCGAAGAGGAAACACCTGCAAGCGGTCGTTCCCCAGGATGCTCACGTAAAGCTCACGCCCATCGATATATTCCTCGGCCAGAGCTTCCTGGTTCATGCGCTCGTGGATAAAGCGGATTCGCTCTTCGAAGGCCTGATCGTTTTCGACGAACGAATCCTGAGAAATTCCGTACGAGGCTTCTTCCTGGAGCGGTTTGATGAAGAGCGGGAAAGAGAGCCGCTTCGGCCTTCGAATCGTCGCTCCCGGCGGAAAGACGGCGGAGTCCGGCACACGGATGCGATGATACGCCAGAATCTCCTTCGCCATTCCCTTGTTCTTGCAAAGCGTCAGTCCGGTGGGACCCGCGCCGGTGTACGGCACGTCGAGCATTTCCAAAAGACCGGCAACGTTGCGGTCGTAGGCCGAGCGGGCGTTGAAATGCTCCGTTAGATTGAAGACCACGTCGGGCGGATGGGCCTTGATCTCATCGATGATGAGACCGGGGTCTTCGTAAACGCCGACGGTCCGCACCTCGTGGCCGAGCTTTTTGAGCGCGTCGATCACGTGCGCCTCCGCCGCCCAATCGTCGGTCTTGAGCTCTCGGCTGAAATCCTGGTCCGCCGGCGGCGTCCCCGCCGAGTCGAAGAGCACCAGAACTTTGTATTTTCCCCGCGGTCCACTCATACGAGACGGCTACACGTCTTTGAACTTTCCGGTCAAGCGATAATGCGAAGCGAGCGTCGCCAGATAGGCCGCGATCTCCAGGCCGGCGGAATCGGAGCGAAGCCGTAAATCCAGCGCCGCGC
The DNA here is from genome assembly GCA_041494945.1 of Binatia bacterium. Taxonomy (GTDB): domain Bacteria; phylum Desulfobacterota; class Binatia; order UBA9968; family UBA9968; genus JAJPJQ01. The sequence goes on along the minus strand of JBGQBP010000353.1, from coordinate 1,232 downwards.
AGCGCTCGGTCAGCGCGCGCAAGAGACGGTCCACGGTGAATTTAGGCTCGCCGCTCCAGGCCGAGACCGCGCTCAACATCGGTTTTCTGCTGCGTCTCAAAAATGACGCGGCCCGGTCGGCGTCGGGGGCCGACGCGGGGTCCGCAAAGAGCTTGCGCAAATCGGCGTCGAAAAAATCCGGAAAATCCTGCGCGTAAAGCCGCCGGCGCTTTTTGTAATATGCCTCAAGACGCGACTTGAGCCGCGACGCCGCGCTCATCCTGTTGCGCGACAACACCAGCGGCTTCTGTCCGGCGAGCTTGCCCATCAACTGATCGACGTATTCGAGCTTTTCGAGCGCCTTCCATCCGCGATACTGGATCTTCCAATCCAAGCCCGGAGTCAGCCAGATCGCCAGCGTTTCGGCGAAATCCTCCTCGGGATGGCTCTGCGCGTACCAACCGTCGAGGTGGCGTACGAAGCGCTTGCTGTAAGGCCGGGAGCGGAAGCTCTCGGAATATTCCTGCGACGGCGAGCCGAAGATTTTCTGCCACTGCTTATCTTTGGTGAGCAGGTAAGCGTGGTTCAGCACGTGGCCCATCTCGTGGCGCAAAAGACCCATGCACCACGACTCGACGCCGCCTTCAACTTCCATCATCATTTTCTCTTCCAGCTTTTTGAGCCGCGGATGGGCGAGATAAAACGGAATCGCGATCGTCGCCGCGCCGTCGGGGCAGAACCATTCGTCGCCGAGATAGCAGACGGGCTTGACCGGGATTCCTCGCTCCCCCAGCTCGCGGTGGAAATTGCCGATCTGCGATTCGAGCTCGCTCCCGGCGATCTGGACCTTCAGATCGCAAATCCGCATCCGGAGCAGCTCTTCGTCGCCGAGTCCGGCGAGATCCACCGGCTGAGCGGCGGAAGAGGATTTTTCCTTGGCCGGGGAGACGTCCATGACAGCGCATTCTAGCAAATGTTGAATAGGCAGGCCACAGGAGGAAATTCGAAGTGTCTTGACGAATCGCGTGAATAATCCGCGTAGAAATTTACTTTGACGCGAGAAAACCCAACCGCTCGGCCATCGGCGTAGCCGGGAAGAGGTAACCGCAGGACTTGCAGGTGCGCATGCCGGCGTCGGCGTTGAAGGCCCCGTAAATATTCGTCACCTGTCCGGCAACGTCCTCTTGAACGACCGTGCGGGACAAAACTTTGTCATCGCACTTTTCGCAGAACCAGACGAAGTTTTCCTTCTC
>JBGQBP010000352.1:0-3530 GCA_041494945.1 Binatia bacterium | reverse complement strand
GGCCTGGCGCCGGCGGCGAACGGCGGCAATCGGACGGGAAGGATCTTCACCGGCGACCGCAGCGGCGACTGGCTCTATGGGACGCTCCATGCGTTCGGATTTTCCAATCAGCCGACGTCGGTCCATCGCGGCGATGGATTGACGCTCGCGGACTGCTACATTTCCGCAGCGGTGCGCTGCGCGCCGCCGGACAACAAGCCGACGCCGCTGGAATTCGACCGTTGCCGGCCGTATCTCGTTCGGGAGCTTCAGTTGTTGAAACAGATTCGCGTAGTCGTCGCGCTGGGAAAAATCGCCTTCGACTCGTTTCTCAAAGCGCACCAGGAAAACGGCGGGATCGTCCCAAAGCCGCGGCCGCAGTTCGGCCACGGCTCCGTAGCTCGACTCAACGATGGCTTGACTCTGCTAGGCTCCTATCATCCGAGCCAGCAAAATACGTTCACCGGCAGGCTCACGCGCGCGATGTTCCACGCGGTTTTCGAGAAGGCCAAGCAACTATTGGCTTGCCAAGCCGTCGTAGTCCAAATAAAATCGCACCCATGAAAATAATGTCCTGGCAACTCTGGGCCGTTCTCTCGGCGGTGTTCGCCGCGTTGACGGCGATCTTCGCCAAGATCGGCGTCGAGAATGTCAATTCCGATCTGGCGACTTTCATCCGCACGCTGGTCATCGTTCTGGTCCTCGCGCTGATTCTTCTGGCCACGGGACAATTCCACGCGCCGGATCAATTGTCGTCGAGAACGATTTTGTTCCTTGTCCTCTCCGGCCTGGCGACCGGCGCGTCGTGGCTCTGCTACTTCCGCGCGCTCAAGCTGGGCAACGCCTCGCAAGTCGCGCCCATCGACAAGCTGAGCGTCGTTCTCGTCGCTTTGCTCGGCGTCGCGTTCTTGGGCGAGCGGCTATCGCCCGCAAACTGGGCCGGCATCGTCCTGATCGCCAGCGGCGCCGCGCTCGTCGGTCTCCGGTAGTGCCAGCCCGCTCATGAAAGATTACCAGGAAATAGCCGCGGAACTCGGCAAGCGAGTCGAAGGCGAAGTTCGCTTCGATAAATATTCCCGCCTGCTCTATTCCACCGACGCGTCGATGTACGAGATCGAGCCGATCGGCGTCGTGATCCCGCGCCACAGGGGCGACGTGCAGGCGACGATCGAAGTCGCCAACCGGTTCAATGTACCCGTGCTTCCTCGCGGCGGCGGAACGGCGCTTGCCGGTCAGACCGTGGGCCACGCGATCGTGCTCGATTTCACCAAGTACATGAACCGGGTGCTCGAAGTGAACCAGGCAGAGCTCTGGTGCCGCGTGCAGCCGGGAGTCGTGCAGGATGAATTGAACGCGCACGTAAGACCGCAGGGGCTGCTTTTCGGCCCGGACACCTCGACGTCCAACCGAGCGACGATCGGCGGCATGATCGGCAACAACTCCGCCGGCGCCCACTCACTCGTATACGGGAAAACGCTGGATCACGTTCTCGAGCTGACGGTTTGTCTCTCGGACGGCCGCGAGGTCGTGCTCAAGGATCTCTCCTCGGAAGAGCTGGCCGCGAAAACTCGCGGCAACGGCGTCGAGGCGCGCGCTTATCGCGAGATCCAAACGCTGGCGGAAAAGCATCGCGATGAAATTCTCGCGCGCTATCCGAAAATTTTGCGCCGCGTCTCCGGCTACAACCTGGACGAATTCGTCAAAGCGAAGCCGTTCAATCTCGCGCGCATGATCGTCGGCTCCGAGGGCACGCTCGCATGCGTGGTGGAAGCGAAGATGCGGCTCGTGCCGAAGCCGAAGTGGACGGCGCTCGACGTCATCCATTTTCACGACGATATCGAGGCACTGCAAGCTTCTCACGCGCTTTTGGAAACCGCGCCGTACGCTCTGGAATCGACCGACAGGATGATCCTCGACCTCGCGCGCGGCAACATCGTGCAATCGAAGCGGCTCGGCTTCGTCCAGGGAAATCCCAGCTCGCTGCTCATGGTCGAATATGCCGGCGAAACCGAAGACGAAGTGAAAGAGCAAGTCTACAAACTGGAAGCGCTGCGCAAGTCTCGCGGCATCGGTTACGCCGCGACTCAGGCGTTGAAGCCGGAAGAAGTCCGCGCCGTTTGGGGCGTGCGCAAGGCGGGGCTCGGGCTTCTGCTCGGCATCAAGGGCGACAAGAAGCCGATCGCGTTCGTCGAAGACACCGCCGTCGATCCGGCCAAGCTGCCGGAATTCATCAAGCGCTTTAGAGAAATTCTCGGCCGTCACGACGCTACGGCCGGCTACTACGGCCATTGCTCGGTCGGCTGCATGCACATTCGTCCTCTGATCAATCTCAAGCAGGCGAGCGAAGTCAAAAAGATGACCGTGATCGCGGACGAGATTAGCGATCTCGTCCTGGAATTTCACGGCGCGCTTTCCGGCGAGCACGGCGACGGTCTCGCGCGCAGTCACTTCAACGAGAAGCTCTACGGACGAGTTCTTTACGACGTGTTTCGCGCGGTCAAGCGAGCCTTCGATCCTAAGAACTTGATGAATCCGGGAAAGATCGTCGACGCGCCGGCCATGACCGAGTCGCTCCGCATCGGCCCGGCGTACAAAGCCTGGAAGCCGGAGACGATGCTCGATTTCAGCTCGCAGGGCGGCTTCGCCGCTGCGGTGGAGATGTGCAGCGGCATGGGCGAGTGCCGGAAAAAACTCGACGGCACGATGTGCCCGTCGTACATGGCGACGCTCGACGAGGAGCACTCGACGCGCGGGCGGGCCAACGCGCTGCGCGCCGTGCTGTCGGGAAAAGTTCCCAAGGAAGATTTTACCGGCAAGCGCCTTTACGAAGTGATGGATCTCTGTCTCGAATGCAAGGCGTGCAAGGCCGAGTGCCCGTCGAATGTGGACATGGCGAAGCTCAAGTACGAATTTTTGAACCATTATCACGCGGCCAACGGCCTGCCGCTGCGCAACCGGCTCTTCGGCAGAATCGAGCGGCTCAATCGTTTAGGCGCGCGCTTTGCGCCGCTGTCCAACTGGCTCGCCAATTCGTGGCCGAACCGTTGGCTCTTGGAGAAATTCGCGGGAATCGATTCCCGCCGCCCGTTGCCCGCGTTCGCCTCCGAGACTTTCGAGGCTTGGTTCCGCGCCCATCGCGGGGAAGGAGATGGAGAGAAGGGGACCGTCGTTCTGTTTCATGACACCTTCAATACCTACAACACTCCAGGCGTCGCGATCGCCGCGACGCGCTTCTTAGAGCGCGCCGGCTATCGCGTGACGCTTAGCGAGAAGCGCTGCTGCGGCCGCCCGATGATCTCCAAAGGCATGCTCGCCGAGGCGCGCGACAACGCCGCTTGGAATGTCGAGCGGCTCTTCCCTCTCGCCGAGAAGGGCTTCGCCATCGTCGGGCTGGAACCGTCGTGTTTGCTCACGCTGCGCGACGAATATCCCGAGCTGTTGCGGAGCGAAAAAGCAAAAATCGTCGCCGCGAAGAGTTTTCTCCTCGAGGAATTCATCGTGAGCGAGCGAAAGGCAGGAAAGCTTTCGCTAGTATTCAACGGCAACGGCCG
>JBGQBP010000351.1:0-3574 GCA_041494945.1 Binatia bacterium | reverse complement strand
TCACAGCGCCATGGGCTTTGGCCTCTCTGGTATCGCTGCTTTGCAGCAATCAGCTTTCGCTCTCTAAGGCGAAATGACGGGGGGTTGGATGAGGGAGAATCTGACCGTTCGTGTCTCAAGTGACGTTTGGGCAACAGCCCGTCAAGACCTGACCCCTCGATGCTCGATGGCCGTCAGTCGACCTTTAACAGCCTCTTAATAGCGGCCCCCAACTCCCTGTGTGTAAACGGTTTAGCGATATAATCGTTACAACCTGCTTCTAAGCATTTCTCTCTATCTCCTGCTAAAGCGTTTACCGTAGCAGCCAATATGGGAATGTTCCCGGTTTTCGGATTGTCGCGTATGAGAGTAGCCGCCCGGAGTCCATCCATCTTAGGCAAGCGGATATCCATGACAATCAGGTCAGGAAGTTGAGAGATAGCCATCTTTACGGCCTCCACGCCATTTTCCGCCACCGTGACCTCATAACCGAGAAACCCGAGCTCCAGCTGCATCACGTCAACGGTCCCTGGATCGTCCTCGACTAAAAGAATTCGTGTCTGCATGCGCGCCTCCGGATAAAGTTCCGACGGGCAAGTTGAAAACGAAAGGTGACGCCCAACGACTAGCCCTTCGCGCTTCCTACCTCATGCGTAGTCCGCCTATTCGCTCGGGCAGAGAAGAAAACACGACAACAAATTTAGACATAATGGGGAAAGAGTCATTATTTGAGTTCTGCAGGAACGTTCCCCTTCCGGAGCGCCGGGACCACAGGAGGCTGGCCGGTTTCTTTTAAAATGCTCTGAGCTTCCGCGGAGAGGAGAAATTTGACGAATCCCATCGCATCTTTCTCATTCTTGGCCGTTCCCGGCACGGAGGCCGCATTGCGGATCGCGTCGCTCAAATTGACGCCGGCAGGAAAGCGGATGATGTCCAGGTCATTCTTGGCCGCGACCGCCGACGAGTAATAGACCACCCCGGCGTTGGCCTTCCCTTCTTTGACGGCTAGGACCGTATCCGGCACCGAATTGGGTTTTGTGGGATCCACGACGGCGCCGTCGATAATTTTCTGGGCCAATTCGGGTTTGCCTTCGAGCACTGCGGCCTTCTTGAGGAATTCAATGGTGCGGTTTGTGGCCAGGTCTTTTTCACCGGTCACGCGGACAAATTTGACCTCGGGTTTGACGAGATCGGCGACCTGACGAATGTTCAGCGGATTTCCTTTCGCGGCGATGACGACCATTTCATTCGCGGAAAAGACGACGTACCAGGAAGCGGCGTCCCTGCCGGAGCCGGCGATTTTCTTGTTCATCAGGTCCTCTTCGACAACCGCCGGGGATGACGGCGCAAACACATCACAGGTGTCCCCTTTCAGGATGCGCTCGGCAAGCTGCTTCGATGTGCCGGAGGTGAGGTTGATCGTAACCCCTGGATTTTTTCCTTCGAAGGCTTTCTTGAGTTCTTGCATAGGACCGGCGAGCGAATCGGCATGAAACACTTCGAGGCTCGCTGCCGTCGCGCGATCGATGGAGAAAACACCCAGCACACCGAATCCTCCTATGAGAACGGTTCGGAAGAGAAATCCCGGCAATAAAAATTTACTTCGAGGGCGTAGCCATCGGGATCGCATGAATACCTCCTCTATCGCGCGCCGCACCCGTATCGATATCCCGATGTGGCCGTCAAGGTTGTTGGGCTAGGGCCGGTCTGTGATTGGGGCGGAATGTATCCGATAACGCGCCGACCTGTCAAGATTTCTCGTGATAGGTAATAACCGGCATTCTGGCATCGACTTTGCTTTAAAATGGGATTGCGGGAGAAACCCACTGGTAACTGACAGAAAGCAGGTTGGCGGATGCCATAATCCGTTAGGTTGACACTCGTCGGAAGTGATTAGCCATGGAAGTAAAAGATCTTCAAGAGATCAAGGCAAGGGCTGGGGAGGCCAAAAAACTATTCGGACGCGGTTCAGCGCAACATTTGATCGAAAACGATGTCCCCAGGCTGGTAGACGAGATCGAGCAGCTAAAGGCGGAGCTGAATAAAGCTGGAGTGTGTTCGCATGGCAGCCTCTATAAGGACCAAAGCTGCATTACATGTTTCGGCGACGGCACGGAAGAGAAGCGGGAATGCGGCAAATGCGGCGCTCCGACGTGGCATCGCGGCGGGAAATGCCTTGCCCACGACGCCTCTGCGCCGAAACCTTACGAGCTTTTAAAACTCGAACTGCAGGAATTACGCAGCCAACTGCAGGTCGTTCAGGAAGGTTGCTCAGCCCGCGTCGCAGAGGCAGAGGAGCGCTTGGGGGGCATCGCGTCCACCTGCAATCTCATGAGGGAGTCGCTGGAATATGTAAGGGGAAGGATCGGCACAAGTTATGTCGGTGAATCCCTGGAGAAGATTGACAAAGCCCTCTCCTCCTCAACCATAGTATCATCGGTTTCATCCGCCAATCACAAGGGCGCGAATTCCCAGCCAATTTGATAGATCGCCGGCGCACGCGCTTCACCTCGCCGCGCCTTAAAGAAGTTCAGTCGCTCGTTCCGCCATGATGCCGGAATATAATTTTTTTCAGGTATGTCGAGCCTTGTGGTTCTGATCGGGATTGGAATGCGAATTGCCGGAATCTTCGGTTCGGAGCACTTGCTGCCCGTCTTTCAATTGAGCCTCCAAGGCCTCGATTCTTTGATCTGCATTCGACTTTAGATCTGCAAGTTCCTTGTTCCGCTTAGCCATAAGGCTCAGAAGACCGTCTTTATGATTGACCTGTGCGTGGAGATCTCTGAGCTCCAGGAGCTTATTTTTCAGCTCTTGTTCTAAATTTTTGTGATTGGAATCTTGAGCCTTGGAACCTGGCCGATCTTTTTGCTCCTGGTTTTTCAGCCCATCGGCCCTTTTCTGAGTTTCCTCGACTTGGGCCTTCAACGCGTGGGCCTTTTTCTCCGCCTCTTCCGCCTTCAGTTTAAAATCGCCGACCTCGGCGGTGCGCTTGGCAAGAAGACCTTCCCTGTCCTTCAGTCGATCTTCGAGCTCGGCGATCTTGGCATTCAATTCTGCCGCGAGTTTCTTTTTGAGCGCCGACTCCTGGCTTTGGAAAGTGCGCTCGGATTCCGCGATCTTTATCATGAGCGCTTGCGCCGTTTTCTGAGCTTCCTCAGTCTGTGCCTGCAAAGCATGCGCCCGTTTCTCCGTTTGTTCCGCCTTCAGCTTGAAATCCGCGATCTCGCCGTCGCGCTTTGCTAGTAGGCCCTCCCGGTCCTTCGCCCGAGCTTCCAGCTCGTCTATCTTTGCATTGAGCTCTTCCTCGAGTTTCTTTTTGAGCGCCGAACCTTGGGCCTGGAAACTGCGCTGACTTGCTTCCACTTCCGTCTTTAACGCGTCGGCCGTTTTCATAGTTTCCTCGGCCTTCGTCTTCAGCATCGCGGCTTTCTTCTCCGCCTCTTCAGCCTTGAGCTTGAAATTCGCGACCTCGCTGTCGCGCTTCTGTAAAAGACTCTCTCTGTCCTTCAGTCGCAGTTCGAGCTCGCTGATCTTTACGTTCTGATTTTGCTCCAGGTTCTTTTTGAGCGCAGACTCCTGGGTATGGAAACTACGC
>JBGQBP010000350.1:0-3576 GCA_041494945.1 Binatia bacterium | reverse complement strand
TAAGCGCGGTAGGAGGCCAGCGCATCTTTGAGCTTCCCGGTAAGCGCGCTGCAGCGCGCCTTTCCTAAAGTGGCGTCCGCTTTCAGGGGGCCGGCGATCTTTTCCGCTTCCGCGAAGCTCGACGCGGCGTCCTGGCACTGTCCGCCTTGTTCTTGAAGATAGCCGAGCGATACGTAGGCCGTCTGGCGCACGACGAGTTCTTTTGGTTCTTTGGCGATCAACTGCCGCAACGCGTCCGCGGCCTTCGAATTATCCTGGAGCGCCGCCTGAGTGTTGGCGGTATAAAGGAGGCCGAGCCGGCTGTAAAATGACGAGCGATAGATTTCCAAACGCTTCAATGCTTCCAGGGCTTCCTTATATTTTCCCCCGTGATAAAAATCGACGGCGCGCGCGTACTCCTCCGCCGCTAGACGGTTTTGCCGCCCGCGATAGAGATCCCAGCCGAGCAGCGCCGCAACGATAACGGCAAAAATCACGGCCGCCGCGATGACGGGAGTTCGATGAGTCGTGAAAAAGCCAAGAGCTTGCCGGAGCAGCGTCATGAAACGGTCAGGCTGCCGGATCTCTTTGCGGGTGATTCGTCTGGGAGCGGTTGACATTCAGCCCTGAGGTAAAAGTAGGATTGATTTATACGGAGAGGCGCCGACACCGCCTCTACGGGCGGCGGCAGCGATCAGGTTTTATACTTGAAGTCGTCCGGAGTCATTTTCTCCAGGATCTCGCCCCATTTTTCCTTGGAGATGTTGGCCACGTTCTGCTGTTCCTTGCCTTCGTCGTTCTGCTGGAGAATGCTGGAGGCCTCCAGAACCGTCTTGGCGACATAGATCGGCGTTTTGGTTCTGAGCGCCAGCGCGATCGCGTCGCTGGGCCGCGAGTCGATGGCCATCTCCCGGTCGGCGATCTTGAGATAGATCAACGCATAGTAGGTGTTCTCTTTGAGCTCGGAGATTTCGACGCAATCGATGGAGCCGCCCATTTCCGTGAGAATATTCTTCAACAGGTCGTGCGTCATGGGACGGGCCATCTTGATTCCTTCGATCTCCGTGGCCATCGCGGTGGCTTCCGAGAGACCGATCCAGATCGGAAGGTTCAGCTTGTTGTCGGTGTCTTTCAGAATCACGATCGGAGTTTTGGTCACCGGATCTAAAGTCAAACCGCCCACGGCCATCTGTATGGAGTCCTCCCTCTTTGACATGCTAACCCCCTTGTTACTGTGCTGTGATCAGCTCTCCGATCAGCGAGTTGGCCCCGGCCGCGGCGATGCGAACACCGGTTAATTGACCGGAAAGCTCCTCCGGTCCCACGAAGTTCACGATCCGGTTGGTTCTCGTCCTTCCCATCATCTGACTGCGTCCCAGTTTTGCCGGTCCTTCGACCAAAACTTCCTCTATCTTCCCTATCCTCTCTTCGTTCTTGCGCCTTGAAATCTTTCGTTGCGCCTTGAGAATTCTATCGAGACGCTCCTTCTTCACGTCCTCGGCCACGTCGTCGGCGTACATCTTATTCGCCGATGTATGAGGCCGCGGCGAATAACTGAACGCGTAAATGTCATCATACTCTACCTCCTGGAGGATTTCTAGACTCCCCTCGAATTCTTCCTCGCTTTCGCCCGGAAAGCCGACGATGATATCGGTACTCAACGCCACTTCCGGACGACGAGCGCGCAAGCGCCGGATTCGATCCAGATATTCCACGCGGGTGTATCCCCGGCGCATTCTTTGGAGAACGCCGTCGGAGCCCGACTGGACCGGCAAGTGAAGATGCTCGCAAAGTTTGTCGAGACTCGCGTAGGCTTCGATCAGCCCGGGCGACAAATCCTGAGGGTGTGAAGTCGTGAAGCGAATTCGCTCCAATCCCGCGACGTCGTTGACGCGATGCAACAATTCCGGAAACGACAACTCGCCGGCAGTTTTTCCGTAGGAGTTCACGTTCTGACCCAAGAGCATCACTTCTTTGACGCCTTGCGCCGCCAGCTCCTCGATTTCGCGCAGGATGCTCGCGCTCGGCCGGCTGAGCTCTCTGCCGCGCACGTAAGGCACGATGCAAAAGCTGCAAACCTTGTTGCATCCGTGCATGATCGTGACGTACGCCTTGGCGCCGTGAACAGTCGGCCGCGCTTCAGGATCTTCCATGTAGGAAGGGTCTCGATAGAAAGCGATTTCGACCGGGCGATTTCCCGACGACTCCGCCTCCCGCACCATCGGGCCGAGCTTGTGAATGTTGTGTGTGCCGAAGACGAGATCGAGATGTGGCACGCGCCGCAAGAGATTCTCCCCTTCTTGCTGCGCCACGCATCCGCCGACGCCGATGATGACGTTGGGATTTTTTTCTTTGAGCTCGCGCCACCGGCCGAGCGCGCTGTAGACTTTCTGTTCGGCCTTGTCGCGAACGCTGCACGTGTTGAGCAGAATCAAATCCGCCTCTTCCGCCAGCTCCGTCGGCGCGTAGCCCTCCCGCTCCATGAGGCGCGCGATGCGCTCCGAATCGTACTGGTTCATCTGGCAGCCGTAGGTCTGAATGAAAAGCCGCTTCATGCCACGAACCGGTCTATGATCTTGTAGAGCTGCCCGATGCTGCGGCATTCTTCCACCACGTCGCAGTGAGCCGCGTAACGGTCCATCTCGCTGTCGCCGTAACCCCAGGTCGCGCGGCTCTCCGGGTTGAGCCAGATGAGCTGCTTGGCTTTCCGCCTGATTTCCTTGAGCACCCAATCGTTGGCGCGGTTGTAGTTGTTTCTTCCGTCGCCGATGATCATAAACGTCGTCTTCGGAGTGACCACGGCCAGGTGCTCGCGATGAAACAATTCGAAAGCGCGCCCGAAGTTCGAGTGGCTGTACACGTCGATCACGTCGCCGCGGAGAGCCGTCTCGATCGCTTGCTGGATGTCGTTCTCCTCGAAGAGCCGCGTGACCTCTCCGATGTCGCTGACGAAGACGAAGCTGCGCACTTTACTGTAGAGATCCTGAATGGAGTAGACGAACTGAAGCATGAAGCGCGAAGCGTTCAAGACCGAATCGGAGATGTCGCACAGCACGACCACTTGCGGCTTTTCCTTTTTTCTCCGGTCGAGCTGGATGCGGAACGGCACGCCGCCGTACTGGAGGTTTTTGCGGAACGTGGCGCTCACGTCCAGACGCCCGCGCCGCGCCCGCCGGCGCCGGAGCGAAAGCAGGTTCTTGAAGCGCCGCGCCAACTGGACGACGACCTCGTTCATCTTGCGAATGTCGTCCTCGGTATAGTATGCGAAACTTTTATGCGACAGCTGGTCCAGCCGCTCGCGCACCGCGCGCGCCGGCTCTTTTTTTTGCGTCTCTCGCTGCGCCAGTTGCCGCGCCATCTGGAGCAGGTCGCGGAACCTCCGCTCCGCATACTCGGACATCTTTTCGACGGTTTGCGGGTCCGCGCCCATGCGGAGGAGCATGCGCTTGAAGTTTACAATCTCGTCTCTGATTCCCTCCAGACCGAGCCGCTCGGCGATTCCCTGGGAAAGGATGAATGCCCGCAGCTCGCCCCGGCTCTCGTTCGCCTCCTCTTCGGCGGCCTCGCGCAAGAGCCGTTCCACTTCGCCCATGTCGC
>JBGQBP010000349.1:0-3582 GCA_041494945.1 Binatia bacterium | reverse complement strand
CCTGAAAATCGCTCAGAAGGGGGTAATTCAACTTCAGGAAGTCCGCAAAGGCCTTTTGGGAAAAGGTTGCGTTGGCACTTATGCCTAAGACCTCGGTGTTCTCCGCCAAAAACTTTGTATAATTGTCCGCACCGGACGACAGAATATGCGTGATTCAGGTCGGGCTATAGTCCAGCAAGTAAATATTAATCAGCACATTTTTCCCCCGAAGGCTACTTAACTTGAGTTTTCCCCCTTTGGTGCTATCTAGCTCAAAATCCGGCGCCTTATCTCCTACCTCCACCGCGAGAAGCAGAGTTGGGGGTAGAAAAAGCAGAATGGAAAAAATAATCGCTAGGGTATACCCTTTTCTCTTCATGGCACCTCCTTGTCCTAAGCCCTTTATCGTAAATCGCTTAACTTTAGCGGACTCATGGCCGACCAACAATGCCTATTTCATCACCTTATCACTTTATCTGCCCGCATGAGAATTTGCGGTGGGATAGTAAGACCGATCTTCTTTGCCGCCTTGAGATTGATGACCAGCTCGAAGCGCATGGGCTGCTCTATGGGCAGGTCGCCTGGCTTGGCCCCTTTCAGGATCTTGTCCACGTAGGTCGCTGCGCGCTTGTACAAGTCGGCATCGTTCGGCCCATAGGATATGAGGCCGCCAGCGTCCACAAAATCCCTTGTCTGGAACAGTGTCGGAAGGCCCCTCTTTGTCGCGAGATCCACGATCCGTGATTGGTGAGTAATAGTGAGGGTGTCCGTCAGCGTAAAAAGAGCGCCGCCGCGCTTGCTGTTAGTGGCTCGGAATGCCCTTTCGAGATCGTTGGGACCCCTCACCTCCAGGGATTGAAGCTGCAACCCCAACGACCCTGCCGCGACCTGCGTCTCTTCGAGATCGCGGGCCTTGTCTGGATTGGCTGCATTCCAGAGGACGGCCACACGGGAGAGTCCAGGAACTGCCTCTTTAAGGAGCTCCAGCCGTTTCCCGCTTAGCTCCCGGGCCAAGGCAGTTAGGCCCGTGACGTTCCCTCCTGGCCGCGCAAGGCTAGCGACGAGCCCCGTAGCAACAGCATCGCCACTGGCTGCCATGACGATGGGGATCGTCCGGGTCGCTCGCTGGGCAGCAACGGCATCTAGCGTACCCGGCGTCACAATGATGTCAACCTTGAGACGGACCAGCTCAGCAGCGAGATCGAAGAGCCGATCGAGCTTTCCCTGTGCAAGTCGGTACTCGATGTCGATGTTTTTTCCCTCAACATAGCCTAGCTCGCGTAAGCCTTGCCGAAATGCCTCCTCGAGGGGCCCGAGTCCGGTGGCGGAGGTTAGATAACCTATTCTACGGACTTTCGTCGGCTGCTGCGCCTCTGTTTTCGCTGGACCTCCGCACAGTGCCAGCATAATTAAAAGAAAACCAAGGCTCTTTTTCATAGCGCCTGCAGTTTCTGTCCAATGATCGTCCTGATCCTTACTCCCGTTCAGCAAACTCCGCAAGAAGGATCCCCTCGCCCGCTTTCTTGACGATCCAGCGGTGAATGTCTCTGACGATCTCTTCTCCGCCACCTGCGCCGCCCATGATCCAGTGGCCGTGGCCGGCGTAGTCGCGAAAATCCGCGCCGATCCGATCGGCGAGCTGTCGCAGCGACGCCGGTGGCGCCACCCGATCTTCGCCGGCGGCAACGACCAAGGCGGGCGGGCGAACCGGCATGGGATCGAGTTGCACGCGGCGCTCGAAGAACTCGCGGACGAGATGCGTGGAATCAACGACGAGACATCGGAGCGGCTCCAGATGCTCGCCGGGCGGCAGCGCGTTGAGCCAATGCTTGCGGAAATCTTTTTCATCGAGGCGAAAGGGCCGCCCCAAGAAAAGGAGCGGCGAATATTTTAACCGCAAAAGCCGGAGCGCGCGCGGCAACTCCGGCATCGCCTCTCTCGGAGGCAAGCATGCAAGCAGCGCCAACGCGGAGGTTTCTACTTGCGCAACGGCCTTCTGCGCCACGAGCCCTCCCAAATCGTGTGCCAGGAGCACCGGCGGAAACTCGCTCGTGCGGATAACTTCTTTGAGATCGTCGACGCAGTCCTGAAAGCTCAATCGGTTCAGCACCTCGATGGCGTTCTCTTCGAAGCGGCCCCTGAAATTTACCGACCAGCACTCCCAACCTAAATTCGAAAAATGCGTCGCCCAGGAGCGCCAGCAGCGGCCGGTGGTCCAAAGCCCGTGAATCAGGATCAGCGGGCATTTGAACTTCCCGCGCTCGGGAGGCGAGACATCGAGGAGAATATTGCCGATCCACTTTTCCATGAGGTCCGAGCGATTACGATAGCGAATTGGATTGCAAAATAACAAGGCCCTCACGGTTTGCCCGGAGGGCCTTGCACTTTGGGCAGCCAGGACAGCTACCCTATCGCCTGAGATGAGGAGGGTTTAACTCACCGCCGCCACACCACAACCAAACTGTTTACTTTTTCTTTTTCTTCTTGGCTTTTTTCTTTGCTGCCATAGGCGCCTCCTTCTTGGATTCCCCGGAACGGGGTATCTACGCTGGAGGTAGGAGTTGTCACTCAGGCGAACAGATTTTCTTTAAACCCTCCTACATTTGGTAGATGTAGACATTATAAAGACGCTAGTAATAGTGTGTCAAGAAAAAAATGGCATTTTATTAGAATTGATGGAAATTTGTCGCGGGCATTCTGTCCGGACTTTTCTATCGGCAGACGCGAAATGTTTCCGGATGACAAGGAGCGGCGCGGACGAATCACCTGTCAGCTTTATTCTTTGATGCCGACGATGTTGATTGCGGTTACTGGACGCGCGAAGCCTTTGAGGCGCAGCTCCGTCAAGGGCTCGCTCTCAACGAGGTGCTCCACTTTACTGAGCGTTTTCTGATTCGTGAGAATCTGTCCGCCCTTGGCTTCGTCGCAGAGACGCGAAGCCAGATTCGTGACGTTACCGATAGCGCCGTAATCGATGCGGCCTTCAAAACCGATGTTTCCCAGCGTTGCATAGCCGCAGGCGAGACCGACGCCCAAATCCAGATCGTAACCTTTCTTGAGCCATCCGGCGCGCAGTTCGCGCGCCTCTGCGCGCATCGCTACGGCCATGCGCACCGCCCGTTCGGTGTGGTCTTCGCACGCTATGGGATCGTTGAAGAAAATCATGATGCCGTCGCCGGCGAAACGCTCCAGGGTTCCCTCGAATTTGAAAATGAGTTTTCCCATCACGGCGTGATAGCTCCTGAGCAGCTCCATGATCTCCTCGGGCTCCGCGCTATCGGAGAATGCGGTGAAGCCGCGTAGATCGAGAAAGACGACCGTGATCTCACGTCGATGGGTCTTAAACATGCTGTCGTCGTCTTTTTCAAGAACGCTATCCGCCACCTGAGGCGAGAAATAACGCTTCAGACGCGCCATGCGCCCGATCTCCGTCACTTGCTCCGTCACCTTCTCGGCCAGCGACCGGTTCAAGTCCTCGAGCGAGTCATGCAGTTCTTTGATGCGCATCATGGAACGCACCCGCGCCAGAAGCTCGAATGAATCGAACGGCTTGACGACGTAGTCGTCCGCTCCGGCGTCGAGTCCGCGCACCTTGTCCTCCTG
>JBGQBP010000348.1:0-3600 GCA_041494945.1 Binatia bacterium | reverse complement strand
CTTCAGGCCCTTCACAAAGCGGGCGAACCTTGCATCGTCCTTCCACAGATCCTTGAGGCCGGCGAGCTGCGAGCTCAGCGGCCCTGAACGCATCGGATCGTCCAGAGCGACAATACCTTTGTATTTGGGATTCGCTACATCTTCCCAGCTCTTGGGCAGGTCCGCCGGCTTCATTTTTTTTGTGTTGTAGACCAACGCCTGAATCTGCAAGCTGACGATAGGCATGGTTGGATCGTGCAACACCAGAAAATTTTTCTGCACCGTTTCGTAGGGCATGATCGCGCCGGCGGCCCGGATCACCGGCGGGGCGTTGTCGGAAAGGATCGCGTCGACGGTGTCCTTGCCCGCCTGAAATTCCGTCACGACTCTGGTGACGATCTCCGGGTTTCTCCCCTGCCAGTACGAAGTCTTGATTCCCGGATAGCGCTTGGAGAACCCGTCGAGTATTGCGACGATGTGCTCAACGTCCCAAACCGTATAGACCACCAGCGCGCCTTCCTGTTTGGCCTTTTCGTAAAGCGCTGCGGCGGCTTTGGTATACGGATCTTCGGACGCGGATGCCGCCAGAGCGGCGCCGCTCCAACCTACTGCGAGCGTCAGTATGGAGAACGCTACGGTCAGCAAAAATTTTCTTCTCATGATCATGCTCCTTTCGCGGAAACCGTTGTGTGAGTCATCCTATCGAGAACGAGCGGTAGGTTGCAAGCCTGCGAAAATCGAACGAAGCCGATGAGCCTTTTTTAATGCTTAAAGACTGAATTTGATTTTAAATGCAAACTTCGCGATCGAGACGGCCAGGATCAAAATGATCAGGTAGATCACGCCGCCGGCCGCCGCCTCGGCCCATTGGCCGACGCGGAAATATTCGAAGAGAGTGACCGGCCCGTACTCCATGCCGGGCGCCACGAGAAGCACCGCGACGTCGATGTTCCGTATCGCCTCGATAAATATATAAAAGAGCGCGCCGGCGACCGTCGGCTTGAGGAGCGGCAGCGTCACTTTAAAAAAAACGTGCCTCCACCTCGCGCCGTGGACCCAGGCGGCTTCGTCGAGCTCTTTGTGAATATTGACGATGGCGCCCGATGCGTTTCGGAGCGCGTAGGGAAAATAGGCGATGAAGAGTCCCGCGCCGAGAGCCCACAGCGTATTGTATAGCGGCGTGCCGATGACTGCGATGATGAGGCCGAGGGAGAGGACCAGCGGCGGGAACGCCAGCGGCATCGTGCCGATAAACTCGAAGACCTTGCTGCCGTAGATTTTGGTTCGGTAAATGGTGAATGCCATGACGATGCCGGCCATGACGGTGACGAGCGCGGTGACGATGGAAAGCCCGAGGGAGTTGTAGAGGCCGCTCACAAAGCTCGGATGGCGCATGACCCGATAGTAATTCGCAAAACTGATGTTGGCCGGGAACTTCATGAAGGTCTCGTAGTCGTAGTACGGGATCAAGGAAGTCACGATCAGCACGATGAACGGCACCAGGATACCGAGAAGAAAATAACAGAAGACGGCGAGGAACGTGACGTACTTCCAGCCGCCGATGTCGATGACTTTCACCCGGTAGCCTTTGCCGGTAATCGTCGCGTAGCGCTCGGAAAAACGCGTGGCCCTCACGTACAAGAGCAGCGTCACGACCGAGAGCACGATCAAAACGGAGCTGTAAGCCGTGGCGAGGCCGGGATTGTATTCCACCGACATGGAGTCGTAGACCTTGGACACGAAAACGTTGATGCCGCCGGGACTGCCCTGAAGCACGGGCGTCTCGAAGGAGCGCAGCCCTCTCAGGAAGTTCAGCACGAACGCGGAGAGAAAAGCCGGGAGCGCCAGTGGAAAAGTAATTCTGAGCAACGTGCGCACCGGCTTGCTACCGGCGATGTAGGCGCTCTCCTCCAGCGAGGGATCGAAGGAGAGAAAAACCGGCAGCAGGAAAAGATATCCCAACGGAACGCAGGTCAGCCCGAAGACCCAAATCATTCCCGAGAGAGAGAACGCGTTGAAAAGCTGTCCTTCGATCCCTAGATTTTCCTGAAGAAAATTATTCAAGATCCCCGATCTCGGCGACAGCAAAAGTATCCACGCGATGCTCTTCATGATCGGTGGCATCAAAATCGGGTAGAGCGGCATCAGCTCGACCAGCGCCTTGCCGGGCGTATTGGTCCTGGCGACGACCCAGGCCAGCAGCGCTCCGATCAGAGTTCCCAGCGTCGCCGAGCCCGCCGCGTAGACTATGGAATTTTTGATCATCGGGATGAGCTGCGGGTCGTGCAGCACCCTCAAATAGTTTTCCGCGGTGAGGCCGGCGGCCGCCCCCAGCCGCGTGGTCGTGAAGCTGCGAAACAGCACGATCACGATCGGCGTGACGATCAGAGATCCGGCCAGGACGCTGGAGGCAAGCGGGATGAGGGCGCCTTGCCGGTACGCAAGCTTGATACGGTTCCAGTTGATAGAAATCTCCTTAAGCGTGAAAGCGAATTTCAGGTTCTGATTTGGCTAGGCCGCGGCCGGCGCGCGATTGGCGATCATGCTGATGGCCGATTTGTCGATGTGCAGAAAAATTTTCTCGCCGTCCTCGTCGAGGCTGATCATCGGGCATAGCTTGTGCGAGGTCACGACGAGTTCTCTGGAGCCTACCTGGAGTCTATGATCCGTCAGCCCGCCCCTGTAGTCGCGGCTGGTCATCGATCCTTCGAGGACGTTTTCCGCGTGATCGAATTTCCGGCTGTTGAGTTTTATTTCGTCGGTCCTGATGACGAGCTGGCAGGCCTCGCCCGCAATCGCATCTTTCGAGCGGCGGCAAAGAAGCGTGGCGCGGTCGAATTCGGGCACCATCACCCAGCAATCTTCTCCCTCCGCTCTCAGCACCCGGCCTTCGACCAGGATGGAACGGCCGATAAAAGAGGCGACGAATTGATTGGCCGGACGGTTATAAATTTCGTCCGGCGTCGCGTACTGAAGGATCTTGCCCTTCTCCATCACGATAACGGAATCCGATATCACGAAGGCCTCTTCCTGGTCGTGCGTCACGTAGATCGCGCTGATGTCCACCTTCTTGATCAACTTTTTCAATTCGACCCGCATCTCTTCCCGCAATTTCGCGTCGAGGTTGCTGAGGGGCTCGTCGAGAAGAATGAGTCGCGGCTCCAGCGCCAGGCTCCGCGCCAGCGCCACGCGCTGCTGTTGCCCCCCGCTCAATTGCGACGGATATCTCTCCTCCAGCTTGGGCAGGCCGACGAGATCCAATGCCGCGAGCACCCTCCTTCGGATATCCGGTTCCGGAATCTTTCGGAGCTTGAGGCCGAAGGCGACGTTTTTATAAACCGTCATATGCGGCCAGAGCGCGTAGTTTTGAAAAACAAAGCCGATCGCGCGGGAATACGGCGGCACCAGAATGCCCTTGCGAATGTCGGTTTGAACCTTGTCGGCGATGTACACCGAGCCGTCGTCGGGAACTTCCAGGCCGGCGATGCATCGGAGCAGCGTCGTTTTGCCGCAGCCCGAAGGGCCGAGGATGCTGAGAATGCCGTGCTCGAACTCGAAGCTGACGTCGTCGAGAGCGTTGAAATCCGCAAACGTCTTGGAGAGATGTTCCACCTTTACGAT
>JBGQBP010000347.1:0-3651 GCA_041494945.1 Binatia bacterium | reverse complement strand
TGCTCTTGGTGGATTGGTTAAATGCCCTCGTCTACGAGATGGCGACTCGCCGGATGCTGTTCAGCCGGTTCGAAGTCCGTATCGACGGTCCGAGGCTGACGGCCACAATCTGGGGCGAGCCGATCGATGCCGTGAAGCATGAGCTTGCCGTCGAAGTGAAGGGCGCGACTTGCACGAATTTGAGAGTCGGAGAGGAACAGAACAGCTCGTGGCTGGCGCAATGCGTGGTGGATGTTTGAGCCGATGTGGGAGAAGTCATGGACACGGCGCGCTTGAAACGAAAATCCGGCAACGAATGGGAGATCGCGCCCCACGGCAAGATGCGCGTGCCGGGAATTATCTATGCCACGGAAAGCTTGGTCCGCGATATGGACGACAAAGTTTACGAACAGGTCACCAACGTGGCCGCGCTGCCCGGCATCGTGAAGGCATCTTACGCGATGCCCGACGCCCACTGGGGCTACGGCTTTCCGATCGGCGGCGTCGCCGCTTTCGATCCCGACGCGGGAGGAGTGATCTCGGCGGGCGGAGTCGGCTTCGATATTTCCTGCGGCGTGCGGTCCCTGACTACCGGTCTCACGATGCGGGATATCGAGCCGCTGAAGGACCGACTGGCCGATACTCTGCTGCGTAAAATTCCAGCGGGCGTGGGCAGCCGGGGCGATTTGAGCTTAAGCTCGAAGGAGATGGATGCGATGTTGGCCGGCGGCGCGCGCTGGGCCGTCGAGCGCGGTTACGGCGACGCGAACGATCTCGAGCGCATCGAGGAGCACGGTTGCATGAAAGGGGCCGAGCCGGACGAAGTCTCGGATCACGCGAAGAAGCGCCAACAGGAAGAGATGGGCACGCTCGGCTCCGGCAATCATTATCTGGAAGCGCAGGAGATCGCCGAAGTTTTCAACGCCGGCTTCGCTTCCGCTTTCGGCTTGCGACAGGGGGATATCGTCCTCAGCATTCACTGCGGCTCGCGCGGGCTGGGCCACCAGATCGGCACCGAGTTTCTCAAGAAGATGGCGATCGCCGCGGCCGGCTATAATATCGAGCTGCCCGATCGCGAGCTCGCCTGCGCTCCGATTCTTTCGCCGCTCGGAAAAAGCTATCTGGGCGCGATGCGCGCCGCGATCAACTGCGCCCTGGCGAACCGCCAGATCATCACGCACCTGGTCAGGCGGGCATTCGCTGATTTTTTGCCCAACGTCAGGCTGCCTCTGCTCTACGACGTCTCTCATAACACCTGCAAGCTGGAGGAGCACGTTGTAGACGGCGAGACGAAGTCTTTATTTGTCCACAGAAAAGGCGCCACGCGCGCTTTCGGCCCGGGACATCCGAGCATCCCCAAAATATTTAGCTCCGTCGGCCAGCCCGTGCTCATCGGCGGCACGATGGGCACGGCCTCCTACATCCTTACCGGTACGACCGAGGGAATGTGTCTCGCGTTCGGCTCGGCCTGCCACGGCGCAGGGCGGAGCATGAGCCGTCATCAGGCGCTGAGGCAATGGCGCGGCAGAGAAGTCGTGGAGCGGCTGGCGAGCCAAGGTATTTTGATCCGCAGCCGGTCGTACCGCGGCGTCGCCGAGGAAGCGCCCGGCGCTTACAAAGACGTGGGCGCTGTGGTGGATGCGGCGGATCAGGCGGGCCTCGCGCGCAAAGTGGCGCGACTCAAGCCGGTGATTTGCATCAAAGGTTAGGGAAATCAGTTGAGAGGCAGCGGCAATGAGCCTCAAAGTTTTGTCGGGTTCCGCCAACCTTTCGCTTGCGGAAGCGGTTGCCAAAAAGCTCGGCGTCGGACTCGTCCACCGGCTGCTGGAGCGTTTTCCCGACAGCGAGATGCACGTGGAGATCCGGGAGAGCGTGCGCGGCGACGATGTGTACGTCATTCAGCCTACCTCCCCGCCCGTGGATGAGCATCTTGTCGAGCTACTCTTCATCGCCGATGCCTGCCGGCGCGCGGGGGCGGCGCGACTCACGGCGGTGATTCCATACTTCGGTTATGCCCGGCAGGACCGGCGCGCGCGCGGCCGTGAGCCCGTGGGTGTCCGGGTCATCGCCGATCTGATCCGAACGGCCGGACTCGAACGCGTGGTGGCTCTCGACCTTCACAGCGCAGCGATGGAAGGGGCGTTGTCCGTTCCATTGGAGCATTTGAGCGCCGTTTCCCTGCTGGCGGAAGCGGGAAGATCGTGGGTCAGCGCAAAGACCGTCGTCGTTGCGCCGGACCTGGGAGCGGTGAAGCTTGCCGAACGCTACGGGAAGATTCTTCGTCTGCCCGTGGCGATCGTCCATAAGACCCGCCTGAGCGGGGCGGAAGTCGCGGTGCAAAATATTACGGGCGAGGTAGGAGGCAAGCCGGTTCTCATTGTCGATGACATGATCAGCACGGGAGGGACCGTCGAAGCGGCGATCAGAGCTTTGCTGGCCGCGGGTTCCGCGCCGGATTTTATCGTGATCGCAAGCCATGGTTTGTTTGTCGGCCCGGCGCTGGAGCGCTTTGGCGAGCTGCCCGTGCGGCGCTTTTTCTCGACCGATAGCGTGGCCATGCCGAGAAAACTTTCGCTGCCGGTAGAAACAGTAAGCGTCGCGCCGCTCTTCGCGGAAACGATCGAGCGGCTTCACCACGACCGGTCGCTGGGCGATCTTATTCGGCACGGATGAGGCCATATTTCGAAAACAACGAATGGAGGAGGCGAAGGCCATGTTATTCAAAAATCGCGAGCACGCTGCGCGTCTTTTGGCTCAGAGGCTGATTTCCTATAGAGGAAAAAATCCTCTGGTTCTTGGCATCCCGCGAGGCGCGGCGCCGATGGCTAAAATCATTGCGGAGGCGCTGGGCGGAGAGCTGGACGTTGTTCTGGTCCACAAACTGAGCGCGCCCGATCAACCGGAGCTTGCCATCGGCGCCGTCGATGAAACCGGAAATGTGTATTTGTCGGACTACGTTTCCGAGCTGGGGGTCAGCGAAGATTACATCAAGGACGAGACCGAGAGGCAGTTGGCCACGCTGCGCCGGCGCCGGGCGATGTATACGCCGCTCCGGCCGCCGCTCGACCCGGCGGGGCGCGTCGTCATTGTTGTGGACAACGGCATCGCTACCGGCGCCACGATGATCGCCGCGCTTCGGGCCACCCGCGCGAAGAAACCTCGCAAGCTCATCGGCGCGGTTGCAGTGACTCCTCCCGCGACCGTCGCGCGGCTCGGCAAAGAAGCGGACAGTATCGTTTGCTTGAAGGCGCCGGCGGATTTTTACGCGGTGGGACAGTTTTTTGAAGATTTCTCGCAGGTCACCGATGACGATGTCGTTAGGATCCTGCAAGGAAGCGAATTGAAGCAGGCGGTGTAGCGCTAAGATCTTTTCGCGGCCTCAGCCGCTGCGTTCGGATGCTGCGAACGGAGATACCGGCTGAACCATTCCGACGCCAGGCGCGCGACCTCCTCCAGGGCGCCGGGCTCCTCGAACAAATGAGTCGCGCCGGGCACGATCGCCAATCGCTTTTCACACCGGAGTTGCTTATAGGCCTGCTGATTGAGTTCGATAACGACGTCGTCATCGCCGCCGACAATGAGCAAGGTAGGCGCTTGCACTCGGCTGAGCGATGAGCCCGCCATGTCGGGACGTCCTCCGCGCGAGACGACCGCGCCGATGGAAGGAATCGC
>JBGQBP010000346.1:0-3668 GCA_041494945.1 Binatia bacterium | reverse complement strand
TCCGTTGGAGCCCGTGCACATCGTCACCGACGGCGCAAAAGTGAGACAGATCCTTCAGAACCTCATCGGCAACGCGTTGAAATTCACCGACCGCGGCAGCGTGACGGTATCGGCGAGTCTCATCGAAGATGGCCGTCCGCCATTCGGCGTCGCCAATGAATTGATTCAAGACTCGAACCTTACCCCTTCCGACCCAGACCTCCCGCCCCAGGCCGTTCAGAGATATTTACAGATCAAGGTGGCAGACACCGGCATTGGAATATCCGCCGAACAACTGCGGTCCATCTTCGACAAATTCTTCCAGGTGGACAGCTCCCAGACCCGGCTCTACGGCGGCGTCGGCCTCGGACTCTACATCGTCAAAACGTTTACCGAGCTGCTGGGCGGCAAAGTCGAGGTCGAGAGCCGCCGCGGCAGCGGGACGACGTTCACGGTAACGCTGCCGGTGGAAACAGCCGAAGCCGGTTCTTAGATTTAAGTTTTGCGGTTCGCGCTCCGCGCGTCATTCCCGTGCCAACGAGAATCCAGTAAGAGGGCGCGATGAATCGCGCCCCTACATAATCCTGGACTTCTCTTTATCTTCGCCCGAAGTAAAATTTCCACCGTCGCCCGATGAGACGATAATCGAACAACTCAAAACTAAAACTTCTCCTGTTGCCTGTTGCCTTAGAACTCGTTAAAAGGGGACAAGAGAGGAGACGAAAAATGCCAGCCGAAGAATACCGGATCGAGAAAGATTCCATGGGCGAGGTGAAAGTTTCGAAGAGCGCGTACTACGGCGCGCAGACGCAGCGGGCGGTGGAAAATTTTCCCGTCAGCGGCATCGGATTCCCGCCGAAATTCATCCGCGCGCTGGCGATCATCAAGCACGCCGCCGCTACGATTAACCAGGAGCTGCGACTCTTGGATGCAAACACAGCCGATGTGATCCGCCGCGCGGCCGAGGAAGTCATGGATGGAAAGTTCGATAAAGAGTTCGTCGTCGATATCTTCCAAACCGGGTCGGGCACTTCGACCAACATGAATGCCAACGAAGTGATCGCCAACCGCGCCCTCGAGCTGCTCGGCAAAGAGAAAGGGAGCAAAGGGGTCCATCCCAACGACCACGTCAACATGAGCCAATCGTCGAACGACGTGATCCCGACGGCGATCCACGTCTCGGCGCTGGAGGCGATCGAGAAAGAGCTGCTGCCCGCTCTTGGCGCGCTTCATCGCGCGCTCAAAAAGAAGTCGGAGGATTTCGACCGCATCGTGAAGATCGGCCGCACGCACCTGGCCGACGCGACGCCGATACGATTGGGGCAGGAATTCGGCGGCTACGCGCGCCAGATCGAGCTTGCCATCGAGCGGATCAAAACGGCCTCGAGTGGATTGGAAGAGCTGGCTTTAGGCGGCACGGCGGTCGGTACGGGCATCAACACGCATCCGGAATTTCCCTCGCGGACGATCAAGAAAATTTCCGAGATGACCGGGCTCAATTTCCGCGAGGCGAAAAATCATTTCGAGGCGCAAGCCGCCAAGGACGCCGTCGTTCAGGTAAGCGGGAGCTTGAAAACGCTGGCGGTGAGCCTCACGAAGATCGCCAACGATCTGCGCTGGCTCTCCTCCGGCCCGCGCTGCGGCATCGGGGAAATCGGCCTGCCGGACACGCAGCCGGGATCGTCGATTATGCCGGGCAAAATAAATCCCGTGATGTGCGAGTCCGTGCTGCAGGTGGCGGCGCATGTGATCGGCTGCGACGCGACGATCACGATCTGCGGCCAGGCGGGAAATTTTGAGCTCAACGTGATGATGCCGGTGATGGCGCTCCGTCTGCTCGAAGCGATCGCGTTCAGCGCCAACGTGGTCAAGGCCTTCACGGAGAAGTGCGTGGTCGGAATTGAAGCGAATAAACAGCACTGCGAGGAGATGATCGAGAAGAGTCTCGCTATGGTGACTGCTCTCGCGCCGGTGATCGGTTACGACGCGGCGGCAAAGATCGCCAAGGAATCTTTCACGACCGGCAAGACCGTGCGGGAAGTCGCGCTGGCGCACAAGGTGTTGCCCGAGGATAAGCTCAAAAAGATCCTCGACCCCTGGCGCATGACCGAGCCGGGGATCCCGGAAAAGGAATGATGAATGTTGAATTTTGAATGTTGAATTCTAGTTTTAATTCAAAACTCAAAATTTAAAATTCAAAATCCCCCCCGGAGGAGGGGGGTGCAAACTGCCGCCAGTTATGCTATGAAGAAAGAAATTTGGGCGGGGAGGAAAGAACCGCATGATCAAACGCGAGCAGCCTTACGTCAGACAGTTGTACGTTTGCATCAACAACCGCCACGGCGAGAGCCCTTCGTGCGGTTACAGCGGCGGCGAGGAGATGATCGAGGAGCTGAAAAAAGTCTGTAAGGAGCGAAACCTCAAGGGAAAAATTCGGGCGGCCAAGAGCGGCTGCATGGATCTTTGCGCTTTCGGCCCCAACATCATGATCTGGCCCGAGGGAATCTGGTACATGAAAGTCACCAAAGAGGACATTCCTCAGATCGTCGATAATTTTCTAAAACTGGAACAGCAAGACGTTCAGAATCAAGCCGGGATCTCCGCGGCGGCGCCGAAGTAACCGTTCACCGCACAGTGCGCGGCGGAAGCGGGCTGCGGCGCTCCGTCACTTCTCCTAAAGAATAATCATCGCGCGCAACCGCGCCGGCGTGTTGACAAGAGCGGCAGACCTGTAATAGGAAAAAAATCTCCATCCCGAGGACCCCGAGAGTGAGTAACGACACCGTAGCCCTGCAAAATGTAAAGACCTTGAGGCGCGACGCCTGGTGGGTCGAGCCGGCGCTCACCTTTACGGTGCTCGCCTCTTTTATCGTCTACGCGACCTGGGCGGCGCTGCAAAACGGCTACTACTACGTCGAGCCGTATCTGTCGCCCTTTTATTCTCCGTGTTTGGTCGATACGTGCGCTCACGTAAGCTACCGTCTGTTCGGCTCGTGGTGGATACTTTCGCCGGCGATGCTCATTCTGTGGATCCCCGGCGGCTTCCGCGCGACCTGCTACTATTATAGAAAAGCCTACTACCGCTCGTTTTTCGGCCTGCCTCCCGGATGCGCGGTGCGCGACCGGTCGCGCAGCTATTTCGGCGAGACGCGCTTTCCGCTTCTGGTCCAGAATATTCACCGCTATTTCTTTTGGCTGTCGCTCTTGGTGCTAGCTTTCCTCTGGTGGGACGCGTTCGAAGCGATCCATTTTCCGGACGGCTATGGCGTTGGAGTCGGCACGCTGGTGCTCACGCTCAACGCCGCTCTTCTGTCGCTCTACAGCTTGTCCTGTCATTCCTGCCGGCATATCTGCGGCGGCCACCTCGACAGCTTCTCGAAGGCTCCCGCCCGTTATAGCCTCTGGAAAAAATTAACCTGGCTCAACGAGCGCCACATGCTTTTTGCCTGGGTGAGTCTCGTCTGGGTTGCGCTCTCCGACCTTTACGTTCGCTTGCTGGCGATGGGCGTTATCCACGATCTCAGAATTCTATAATGGCTACCGGCGATAAATACGAAACCCACGAATACGACGTCATCGTGATCGGCGCCGGCGGCGCCGGTTTGCGCGCCGCGATCGAAGCGTCCGCTCAGGGCGTCAAGACCGCTCTCATCTGCAAGTCGCTGCTCGGCAAGGCGCACACGGTCATG
>JBGQBP010000345.1:0-3669 GCA_041494945.1 Binatia bacterium | reverse complement strand
GGCCGCTGCACTACCTCGCCATTCCGCCCAGCATGTTTGCGACCGTGGCGGAAGGGCTGGCTCAGTCCGGCTGCGCGAAAGACGCCCGTGTGATACTCGAGAAGCCCTTTGGCCGGGATCTCGTCTCGGCCCAGGCGCTCAATCGTACGCTGCAACAATTTTTCCCCGAGTCGTCGATCTTCCGCATCGACCATTACCTTGGCAAGGAGCCGGTCGAGAATCTGCTCTACTTCCGCTTTGCCAACTCTTTTCTTGAACCGATCTGGAATCGCAACTATGTCGCGAGCGTGCAGATCACCATGGCAGAGAGCTTCGGCGTACAAGGCCGCGGGCGTTTTTATGAAGAGGCGGGGGCGATTCGTGACGTGGTGCAGAATCACATGCTGCAAGTAGTCGCGTTGCTCGCGATGGATGCCCCCACCGGCAGCGATCCCGAGGCGATGCGCGACGAAAAAATTCGGATATTTAGAGCTATGCAGCCGCTGGCTCCTGAAGATGTCGTGCGCGGCCAGTTCCGCGGCTACCATGAGGAAGAGGGCGTGGCCCCCGACTCGCAGGTCGAGACGTTCGCCGCACTGCGACTGCATATCGACACCTGGCGCTGGGCGGGCGTGCCGTTTTACATTCGCGCCGGTAAACGCTTGCCCGTCACGGTCACTGAGGTATTGGCTGAGATCAAGCGTCCGCCGCAGGAGATCTTCGATGAATCCAAGCCCCACCGGTCGAACTATTTCCGCTTCCGGCTGGGCCCGAAGGTTTTGATCTCGCTCGGCGCGCGCGCCAAAATGGCCGGAGAATCATGGATCGGTGAGGACGTAGAATTAATCGCGCGCCATCAGTCCGGCGACGAGATGACACCCTACGAACGTCTGCTCGGCGACGCCATGCGAGGCGACGCGGCGCTTTTTGCTCGCGAAGACAGCGTCGAGTCGGCCTGGCGCGTGGTGGGTCCGGTCCTGGGGAACGCGACGCCGGTCCACGAGTACGAAGCGCACACTTGGGGACCGTCTGAAGCCGATCAGATCATTGCGGGCGATGGTGGATGGCATAATCCCACATAGATTAGGAGGTGGAAACAGTATGATAGCGCCGAACGAAGTCGTGTTCCTATTTGACGTCGACAACACGTTGCTCAACAACGACCGGGTGCTGGACGACCTTCTACTTCATATCGAGCGCGAGTTCGGGGCCGCACGGCGGGATCGGTACCTGGCGATCTTCGAAGAGTTGCGCGCTGAACTCGGCTATGCCGACTATCTGGGCGCGCTGCAGCGCTATCGGGTCGAAGCCACGTGCGATCCTCGACTGCTGCTGATGTCTTCATTCCTGCTGGACTATCCATTTGCTAACCGGCTCTATCCCGGATCGCTGGACGTCCTCGAGCATCTTCGCCGTAGGGGCCCAACGGTCATTCTGTCCGACGGCGATGTGGTTTTTCAGCCGCGCAAAGTTCAACGCTCGGGGCTTTGGAAAGCCGTCGAGGGCCGTGTGCTCATCTACATTCACAAAGAGCAGATGCTGGAGGATGTCGAGCGGCGCTACCCGGCCCGGCATTACGTGATGGTGGACGACAAGCTGCGCATTCTGGCGGCGATGAAAAAAATTCAGCGGGACCGGCTGACGACCGTCTTTCCGCGCCAGGGCCATTACGCGCTCGATCCTAAGAACATCTCCGCCTATCCGCCGGCCGACATAACGGTCGAGAGCATCGGCGATCTGGTCGATTACGGCTTGCCCGCTTTACTCGGCACCGCCAAAGCCGGTGATGCGGAATAGGTGGAACCATGAAGGCGACACAACGACCACGAACTGTTGGTTCCCTGACTGGCCTAAATCCATAGGGTTTTCATACATTTTGGTAAGTTGGCTGGAGGGGCTGCGAAGTCTGCGGGCCGCGCAATAATGCCATTCAAAAGCGTTCAATATTATACAGCAATTCTACCCGATTGTGTTATCCTGTCCGCAACGGAGAGACTGTCGCGTTTCCAGGTCGTTTTTATAGATGAGGAGGAAGCACAATGGAAATTCCCAGGGACATTAGTGGAAAAACCACCGCCGTAATTGTGGTAGGGCTGCTCCTGATCACATTCTTTGCGTATCGCGGTTACGTCAACTCCCGTCAGGCCTTAAAGATTCTGGATCTACAGGTGCCGAATATCACGCGGGTCGCCTTCGATACTCAGGTCTTTGCCCTTACTCCTGCGAATCTTGAGCCTGTCTTAACCAGTGTTGCAGCGCAGTTCGGAGGGCCTGAAGGCAAAGTGGAAATGGACAAATTCAAGAAGGAATTTGCATCTCACTTGTGGATTGCAGTGATGACCCGGAATAGAGGGCTCCAATCCGCAACGGACGTGTTGACTCGAGTTCAACTCACGACCCCGATCACGGCCCTTCAAGGGTACAGCTCGACCGGCTATGCCAAGATGGAAGTCAAAGACGGAGGAATAGGAAAGGAAACGGCCTCAGTAGACTGGAATTACATAGAGCCTGCCATCACTGCCGTCACCTTGATCGGGGTTCAGCCGAAAGACTTTGCAGGCAAAGCGCCTTATTCGAAGAACGACACGCGAATCTGGTCGAGAGATTTCAGGTTGTATTTTGAACTGGCTGAAGTGAAATCAAAAGAAGGGGCGATAGCTTACGCTTATTAAATAGCCGCGTTGCAAAAGCCAGTCGCGTCAAAGAAATCTGAGAGGCTGGGTAAGCCGGATGAGAGTGCTGGGGGTTAACGCTTGGCATCCGACGGAGTAAGGAGATTCGAGTGAAACTAAGCGTTGGGAAAAAGGTGAGTTATCCGGGTCAGGGTCCGTGTCTTGTCGGCCCGGTCGTCAAGAGAGTCGTGGATGGCAAGCTCACCGAGTTTCGCCATTTGATGGTCTTGGACCATGGCGGCGGCGAGTTGTTCGTTCCGGTAGATAGAGCGCAGGCCAAAGGTATCCGAGAGCTGCTGGACAAGTCTGAGATCCCGAAGCTATTAGACCGGCTGAAGAAGCCGTCCAAAGCGGCCGAAAAATGGAACCAGCGAAACCGGGACAACTTAATATTGTTTAACTCCGGATCGGCATTTGATTTAGCCGAGATCGTCGAATCGATGAGCGGTTTGAGGGAGACCAAGAGGTTGCAGCCCAGCGACCGGCAGACGCTGGAACGGGCGAGAAAGCTGCTGGCTTGCGAGATCTCTGAAGTGATGGGAGAAACCAGGGGCGCGGCCGAGGGAAAAATAGACCAGGCCCTCGAAGGGCGAAAGGGCAGCAAACGGACCGGAAAGAAAGAGGCGGGAGATCGGCCTTTAGCGGAACATTACGAAGGGGTTCTATAGGGACCACGTCTCTCTAGAGAGAAACAAGAACCATGCGAAATGAAAAGAATCGTTTGGATGAAACGGAGTTCGTGGAGCGCGCCGAAGAAGATTTTTATTTTGCCGCTAAAGATCGTGAACTGATTGAAGAGATGAAGGTCGAGGCGCAGAAGGTTGAAGCAACCATGCGGCAAGAACGCGCAGCGACCTGTCCCAAGCGTGGTGAAAAATTTGTGGTTTATAGTTTTATGGACTTTGTTTTGGATCGCTGTGAGAGCTGTGAAGGGATTTGGCTGGATAAAGGCGAATTGGAAGGGATTTTAAAAAGAGCAGCGCGCGGACCGCTAGGCGCCTTCCTTGATCGGTGTTTC
>JBGQBP010000344.1:0-3674 GCA_041494945.1 Binatia bacterium | reverse complement strand
GAGAGTCTCACCAATGCGGTGCGGCAAAGCGAGATCATCCTGGCCGTCTGCCCGCCGCATGCGGCGCTGAAGCTTGCGCAAGCCGTGACGGAGCACAACTTTCACGGCATTTACGTTGATGCCAACGCGGTCTCGCGGGCGACGGCCGAGCAAATCAGCGAGACCGTGACCCAAGCAGGGGCGAGTTATGTGGATGGCGGCATTATTGGCTCACCGGTCAAGCGCGCGGGAACGACTCGCCTCTATCTCTCCGGGCTCCGCGCCGCGGAAGTCGCGGAGTTATTTTCCACGAGCATGCTCGATGCCAGGGTCATCGGCGAAAAGCCGGGCGCCGCTTCCGCTCTCAAGATCGCCTATGCCGCATGGACCAAGTGCAGCGATGCACTTATCCTGGCGATCCGCGCACTCGCGGCGATTGAAGGAGTGGATAAAGCTCTAGTCGGAGAATGGGCTCTCTCCCAGCCGGACCTCGAGCGTCGGTGCATTCGGGCAGCCGCGGTCGCCGTGCCTAAGGCGTGGCGATACGTGGGTGAGATGAGGGAGATCGCGGCAACCTTCGAGGCCGCCGGACTGCCATCGGGCTTTCACCTTGCGGCCGCCGATATCAATGAGCGGCTCACGCCTTTCAAAGATCGCACGGATCCGCCTCCCACGGTGGCGGCCGTCGTCAACGCGCTCCGCGCGTCGGTCGAAAAAAACCGCTAGCATCTTTGGGAAGAATGCGCATGACCGCTACGCTAACATTGAGATTAATTACCTGAATGAAGAAATATTGCTGAAAAATACATCGCTCCGCGCGCCGGACCGCAAATTTTTACTTTCCCCCCATGGCATTTACCAATTGAGCGTTGGCGAGCTTGTAAGAAATCAGAGCGTTGACAAGGTTGGTCTCTGCGGTTGTGAGCGTTGTCTGGGCGTCCGTGACTTCGACGATGGAGCCGTAGCCGACCTGGTATCTCCCCTCGTGAAGCGCCAAATTTTCCTTCGCCGCTTTCACGGCCGCCTCGTTGGCCCCGATAACGTCCCGCGACGAAATCAGGTTAAGATAGTTTTGTTCCACCTGCAGAGCGACCTGCTGTCTCTCCACGCGCTCCTGCTCTTTTGTCGAGTCATAGTTGTACAGCGCCTGTTGCACTTGGTAGGCGGTTTGGAAGCCGTTAAAGATGGGGAAGTTTAAACTCACTTGCACCTGCCAGTTGAGCTGAAGAGGGAATAGGGGGGCTGTGCCAAGGTCGCTGCGCTGCCGCCCGTAACTTGAGCTAAAAAGAAGATCCGGCAGGTGATTGCGCCGGGCTACGGCGATCAATTGATCTTGCGCCTTCAACTGGGCCGCGAATTGGAAAAGCTCAGGACGAGCGGAAAATGCGGTTCTTTTGGCTTCGTCAAGCGACAGGGAAATAGGCGCGACGGAAAGCTCCTCGGCCAAAGGCTGCTTCGGATACTCGTCCACTCCCATCGCGTTCCTCAGGAAAGCCCAGGCAACGTCCACGGCGTTTCGCGCCGCAATGAGATTCGCTTGGGCGAGATAGAGATTGGCCTGCGCCTGGGTCAGGTCGCTCTTGGGCTTGGTTCCGACGTCGTAGAAGCCCTGCGTCTGACGCAGCGTAACTTCACGGTCCTTGACCGTGTCTTCGTTGACCTTTAACAACGCGCTGGCCTGAAGAACTCCGTAGTAAGCTTGCTTAACTGCCAGAACGATATTGTTGGCGGTTCCGTTGTATGCGTACCGAATCGCGTCGAGAGTATCGCGCGCCGATTGCACCGATCCTTCACGCTTGCCGAAGTTATATAAGGTCATACTCACGTTGGCGGCGCTGGAAAAGAAATCCGACCCTACCGAATTCACGCTGCTCGTCTGCGGGCAAGGAAAGGGTAGGGGAGGGCAATTCTTCGGGGTATGCGAAGAGGTCACGATGGAATTGTTCGTGCGGTATGTGTTGTTGAAGCTGACGGTCGGGTAGTAGGCGGCCATCTGCTGGTGCACAACCGCGTCTTGTGCGCCGATCTGATACTTAGCGGACTTGACGCTCGAATGGTTCGCCAGGCCGATCCGCACGGCTTCATCGAGAGCGAGGGGGTTTCCCTGTTGCGCTTCTTCAGGCGCGCCGGCTGTTCCTTGAGTGGCGAGCGTCGACATGTCCGCGGTTTGCCCCACCGCTGGAAACAAGAAAAAGATCAACGCAAAAAGGCAGAAACTTTGACGCCTCGGCCCATTTCTCTTGGATTGCTTCATTTCACGCCTCCTTATCATCTATCTTTACTTGGAAAAGGTATGGTAAGTAATGACCCTGTTATATCTTCCTTTGTGGCAAAGGAAAATAACGCGAAAAAAAAATAAATGATGCACAGTCCGCAAGACCTGGAAAAAATCGCTAGTGTCGCGCTGGAATACTACGATCAACATGCGGAAGATTTCCGGGAAGGCACAAAGGATCACGACGTCCGCCAGAACATCGAAGCGCTGCTGAAATACATCGAGGGCGAGGCGCCGTTCACCATTCTTGATTTTGGTTGCGGGCCGGGGCGCGACCTGCAAATCGTTTTCCGAGCGAGGTCAAATTGCGGTGGGTGACAACCCAATCGGCAGTTAGGCGTGAACAAGGATAATCCGTATGGATTTTAGAACGCTAATGATTGGCGTGATTGCCGGATCTATCGGGATGGGATATTTTGTTTACGGTAAAAAGCAGGCTAGAGCGATTCCGATAATTTCCGGCATCGGATTGTGTGTTGTTCCATATTTTATTGGAAATATCACGCTTCTTATTCTGGTATGTTTGGTTTTGATAGCGGCTCCATTCTTGATTGAGATCTAAAGGTTGAGGCCTTAAATCGTTCGGTGGGATTCACGAAATGGCGTGTCCATCCGAAAACGAGATCCACGTCGCTAAAGTATTGAACCGGCGCGTGTAAAGCGTTTCTACGTTGTTTCCATTACATCATAGAATGTCCAGGCCCGAGTCCGTGTGATTAATCACCGATGAAACTGAATGCAGAAGACCTGGAAAAAGTCTCCACTGTTACCCTGGAACATTACGACCAGCACGCCAAAGAATTTTGGGAAGGGACGCGGGATCACGATGTCAGCCAGAATATCGAGGCGCTGCTGAAGCACATCGAGGGCGAGGCGCCGTTCACCATACTTGATTTTGGCTGCGGGCCGGGGCGGGATCTAAAGAGGTTTTCGGAGCTTGGTCACGTTGCGATAGGTTTGGAAGGCTCGGCGCGGTTGGCGGAGATGGCGCGAGCGCAAAGCGGTTGTGAAGTCTGGCAGCAGGATTTTTTGAAGCTCGATCTGCCGGCGAATCGTTTCGACGGTATCTTTGCCAACGCCGCGCTGTTCCATGTGCCGGGTCAAGAGTTGCCCCGCGTGCTGCGCGATCTGCACGCGACACTGAAACCGCGCGGCGTGCTGTTCAGCTCAAATCCGCACGGGAACAATGAAGATGGGTGGCAGGGCCGGCGATACGCGGCCTATCACGATCTTGAAACCTGGCGGCGCTATGCGTCAGATGCAGGCTTCGTTGAGCTGACTCACTACTACCGTCCGATGGGCCTGCCGCGCGAACAGCAGCCGTGGCTCGCCAGCGTCTGGCGGAAGTTGTCATACTAGTGACCCATCTGATTCCCGCTGAACAAGACGGATCCTCGGCTTGATTTGCGCGTAATTTCCG
>JBGQBP010000343.1:0-3687 GCA_041494945.1 Binatia bacterium | reverse complement strand
CAGTTTCCCGAGATGATCAAGCCGGTCGAGGGCGAGTTCATCGTGCGCAAGGCGCGCGCCAGCGCTTTCTTCGGCACGCACCTGATCACGTACCTGCTGAGTAAGGGGGTTGACTCGCTGCTCGTCACCGGCACGACGACCTGCGGCTGCGTGCGCGGCACGGTGCTGGATGGATACTCTTACGGCTTTCCGGTGTTCGTCGTCGAGGACTGCGTCTTCGACCGCTCGCGCACCTCGCATCTCGTCAATCTCTTCGAGATGAACGCGAAGTACGCAACGGTCGTCACGCTCGCCGAGGCGCTGGGTTATGTGCAGGATTTGCGACGGCTCGAAGGCCGGCAGGCGATCGCGCGCTAACTTGGTTCAAGGAGATCGGAATGGCAACAGAATCGCCATTTCCCGAGAACGAGTACCGCGCGCGCTACGAACGCGCTCACGCGCTGATGGAGCGCGACGGCCTCGACGCGTTGGTCATCTCGGAAAAAAACAACTACTGGTACTTCACCGGTCTCATCAGCTACCAGTTGGATCACATCCAGCGGCCGCAAATCTGTTTTCTGCCGAAAGGCGGCAAACCGACGCTGCTCGTCTACGGCAACGACAAAGCGAAGGCGAAGGCGCTGCCCTGGGTCGGAGCGGTGCGCGCTTACACCGACGTGCCGTTTCCGCAGGCAATGATCGCCGGCTGCTTGAAAGAGATGGGCCTCGGCGAGGCCAAATTGGGATTCGAGCTTGGCGATGATCAGCGCCTCGGTTTTCCCGTCAACTATCTTTCCGGGCTGACCGAGGCTCTGCCGAAAGCTCAGATTAAGGACGGCGCTGCCGCGCTCACGGAGATGCGGCTGATCAAGACATCGCAAGAGATCGAATTCATGCGCAAGGCCTGCGCGATTTCGGTCAAGGCCTGGGCCCGCTGCCTGCCCCAGTTAAAACCCGGAATGACCCGGCGTGAAGTGGCGGATCGATTGTATATTTCGATGATCGAAGAAGGCGCCCACCCGCGTCATCCCGGTTTCCTCATGCTCAATTCGTCCACCCGCTACGACGACCGGCGTTATAATAAAGGCGACTGTATGGTCGCCGACTTCGGCGCCTGCTATGAAGGCTACTACGGCGATATCACGCGCATGACGATCTTCGGCGAACCCACCGACGAACATAAAAAAGATCACGAGACCGCCTGCAACGTGATTCAGCGCTGTTTCGAGTCGATGGAGCCTGGCGCTCCGATCGCCGAAGTTTCGCGCGTCGCCAACCGCGAGCTGGTCAAGCGCGGTTATCAAGCCGTCGAGAGCCCGAAGCGAATCGGCCACGGCATCGGTATGTCCCGCGCCGAGCCGCCGTCGCTCAACGAAGTGGAGACGGAACTGTATCGGCCGGGCATGGTGCTCGCTCTCGAGCCGAAAGTTCGCTCGGAAAAAAGCGCGGTTCATCTCGAAGAGGACATACTGATCACCGACAAAGGGCCGCAATTTTTGACCACCGGTTGCCGTGACTTGAGCGTGATCCGGTAGCCATGGACGCCAAGGGAATTCTTTACCTCTCGAATGAGGACGTAAAGAAGGTTCTTGATCTGGGCTGCGCGATCGATATCGCCGAGCAAGCGCTGCGCGATCACAGCGAAGGGCGAGTGATATGGTCGACGCCGGAAGATTTCGCGATCAAGCCGGATAAAGGCTGGCAGTCGTGGGTTACCGGCTGCGCGCTTTCTACGGTGCCCATAGCCGGCTTTCGAATCCGATCCATTAAAGCTGCGGGCGGAAGCCGCGACGCCTCGCGCCCGCCGCGCGGGCCCAGACGGATTTTGATTTTGAGCGACCGCGAGGGCGGGGAAATTCTCGCGATCATGGACGAAGACTGGTGCCACGCCGTGCGCACCGGCGCGGCGGCGACCGTCGCCTGCCGCGCGCTCGCGCGGAGAGGCGCCGCGACCCTCGCCATGTTGGGCGCGGGCGATACCGCGCGCGCGACCCTGCCGGTGATGGCCACGGCATTTAAGTTAAAAGAGGTTCGAGTAACGTCGCGCCGGCCGGAATCGCGCCGGGCCTATGCGCGCGAGTTGGGAGAACAGCTCGGCCTCACCATACGTCCCGTGGACACGGCCCAAGAAGCGCTTAAAGGCGCCGACATGGCGATCTCAGCGACGACGACTTCGGAGCCTTTCGTGCGCGAGGCCTGGCTTGAGCCTGGCGTCTTCGTTTACTCGATCGGCAAGCACCAGGAAATGGACGACGCGGTGTATAAAATGGACAAGTTCGTCGTCGATAGCTGGGAGCACTGCAAGAAAAAATCCGATATGGACCGCATGCTACGCAAGGGATTTCTCACGAGAGACGACATCTACGCCGAGCTGCCGGATGTTATCGCCGGCAAAAAACCGGGACGCGCAGCGGATTCGGAGCGCATTTTCATGCGCGCCATCGGTCTCGTCAATCAGGACATCGCGATCGCCGACTGGGTCTATCGCCGGGCCCGGGAGGCGGGCATTGGAACGGTCTTGCCCTTTTGACTTTAGAGTTTCGTGTTAACTCGCGACTCGGAAACCAAAAACCCAAACTCTGAAAGCATGAAGCATTTTGGCTACTCAAGGCTAGCAAACACGCTACCCTTTCCGTTGTTCTCGTCCCTTGTGAACGGTTCCCACCCAAAAAATCCGCCGCCATTTTAGCGTCTTGACTTTAGTGAGCCACCTGCGCAACTGTGGCACGTCCCTTGCGTATGAAATGAGGTGGAGAAACCCATGAGCAGAAACATGATTGTCTTCGTCGTGTCCATTGTAATTCTGGCGTCGACTCATTTAGCCAACGCGCAGCAGGCGAAGAAAGTCCCGCGGGTGGGATTCTTGTCGGGCGGCGGCGATCCCTCCAACCCCGGGCCTCGGGTCGAGGCATTCCGGCAAGGCTTGCGAGATCTCGGGTACGTAGAGGGAAAAAACATTATTGTTGAGTATCGCTATATTGAGGGAAATCTCGATCGTTCCCCCGGCCTTGTAGCCGAACTCATCCAAAGCAAGGTGGATGTTCTTGTCACCACATTTTTGCCCGGAACCCGCGCAGCTAGGGACGCAACCAAAACGATTCCCATTGTGATGGTGAGCTTTGTGGATCCGGTTGCGACTGGTTTAGTCGAAAGCCTGGCGCGCCCTGGGGGGAATATCACCGGGCTCGCCACACTTAGCCGAGACTTGAGCGGGAAAAGGCTGGAATTGCTTAAGGAGGTCGTTCCGGGGATATCGCGCGTCGGAGCTCTTCGGGACATTGACGCACCAGGTCCGGCCATTGCCTTTAAAGAGTATGAGGCCGCGGCGCGCGCTCTAAAGATACAACTTCAATCCCTTGAGATACGCGCTCAGAACACCGATTTGGAAGGCGCGTTTCAAGCTGCGGTCAAAGGACGCGCGAGCGCGCTCATTACGATTAGGAATCCCCTGCTCAATCGTTTCTCAAAGCGGATTGTGGACCTTGCCATAAAGAACCGACTGCCGTTAATGTGCGAGGATAGTGAGTATGTAGAGGCCGGTGGCCTCATGTCCTATTCAACAATCGATGCTGACAGTTTCAGGCGCGCCGCCATCTACGTCGACAAGATTTTGAAAGGCGCAAAGCCGGCCGATCTCCCTGTTGAGCAGCCGATGAAGTTCGAGCTGGTGATCAATCTGAAGACAGCGAAGCAGATCGGCCTCACGAT
>JBGQBP010000342.1:0-3698 GCA_041494945.1 Binatia bacterium | reverse complement strand
CATGCTTCACGGCATCGATCGGCTCGCCCCAGATTGTGGCCGTCAGCCTCGGACCGTCGATACGGACTTCGAACCGGCTGAACAGCATCCGGCGAGTCGCCATCTCGTAGACGAGGGCATTTAACCAATCCACCAAGAGCAGCTCGTCATCCGGCGCCTCGCACGCCACCTCGATCGATGCGTTTGGCGCGACCGTCTCGATATCGGTGACCACGGCGGTCAAGGCTGTCGCGGCTTGCTCGAAAGCCTCCTCTTTCGTCGCGCCGATCCCGCGAACGCCGATATCCGCCTGGTGCGGGAAGTGCTCCCAGCGCTTCATCGTCATTCCGGATTGTCGCCGACAGCTACACGTGGGCGGCCTTCTCTGGACCCGGCGACGACGGGCGCAGCAACACGGCAGCATCCATTCGGCTTTGCCGCTCGTTCACTCTCTGTGCCAGCTCTCGCAGTTTCGAAGCCACGCGAACGGTGTATGGAGGTCCCGGTTCGATAGTCCGCAGCTCTTCCGGAAGACGCGACAGTTCCCGGAGCGTCCGTTCACGAAGCTTGGCCAAAGGCGCGGGCGGAGAAAGTCTTTTGCCCGAGGCCATGACTCGCTGGATGAGCGGACTTCCTTCCTGATAGTCGCCCTCCAAAGTGAGAACGTCGCTTTCCATGCGCCCGGCGCCGTCGTAGCGGCGATAGACCTGTTTCCTCCCCGGCCACAGGACTTTACCCTCTGAACGTTTCCGTCTGGCGTGGCCCGCATATTCCACCAACTTGTAGGCGCAATCGAGGTACGGCGCGTCCGCTGACGTATCCATGTGAGTGCCGATGCCGTAGCCGTCGATCGGCGCGCCGACTTCACTGAGATGTTTCAGCACGTATTCGTCCACGCTCCCGCTCGCAAATATAGTAACCTCCTGCAGACCTCCGTCGTCCAGTATGCGGCGGACTTTGCGCGCGTGCTCGGCCAGATCGCCGCTGTCCAGGCGGACTCCCTTGATCGCTATGCCTTCTCTTTCCAGCTTGGGCGCCAGTTGCACAACCTTTTCGGCCGCGGCTTCGGTGTCGTAGGTGTCGATCAAGAGAATCACGTTGCGCGGATGCGAGCGCGCGAAGTGCTCGAACGCGAGCGCCTCTTCTTCGTGAGCTTGCACGAAGGAATGGGCCATCGTGCCGTAGACCGGGATGTCGAAGAGCGGCGCGGCGAGCACGGTCGCGGTCCCGGAGAATCCGGCCAGATAGCTTGCCCGCGCGGCCATGAGACCAGCCTCCGCGCCGTGAGCCCGGCGCAAGCCGAAATCGACCAGGAGTTTTCCCGGCGCCATCAAGACCGACCGCGCGGCTTTGGAAGCGATCAGGCTTTGAAAGTGGAGCAAATTGATCAGGCGGCTCTCTACGAGCTGCGCCTCGGGCAGCGGCGCCGTGACTCGCAAGATCGGCTCATTGGGAAAGAAGACGGTTCCTTCCACCATCGCGTGGACGTCGCCTGTGAAACGCAGGCTCTCGAGATAGCGGACAAAAGAGGGTTGGAACATTCCGCAGCCGCGGACCCACTCAAGCTCCTGAGCAGTGAACTGGAGGTTTTCGAGGAAAGTCAGGGCTTGTTCGAGCCCCGCGGCGATCAAAAAATTCCGTCGGGCGGGGAGCTTGCGGACAAAAAACTCAAAGACGCCGGCTTCCTCCATTCCGTGGTCCAGATAGGCCTGCATCATCGTAAGCTGATAGAGATCGGTGAGCAGAACACCGCAGTGGAGATTCTGTTCCGCGAGCATGGATGATAAAGCCTTTCGCAAAGGTGTCAGGCGGCTGTAGTGTCACGATATAGGCGCGGCTTGCGGCGCAAACGCGGCGCCGCGGTCGATTCGGCGATCAGACGCCGCGCGTTTATTGTTCGACCCTCTCGCATTTTGCTCGATAAATAAATTGAGCAAGTCGGTGACGCTGATGATCCCTACGAGTCGGCTGCCGTCCACTACGGGCAAAGAACCGATCCGGTATTGAATCATCAGGTTTGCCGCCTCTATCAAATCGGTCGCCGGCGACACCACCAACGGATCGGGGCTCATAGCGCAGGAGACCTTCAAGTTCTTGAGGTAGTCGCGAATTGCGTGCTCGTCGCGGAAAACCGGATAGGAGGGAGAGACCTGGCGGATGTCGCGATCGGTGACGATCCCGATGAGCTTGCCATGCTCGACGACCGGTAATTCTCGGATGTTGTGTTTGACCAAAAGACGAATCGCATCTTCGAGCGCCGCGCTCGAGTTGATCGTGATCGGCGACAAGCTCATCCGGTGACGGACCTGTGTGGATCTTTTGGCTCTGCCCGCCGGCGAGCTCATCCAGCGAAGCCGAGAGATCTCATCTTTGTTCATGTTTGCTTCCCGAGTCCGGCCATTCGGGGTTGATCTCCTGCATGGCCTCTTCCTTGAGCTTCGGGTAGAGACGGATAAAGTCGGGATGGTAGCGCGTCATGAAAAGTTTCAGGATCTCTACTTCGATCCTGAGCGCATCGATGGCGGAGACCAAATTCAGCTTGGTGTCGTGGGCCAGAGAGGCGGTATTCTCCAATTCTTTCTGGAGCAGATGAAACTGCTCCTGAACTTCGAGATCCAACATAAGTCCTCCCTCTGCCGTGTCCGGCCGTCTGCTGAGAAGAACGATCAGAGTAGGATTAAACTACGAGCAAAATGAGCAAGGGCCGTGCCACTGGATTTTGCTTGCTTCGCCCGCTAGTCGGTTGGAAATCTCACAGAAAGCGGCGAGCGCGCCGGTGAGCTTCACAGCGCCGTTCCGATTTTGGCAAAGATTTCATTTTGAAATCTCAGGCGTGCAAAAGCTTTTATCTCATGGTTGAGAAAAAGGCCGATGGCTTTTTGTCAAATAAGACAAAATGCCGGAAAGTCTCCGTTTGTTAGCTTCGGTCAAGTGTAGGTTAAAAGAGCCAACCGAAAGCAGTGTAGAAGCGCGCTTCCAAGACAAGCGTCTCCTCGCGGTCGGAAGGGGCGCGCCTCTCAATAAGGTCCTGGAGGTCTTGGAGGAGGTCTTGGAGATCTTGCAGGCGGCTGATAGACCGGCAGAGACACACGAAATAGAGTTCCCTTGCCTTGCTCGCTAGTATAATCGACCGTGCCACGGTGCGCTGAAACGATCTGCCTGACGATCATCAGGCCGAGACCGGTGCCGGTTTTCTTAGTCGTTACAAAAGGTTCGAAGATATCTACTTTCTTCGGAATGCCAATCCCGGTATCTCTTATTTCCAAAACTATCTGATCGCCTGATTTATCCGCCTTGCATGAGAGCGTTCCGCCTTCGGGCATCGCCTCGGAGGCATTCTCGCACAAATTCAGCAGGGCCTGCGCGAGCTTGTCTCGGTCCGCAAGGACCTGCGGTAAATCCGGAGGAAAACTTTGTTCAACTCCAATTCCCCGCGCCCTCAGTTGGTCGGCTTCCAGCGCATAGATTTCGCCGACCAGAGTGGCGAGCGAGATAGGACGGAAATT
Source organism: Binatia bacterium (assembly GCA_041494945.1). GTDB lineage: Bacteria > Desulfobacterota > Binatia > UBA9968 > UBA9968 > JAJPJQ01. The sequence goes on along the minus strand of JBGQBP010000342.1, from coordinate 213 downwards.
GTACTTTTTCCGCTGCGAAAGAGAGCGGAAGTCACGAAGTAAATGGCTAAGCCGCATAAGCTCGTTCTTCAATCTCTTTATCGCAGACATCGCTGCCCCATCTATTTTGTCTTCCGCCCTTGAAATGTAGCGCTCTAAAAGCTGCGCGGTCACGAACATAGCGTTGATGGGATTTCCGACTTCGTGCGCAAAGACGGACATCGTCGTACCGAT
>JBGQBP010000341.1:0-3711 GCA_041494945.1 Binatia bacterium | reverse complement strand
GTCGTTCCCGTTCAACTCATTGCGGAGATAAGAGCGCGTGAAAATTTTTATCGCCGATGATTCCCCGATCGTGCGCGATCGTCTGATCGCCATGTTGTCTGAAATGGAGGGCGTCGAAGTGGTGGGCCACGCCGAGGACGCGGTGGAGGCGATACGAAAGATCCGGGAGCTGCGCCCCGATGCCGTCGTCCTGGACATCAGACTTGCGAACGGGAGCGGCATCGACGTCTTGAAGGCGATCAAGATGGACCGTCCGGAAGTGCTGGTCATCATGCTGACGCTCTATCCGTACGCGCAGTACCGCGAGAGCTGCATGAAAGCCGGCGCCAGCTTTTTTCTCGACAAAGCGTCCGGCTTCGAAGAGATTCCCGAACTGCTCGGCCTTTTGGCTCGTAAATTGGGGCCGGAAGCGGCATAGCCGAACTTCCTATGACGCTCAAATCCAGATTGAGTAGTCCTGCAGAGTGGATGACCGGCCTGCTGTTTTCGGGAAGCAAACGGCGCCAGCGGTTGATGAACCTCGCCGTTTTTCTCTTCCTCCTTTCTCCTGTGCTGCTGTTGGCCACCCTCAGCTACTTGAGGGCATACCAGGACCTGACCTCTGCTGCCTTCTCTCGCCGGCAGATCCTCGCCTACCTTGCAGCCACAACGCTCCGAGAAAAGCTTGATCATCTGAAAGACATCGGGGCTTCTCTTGCCACGCGGATCCGGTTTCGCCAATTGATCAGCGAAGGCAAGTGGGAAGAGGCGGCTGAGATCCTACGCAGCGTGCCGAAGGATTTTCCTTTCATCGAACGTCTGTTGTTGACGGATCCGGGCGGCACGCTAAGGGTGGACATACCGGAGCTTCCAGGGGTCCGCGGGAAAAGCTTCGCCTTTCGCGACTGGTATCAGGGGGTGAGCCGGAACTGGCAACCCTATGTCTCGGATGTCTACAAGAGAACCGCCGAGCCTCGATTGAATGTGATCGCCGTAGCCGTTCCTATCAAGGCTGAGAACCAAACCCTCATGGGCATCTTGGTCCTGCAACTGCGTCTTAACGCTCTGCTCGACTGGACAAAGGACATTGAGGTCGGTCGCTCAGGCTTCATCTACGTCGTGGACAGACTAGGCCATATTGCCGCTCACCCCAAGGTTGCGCCGGAAGGTAACATCGTGGATTTCTCGGCCGTTCCCGTCGTTCGCAAAGCGCTCGGCGGAGAACAAGGCATCGACATCGCCTGGAACAACATTGAGAAGGAAGAACGGCTCTCCGCCTACAATCCGGTTCCAGGTTACGGTTGGGGAGTCATTGTCCAGGAGCCGACCTCTACAGCCTTTGAGGTTAGAGACGGCAGCCTCAGGCGACTGTTGCTTGCTTACGGTCTGATCCTTCTCTTCGCCGCCGCTCTGTTTTCTTTTGTCATCCGCGCGCTCACGGAACGGAGAAAGGCGGAGGCGAGATTCCGCAGACTCATGGAGTCGGCGCCTGACGGCATCGTGGCCGTCAACGCGAACGGCGAGATCGTCTTCGTCAACTCCCAGACGGAGAAGCTCTTCGGTTACCGGCGTGAAGAACTGTTAGGGCAGGCCGTGGAGATGCTGGTGCCGGAGCGCTTCAGAGAAGCTCATCCGCGGCAACGCAACTCTTTCTTCGCCGATCCGCGCCTGCGCCGGATGGAAACCAGGCCGGAAATCTACGGACGGCGCAAGGACGGCACGGAGTTTCCAGCGGAAATAAGCCTGAGCGCCGTGGAGACAGAGGGAAAAATGCTCGCCACCGCCGCGATCCGCGATGTCACGGAGCGAAAGAAGGCTGAGGATGCAATCGCCAAGTTGAATGAAGATTTGAAGCGCCATGCCGCCGAGCTCGATGCCGCCAACAAAGAGTTGGAGGCGTTCAGCTATTCCGTGTCGCACGACCTGCGCGCGCCGCTACGGGCGATGGACGGCTTCTCGCGCATCCTGCTGGAAAAGCATAGCCCACAGATGTCGCCGGATGCGCAGCGTTTCCAGAACCTCATACGCGACAACGCCAAACAGATGGGCCTCCTGATCGACGATCTGCTCGCGTTCTCGCGCCTCGGCCGTCAAGCTCTTAAAAGACAACCGATTGCGCCTGCAGACATCGTCCGCGAGGCGCTCCATGACCTCGGACACGAGCTTCGCAACGGGAGCCCTGAAATTTCCCTCCAAGAGCTGCCGGGTTGCCGGGCCGACCCGTCGCTCCTCAAACAGGTGTACGTCAATCTCCTCTCCAACGCGGTCAAGTACAGCCGCTCTCATGAGACGGCGCGAATTGAGATCGGCTGTCTGACAAACAACAGTGAGCCGGTTTACTACGTGCGGGACAACGGCGTCGGCTTCGACATGAAGTATGCGGACAAACTTTTCGGCGTCTTTCAGCGCCTGCACCGGGCCGAAGACTATGAGGGCACCGGCGTCGGCCTCGCGATCGTTCAGCGGATCGTGCACCGCCACGGCGGGCGCGTTTGGGCCGATGCGCAGGTCGACAAGGGCGCAACGTTCTATTTTACTCTAGGAGGTCGAGCACAGTGACAAACCGCCCGGTCGAGATATTGCTGGTCGAAGACAACCCGAACGACGTGGAATTGACTCTCCACGCCCTCAAGGAGAACAACCTGAGCAACCACATCGAGGTGGTGCGCGACGGGGCCGAAGCGCTCGACTTCATCTTCTGCCAGGGCGTTTACTCCCAGCGCAGCATCGACCAGCCCCCGAAGGTCATACTGCTGGATCTCAAGCTCCCCAAGGTGGACGGGCTGGAGGTGCTGCGGCGCATCAAGGCCGAATCGCACTGCCGGATGATCCCGGTCGTCGTGCTCACGTCGTCGCGCGAGGAGCGCGATATCGTCGAGAGCTATAAATTGGGCGTCAACAGCTACATCGTCAAGCCGGTGGACTTCGAGCAGTTCACCGAGGCCGTGCGCGGATTGGGGCTCTACTGGCTGCTGCTCAATCAGCCGCCGTCCCTTTAGCTCAGGAGAACAACAGAGAGAGACTATGCCGACACCTCTGAAAGCCCTGATCGTGGAAGACCGGCCGGCTGACGCCGAGCTGATGGTGTACGAACTTGAGCGGGTAGGCTTTGCGCCCGTCTGGCGGCGTGTTGACAATGAGGCCGACTATCTCGCCCAACTCGGAACCAATCCGGACATCATTCTGGCGGATCACACGCTCCCGGAGTTCGACGCCCCGAGGGCGCTTGAGCTGCTGAAGGCTCGCGGACTGGATATTCCTTTCATCGTGGTCACGGGCAGCATCAGCGAAGAGACGGCGGTGGACCGCCTCAAGCAGGGCGCGGCCGACTATATCCTGAAAGACCGAATGGCGCGACTGGGCGACGCGGTGACACGCGCGCTGAGAGATAAAAAGCTCCGGGACGAGAAGCAGCAAGCGGAGCAGAGTCTCAAAAGCCGCTATGCAGAACTGCAGGCTCTTCAGGAGATCAGCCAGATCATCCTTACCGCGCCGGACATTCGGACCACCATGGAGAAGATCCTCGATAAAACCGCTGCTCTGGGCGCCTACGACATCGGCGTCATCCGTCTCTTGGATACTGCGACGGATGTTCTCGAACCGACAGCCAGCCACGGCTATAGCGATCCAAAAAATCTCGACGGTCATCGCAAGAAAGCGAGAGATGACGCAAGCGGACAGTTCTCTCTGCGGACGATGCAGCGGACGGGACCGCGGGTAGAAGAAGACGTT
>JBGQBP010000340.1:0-3719 GCA_041494945.1 Binatia bacterium | reverse complement strand
TCCATTTCGCCGAGTCGAACTTGACGCGCGCTTCGGCAGGAATCTCCGCTCCGCCCGGCACCAGCGTCTTCATCGCCTCCTCGCCTTTTTGCGCGAAGATCCAGTACTCGGGATATTTTTCCTCTTCGTAAATCGCGATGCCCATGGCCATCGAGAGCGGCCCGGTCGTGGCCGCCAGATAGACCAGCTCGTCGCCGCTTTCGTTGTGATGCCGATGCCAGGCGAAGACAGGAACACAAATCAAATCACCGGCTTGCCAGGGATACTTGATCCCATCGATCACGCTGTAACCGTGCCCTTTTAGAATGTAGATTACCGCCTCGACGGTGTGGCGATGGCCCAGTTGCCAGCCGCTGAACTCCATCTCTTCGCCGGCCGAGCGCAGGTTGATCCAGAAGCGAAAAGTCCGCTGGTTGAAGCCCAATCGCGGATCGACGATGTAGACGTGGTTATGGTCCTTGAGCTGAGCCTCTATCTCCTCGGCCTTGACGTGGACCGGCGACTTCTTCCGCCGCTCCAGCTCTTCCTTACCGAAGCGGATATGCTCCATCCTCATGCGCAGGTGGTCTTCTTTACGCGCCATTACCATTGTGAAGCCTCCCCTTTCTTACTTGATGGGCAAAAACAGTTTCTCGGCGTCCATCTTCGCGCTCGCGATTCCCTGCTCTACGCCGTAGCGGATCAAGGTCTTGATCACCTTCCGATTGGCGTCCATGCCGTAGCGCCACGGATCGCCGCCAAAAAGTTCCCGCTCTTCCTCCCACAGATCCCTGATCCAGACAAAATTGGAAAACGTCGGGTCCTCGTCGTCTAGGAGCGAGAGCCGCTTCGCTTCCTCCCAGAGTTTGTAAAGTTTCCGCGGCAGCGAAGGATTGTCGCGCGCGACTTTTTCCCGGATGACGATCGCATGGTTGATCGGGTAGATTCCGGTGCGCCTGAAGTAGTCCGTCTCCAGCTCCTTGGTGTAGGAGAACAGCCGGCGGATGCCGCCGCCCATGATCACGTCCGGAGTAATCAGCGCGTCCACCTCATGGTCGAGCAGCCGCTTGCGCAAGGGGGCCTTGCCGGAAAACAGCTCGATGACGGCGCCGGGCGGCGGCGTGAAATCGACGGCTTCCTTCCTTATGACTTTCCAGATTAGATCCTGAGTTTTCAGCCCATACTCGTCGCCCAGCAGCCCGCGCACCCAAAGGCCGCAAGTGTTGAGGTAAGACGGCGCGCCGACGGCTTTTCCCTTGAGGTCCGCCGGCTCGCGGATGGGCGAGTCATCGCGCACATATATAAAGGAGTAGCGGAAGCGCCGGTTGGGAAAAACCGGCAGCGCCACCAGCGGCGCGCCGTTGCTTTTCAGCGCGAGGTAAAGCGCGAGCGACAACTCCGAGGCGTCGAAGTCGCCGGCGAGAAAGCGCCGATGGCGCTCGCCGTCGCTTTCGAACGGAACGACCTTGAGCTTCAAATCGCTCGTATCCACGCGCCCGTCCCAAAGCGGGCGGGCGCGGACGTGATAGCCGGTGGCGAGCTCGACCCGGCGGCTTGTTTTCTTTTCTTTTACTCGCTTCATTTCAAACCTCGCGCAAGGGAATAATCGAATATCTCGCTCATCAGCAGCGCCTTTTTTCCCAGCTCGCCGCGGCTCTGCGCCCGCTCCAGGAATATATTGACGCGCTCTTCCGGCATCACCAGGTCGTCGACCATCACGCCGGTGATCTCTTCATAAGCTTGCTCGGCGACGCCGGGCGCGACCTGCCAGCCTTGTTGAATGTAAGCGATAACGCTCTGGCGGTCCTGGCGCACCGATCGCAACGTCTCGCGAAGCGCGAGAAGAAAAGCGCGCACCTGCTCCGGCTGCTTCTGAATTTTCTGCCGGCTCGTCACGACGCCGAGCCACGGCGCCTCGATCAGATCGCGGCTGTTCATGAGAACTTTGTAGCCCTGGCGCGCCATCATTCCCGTGAACGGCGGGCTCAGGACCGCGCCTTCGACCGAGCCCTGCTGCAGCGCCGTCAGGCTCACCGTCGTGCTGCCGGTCTGGAGAAAGGTGATTTTCTTTTCGTCCACGCCGCTGTTCTCCAACATCAAAGCGCCGTATCGGTGGCTCTCGGAGCCGATGCGCGAGACGGCGACTTTCTTTCCTTCGAGATCCTTGGGCTTCGTCACGCGCGCCGGCACGATGAGCGAGAGCAGCGGGGCGCGGTAGAAGACCGCCACGGTTTTTAGCGGCATGCCGCTGCTGATCGCGAGGATCGCCGGACCGATCGCCGGATTGAAATCGAGCTCGCCAGAGACGAGCCCGATCATCTGGAGGTCGCTGCGCATGGAAATAATTTCCAAATCGATGCCGTGCTTCTCGAAAATCTTTTTATCTTTGCCGTAATAGAACGGCAGAAACACGACGCTCTTCACCGAAACGCCGAGACGCATTTTGTCGAGCGCGCCGGCGGGGTGAACCGGAAGCAGCAGTAAAATCGTAACCAGTACCGTTACAACGACAGTTTTTTCGTTCCTGTTTTTCATGACCATTTCTGGCCGGCCGTCATGTTGCCACTTCCCCTTGTTGTGTGATCATCAATCCGATGTTCTCCATCGCAGGCCTTCCCGTGTGTACCAGAAAGCGTGCCGGCTCTTTGCCGGTATTGAAGTGCTGGTGCCAGGAGAAAAGCGGGATCGCCAGCGTGTCGCCTTGTTTCCATTCGTAGCGTTTGTCCTCGATGATGCTGTAGCCCTCGCCCGCGAGCACGTGATTCACCTCTTCGTAGAGATGGCGATGCGCGCCGGAACGTTTTCCCGGATCGATCTCCGCCACCAGCGTGGACATGACCTTTACATAAAATCCCAGCCTGGGGTCAACCACCGGCGCGACCCGTCCCATCGGAGTCTTCTCGAACTTGAGATCCTTCGCCTTCACCAGCACTTTGCTTTTTCTCCGCTCCCGCTCTTCATTTTCGCCGAAGCTCAATTGATCGAAGTAAAGCTTGGCCGCCCTCGAGTTGTCAAACTGGGCCGGGTCGAGCCCTTCGGGTATTCCCCTTCTCGCTTCGGGAATATCCACCGCGCCGGGCAGCAAGCTTTTCGCGCCGCCGTTTTCTTTCTGCGCGAAGACCCAGTACTCCGGGTAGCGCTCGTCTTCGTAAATCGCGAGGCCGATGCCCATCGAGAGCGGTCCGGTGGTCGCGGCGACGTAAACCATGTCGTCGTTGGAAAGGTTTACGTGCCGATGCCAGGCGAAAACCGGAACGCAGATAAAGTCGCCCGCCTCCCAATCGTAGCGGATGCCGTCGATGATGCTGTAGCCGTGCCCCTTGAGCACGTGGATGACCGCCTCCACCGTGTGGCGATGGCCCACGGTTTTCCACTGGTTGTTTTCTTCCCCCGGCGGAAAGCCGTTGATCCAGAAACGCAGGATGCGGGCGTTGAAGCCGATGCGCGGATCGACCAGAAGCACCCAGTTGTGTCCCATGAACTCGCGGTCGATTTTTTCTTTCGGGACGTGGACCGGCGATTTTTCTCTCCGCTTCAGCTCCTCTTTGGCGAACGTTACCATCTCCATGTACATGCGGAGATATTCGTCGTAACCCGGTGGTTTTGTTTCCATTTTTAACCTATTCACTCAGGGTGAAAGTCGCCGCCCAGTCGGAGAGCCCGCGCGTCCGACACAAACGTTGTGATTAACCACCGCCCTATCGCGCGGGCTCGGAGATTGGGTGGCGGCTTTCACCCTC
>JBGQBP010000339.1:0-3721 GCA_041494945.1 Binatia bacterium | reverse complement strand
GAGGTAGGCGCCGCTTTCCGCCAACTGCTCGATCGGGTAGCCGCGATAGCGGAGAATCCCGCGATCGCCGTCGATGTAGGTGATTCGGCTCGCGCACGAAGCGGTGTTCATGAAAGCCGGGTCGTAGCCCATCAAGCCGAAATCGTCTGGGTCCGTTCTGATCTGGCGCAGATCGGCCGTGCGGATCGCCCCGTTTTGGATCGCCAGCTCATAATTCTTGCCGGTGCGGTTATCGGTGACAGTGAGGCTATCTTTCGCCATGAGTATTCCTTTCGAGACTGCTACATCCTGCCGTACTTCCGGTCGATGTAAGATCGGATCTGCTCCACGCTGTAGCCTTGCTTCACCATTTTAGACGCATCCAGCGCCTCTCCTTGACAGATATTAATTCAGCCCGCGCCGTGGTCGTCGGTAAAGCACGAGAGCAAACTCTTGTGGCCGAGATGCTTGTCGCACTCGCAGTAGCAATAAAGCTGGTCCAGGATGTCGGGAATTTCGCGCGCTATTTGATAAGCCCGCGCCGTCTGCCCGACATAGCGCGCGGGCGAAAGCGGCGGCTTCGTCTCGCGCCGAAGAAATCCGCTCGAAGATGGCCGCGGGCCTTTCAGAAAATCATCCGCATCGCTGGTATCCACAGGGGCCCAGCCGAGCCATCCGCCGAGCAAGACGCCGGTAACCGCCGCCATGCAAAGACTTTCTCTCCAGGTTACCGGCTTTTCTCCCTTCCGTTCTCGTGCCATATCGTCTCCTTTCACCCGACGAGTCCTTGAAGAATATACCCCACGGCAAAAGCGCAGGCGGCGGCAACGCCGCCCAGCGCGAGAATCTCCAGTCCGCTTTTCCACCAAGGACGGCGGGTAATGAAGCAGCGCGCCGCTCCAACGCCGAACAAAGCGACGGCAGTGAGCGTCGTCGAGAGCGAAAAGGCGCTCGGCAGAAAGCCCTGCTTGAAAAACGCCACCGCGTAAGACAACAGCGGCAGAAAGCCCGCAATGGCGAAAGCCCAGAAGGTAACCAGCCCGCTGATAAGAGGCGCGCTCTTTTCCTCCCGAATGCCGAGCTCTTCGCGCATCATCTCGTCGAGCCAACGCTCTTTGTCGGAGGTGATGATTCGAACGACGTGCTCCAGCAGCTCGCCCTCGAAGCCCTTGCGTTGATAATGCCGGCGGATCTCTTCCCGTTCCGCGTGGGGAATTTGCTCGATCTCCCAAATCTCGCGCGACCGCTCCTCGCGCCAGAAATCCTGCTGCGAGCGGGCGCCCAGATAATTGCTGACCGCCATCGACAACCCGTCGGCGAAAAGATTGGCAAAGCCCATGATGAGAACGACACCCGAAGAGAGATTGGCGCCCGCCGCGCCGGCGACGACCGCAAAAGTCGTAACGATCCCGTCGGTCGCGCCCATGACCGCGTCGGCCAAGTGCTGGCTGTGCCGGCCGGTTTCGTAGAGCGATCTTTCGAGATGATCGTGGGCATGCGCGGCTTCCGCCATCTCGACGTCCCGACGGCGATAGGCGAACCGCGCCAGAGAAAAACGATTTGGGACGGCAGCGCTCACGAAGAGCTTAACAAAGCACCTTTCATGCCACGAAGGCAGAAGTTTTCTGATAGATATTCAATTGAATTTTAACCAGTTGGCCGCGAGCGCGCTTTCTCCGATTCGTACAATTAAGAAAAGAATGGAGGCGCTATCCTAAATTTGAGAAGACCCGAATGAGGCAAGGGGGGGAGGGCAAGGGAAACGATCACCGAGCTCTGCTTTGTTCGAGGCGGCTATTCTTCTAGGCGCTTCAATTTACGGCCGGCTCATAGGCGCACAGCGGATCGGCTTCGAGGGGATCGCCGTGCCGCGCATAGGCGCGCGCGCGCGAGCCGCCGCAGATCTCTCTGAACTCGCACCGGCCGCACTTTCCCTTGAAGAGCCGGGTCGAGCGGATGGTCGTGAACAGACTCGATCTGCGATAAAGCTCGACGACGTCGCTGCTACGCACGTTTCCCGCCGACAACGGAAGAAAACCGGAAGGATAAACCGAGCCCGTGTGCGAGATGAACATGACGCCGTTGCCGTCGCGGATGCCGAATCCGCGGCCAACCGGACTTTTCTCGATCGCCGCCAGAGGAATTCCTCGCGCGCGCATTCGCGTCAGAGCGACGCGGCGAAAATGCGGCGCCTCGGTGGTGGCGACCGGGAAAGGCGAGTCTTTCGATATTTCGCAGAGCCAGTTATGCAGCGATTCGCACTCCTCGGGCGTGGGCTCTTTCAGAGTTCGTCCTCTTCCCACCCCGATCAAGGTAAACAGTTTCCACCGCATGAGCGGCAACGGACTGAGCAGCCTATATATCTCGGCAAGGTCCGGCATCGTCTCGGCGGTGACCAGGGTATTCACCTGAAGCCGCAGACCGGCGCGGAGCGCGTCCCACGCCGTATCGAGCGTGCGCGCAAAGCAGCCCGGGATGCCGCGAATGCCTTCGTGTTTCTCGGCAGTCGAGCCGTCAAGGCTGAGGCTGATGCTCTCGACGCCGGAATCTTTGAAGCGCTTGAAAACTTCCCCCGTGAGAGCGTTCGTGCTGCTGGGCGCGACCGATACGGTCAACCCGATCCTGGCCCCGTAGTCGATCAGAGAATAGAGATCGGGACGCTTCAGCGGATCGCCGCCGGTGAGAACGAGATGGCCGCCGCGGTCGCCGAAAGAGCGGATTTTATCCAGCAAGTCCTCGGCCTCCACAGTCGTCAACTCCCGCGGATCGCGACCGGCGATCGCTTCCGCCCGGCAATGGCGACAGGCGAGGTCGCAGGCCCGGGTGAGCTCCCAATAGACGAGAAGCGGCGCTTGCGCGTAGACAAAGCGGCCCGGTGCGCGCTCGCTGCCGGATAATTTTTCTGATTGTAGTTCCATCATGCCCCCGCCGATTGCCGTTCGGATGAACTTCTGCTGGGCACAATTTCAGCAAGAGCTATGCCACGCGTCACGCATCAAAAACGCAAATGTGGAGGCTCCAGGCGGGCAAGCTGCCGGCGATCTCTTCTCAATTCCAATAAAATTCTTCCGTTTCTTTGCAGAACTAGGAATTGAACCGCGCCACAGGACGGCGTTTAGCAATCGAAACGAGCGCCGATGGCTGGCCTCTGTTTTGCTCGAATGAGAAGTCGATGACACGTGAAAAAAGTTTTTGAAGGAGGTTTGCCATGGACACCCCGCTGATCACGATCGCCGCGATTCTCGCGCTCGGGACCTTGTTCGTTCTGATTCCTGTGGCCTCGGATAGTTACCGCCGCTTTCGCCGAAGGAGAGGCGTGACCTGTCCTGAGACGAAGGCGATCGCCGAGATCCTTATCGACGCGCGTCACGCGGCCTGCTCTTCGCTCTTCGGCAACCCGCGGCTCAGGGTCAACGACTGTACGCGTTGGCCGAAGCGGGAGGACTGCGCGCAGGATTGCCTGCCCCGGCTGTGATCGAGACTGGAGCCGCTGAAAACGATGAAAGCGAGCGCGGAGCCGATTCAGAGACCTGCGGGCGAAAAGAACCTGAGCCCCGACAAGCAGCGGGAGATTTGCGCCGCCTGCCTCGATCAGCACGTGGAGACGGAAAGTGCAATCATGGAGGAATACCGGGCTCTGGCGGGGCCCATCGAGAGCGGCCCGATAAGATTCCTTATCGATTTCATTCTCCACGACGAAGAGCGCCATCACGGCTTGCTCCGCATGATGGCGAAGTACTTG
>JBGQBP010000338.1:0-3796 GCA_041494945.1 Binatia bacterium | reverse complement strand
GGCTACTTCTGCCGTTCACTTTTACATCGTAGGCAAAAATCCCCCTCTCGTCGTACAAAGGCTTGAATCAGAGCAAATTACCGTCACCGGCTTTGTCGAGGAGGTTCTTCCCTACTGGAAGAAGGCGTCCGCCTTGGTTGTTCCTCTTTCCATAGGAGGCGGTACTCGGATAAAGATTCTTGAAGCGATGGCTCTGGGACGACCGGTGATCAGCACCTCTAAAGGCTGCGAGGGCCTTGAGGTAATTCACGAAAAGCATCTTCTCATCGCGGATGATCCAGAACGGTTCGCTGAGCATGTGATTCGGGTTCTTAAGAATCCGGAAGAATATTTTGAGATGTCTCGCGCCGCCCGCAAGCTAGTGGAAGAAAAATATTCGTTCGCCGCCATAGGAAATCTACTTCTGAGAGCTCTAGAAGATACTCTCAGCGAGCCCTAGGCTGAGCTATCACCCCAGCACACCTGAACGGAAGGAAAGTTAATGGCCAATCCTGATCCGACGTTGTTAGTACTTATAGCTGCTTTTATCTTCGGTTCCATGATTGGCAGCTTCCTTAATGTCTGTATCGTGCGGCTCCCGAAGAACGAGTCGATCGTAAAGCCGCCTTCCCATTGTCCGAACTGCCAAGCGTTCATTTCGTTCTACGACAATATTCCGATTTTCAGCTACTTGTTCTTGCGCGGTCGGTGTCGGTTTTGTGCGGAGAGAATTTCTCCGCGTTATTTTTTCGTCGAACTTTTGATGGGGATTCTCGCTGTAGCTTTACTGTTTCGCTTTGGCCTGAGTGCCGCTTTTTTTGTCAATCTTGTCTTTGTCGCGGCTCTTGTGGTCGTCTCCTTCATCGACCTCGACGTCCAGATTGTTCCCAACGTGATCAGTCTTCCGGGCATCGGCTTGGGTTTTGTTGCTTCATTGGCGCAGTACCCCTGGCCGGCAGATTCTCTATCTATACCTCCGTCTCCACTGAGCTCGTTCATCGGAATTTTGATCGGCGGAGGCTTTCTCTGGTTGGTAGCCTGGGTTTACGAATTTTTTACCGGAACCGAAGGCATGGGAGGGGGAGATGTGAAGCTGTTGGCCATGATCGGAGCTTTCTTGGGGTGGCCGTCGATACCCTTAACGCTCTTTTTCGCCTCAGTGATCGGCTCCGTCATCGGTGTGTTTTTGATGGTCAGAGCCGGAGCGGGCGGGAAATATGCAATTCCATTTGGTCCGTTTCTTTGCCTAGGCGCCCTGTTTTATCTCTTTCTAGGTAGAATCGTTCTGGACTTTTATTTGCCTGCCGGATGAATCTCATCCGTATTTTGTTAATCTGACGCATTTTGTCACTTCGATCCGCTGTCAGATCCTGCCAATTCTCTGTACGTATTTCTTAACCGCCTTAATTTCCAGGTAGTTTGTCGACTGATTGCCGAGGCCTTCCTTTGGCATGCTTATGGCGTATGAACCCCTCGCGAGGCTGCTGTGAAACTAAAGAAATTTTTCCAAGAAGTTACCGGATTTACTCTCATCGAGGTGCTTGCAACGATCAGTATTGCTGGAATTCTTGTGGGGATTGCGATTCCGCGCTTTTCTGCGTTGCTTCCAGGAATTAGGCTTGCATCGGCGGCACGCCAGGTTGCGACCGACCTGCAACTGGCGCGCATGCGGGCCATTTCCCAACACGCCAACCAGACGGTCGCTTTTAATACTTCGACGGCTACTTACACCTTCGGAACCGCCGATACCCGCAACTTAAGCCAGCTTTATCCCGGCACCACCATCGTTTCGGCCGGCAATCCGACGTTTACTACCACGGGGACGGCTGCGGCCCCGACCACGATTACGCTGAGCAACGGAGGGGTTACGAAGCAGGTTCTGGTTACGACCATCGGGAGGGTTAATATCTCGTGAGCGTAACGGCCAAAAAAACCGCTGCGCTTTCGCTGCGCCGGCGGCTCCAATCGCACGCAGGCTTTAGCATGATCGAGGTCCTGGTCGCGGTAGGCATCTTTTCTGTTGCCGTTCTGGGTCTGGCCGTTGGGGCGATCACGATCACCAAGGCCAACAAGACGAGCCAGTTTCACACCATCGCGACCAATATGGCGCAGGATAAGGCGGAGCAGCTTAAGGCTACTTCCGTCGGTTTCGTCACTACCTGCGCCACTGCATGCGAGACCGCTCCGACCTATCAGGGCGTGACGTTCACGCGAACCTGGGTGGTAACGACCAATTCGCCGTCTGCGGGAGTCAATAAAATCGACGTGACGGCGGTCTGGACCGATTATACGCAGCACAGCGTGACGGTTTCTTCGGCGATGCCGCAATAAAGACCATAAAGACGTGATTTCGAAGGCACAGATGAAGGTCAATAATCAAAAAGGCTTTACCCTCGTCGAGCTTCTGGTGGCGATGACGATCGGCCTGACGCTGCTCGGCGCGGTCTATGCCGTCTACCGGGTTCAGGCGCACACCGTAAAGGGGCAGGAATACCGCATGGAGGCCCAGGAATATGCGCGCGTCTCGCTCGACATGATGGTACGCGAGATTCGCAACCTGGGATATTTTCCCACGCGCACGGCATGTGCGGGCGCAGGCCCTTCGCCCGGCGGCCTCGTCGCCGCGACGGCTATTAGCATCCACTTCGTTTACGACGCCAACGGCCTAAACGGTTGCACGGATCCGGCAGAAGACATCACCTACACTTATGACCCTAACACTCTGAATATCACTCGAACGACGACGAATCCGGCCGCCACCGATACGCTCACGATCGGCAACGTCACGGCTTTTCAATTACTTTATTATCCGCGCCAGACGGGCGCCAGCGCTCCCGCTCCCTATTGTATTTCGGCCGGCATCCCGTCCGGCTGCAGCGGGACGCTCTCCTCCAGTCTGGCCAGTGTCCAGAGAGTGTCCGTCTCCCTGACGGTTAAATTGCAAAAGACCGACGCGCAATTCGGCGCGCAGCAGGATATCACGATGAATTCGAACGCGGACCTGCGCAATCGTTAACCCCATGCTCTCGGATGGATGAAAGTCGAGGGAAAAGGAACCGATGAAGACGAGGCGTTCATTTAATAAAGCACTTGCCACTCACTGGGGCATTGCCCGCCGGACCTTGGGTTCGGAGCGCGGCGTGTCTCTCGTCGTGGTGATCATGCTCATGGTGATCATTCTCGCCATGACCGGCGCGGGCATGCTTTTCAGCAGCATCGACCTCAGAGTCAGCGGCAATTATAGGGCCGGAACACAGGCCTTCTTCGCCGCGGATACCGGCGTCAACGACGGCTTCGCCCGGCTCGGCATCGACCCATCGACCTCGACGGTGGCTTTCGGTCCGATCTCAATGAGCGGCGGATTGAAATATTGCAGCGGCTCGCTGACTTCGACCGGAACCAACTGCGCGACGCCTCAGCCTTCGACGGTCACCTCGATCAACGCGCCCGGATATTCGCTCGGGCAGGGCACGGGCTACAATGCAGAGGGCTACCAATTCTATCAGTACAAAGTCAACGTAACCGGCCTGGGGCCGCTCTCCTCGGCGCGCGAAGTCGAGGCGCAAATCCAATACGGCCCCGTGCCGAAGTGAGGTGAATTATGAAAAAGACGTTTGCATGGATCTTGATTCTTTTCCTCGGCCTCGGCGGCCACGTGCCGGTCATTCGGGCCGACGACAGCGACATTTTCGGGCAGAACATCCAGCCCAACGTGATGATCCTGCTCGATAGCTCGCAGAGCATGAACGATACGGTTCCCGGCAACCCTTACGTCCCCAGCACGACCTATACTGTCTCCCCAACGTGCGGCAGCAGC
>JBGQBP010000337.1:0-3813 GCA_041494945.1 Binatia bacterium | reverse complement strand
TAGCCCATGTGGCTTACGCTCGAATAGGCGACGAGCTTCTTCAAATCTTTTTGCGCCATGGCGCACAGCGCGCCGTAGATGATGTTCCAGGTCCCGAGAGCGCCGAGAAAAACGTAGGCGAGATCGGCGGTCGCCTGGGGTAGCATCGGGAAATTGATTCTGAGAATCCCGTATGTTCCCATCTTCAACAGAATGCCGGCCAGAATCACCGAGATCGCCGTCGGCGCCTCGACGTGCGCGTCGGGCAACCAGGTGTGAAACGGGAACGCGGGAATTTTGATCGCAAAGCCGATGAAGAGCGCCATCCAGACGACGTGCTGGAAGCCCCAGCGCAAGTGATCGAACGGCCAAATCGAAAGCGGGGTCGTAGCATACTTGCCGCTCTGGGCGATCAACTGCGTCATATCGAACGTGTGCGGCTCGCTGCTGAAATAGAGCGCCAGGATCGCGAGCAGCATGAGCACGCTGCCGAAAAGCGTGTAGAGAAAGAACTTGATCGCGGCGTACTCTCTCCGCGGGCCGCCCCATATCCCGATCAGAAAGTACATCGGCAGCAGCATCAATTCCCAAAAGATGTAGAAGAGAAAAAAGTCGAGCGCGACAAAGACGCCCATCATGCCGGCGTCGAGCAGCAGAAACAGAGCGAAGTAGCCCTT
Source organism: Binatia bacterium (assembly GCA_041494945.1). Classification (GTDB taxonomy): domain Bacteria; phylum Desulfobacterota; class Binatia; order UBA9968; family UBA9968; genus JAJPJQ01. The sequence continues at coordinate 3,157 of JBGQBP010000337.1, read as the reverse complement.
CACGCCTTTGTCAATTCCCCACGAAGCGAAGATGCAGAGAAAGCTGAGGAGAGCGGTCAAGAGAACCATCGAGATACTGATGCCGTCGATGCCGACGAAATACTGGATATTGTAAGCCGGGATCCAGGCGACTTTATCGACGAACTGGAGACCCGGGTTCGCCCCGTCGAAATGGCCGTAGAGCCAGACGGCGAGGAGCAGCGGGGGCACGGTGAATAGAGCCGAGGTCCAGCGGATCAGATTGTGGCGATCGCTCGGCAGCAGCAGCACCGCGATCATGCCGGCTAGAGGAAAAAAGGTCATGTAGGTGAGAACGTGGTCTGTCATAGTTTCCACTCCCCCGTCCGAATCAGCTCGAATACCGCAACTTCACGATGATGGCAACTACGACGGCGCCGAGAATCACGTAAAGATAGCTGTTGATGTTGCCGGTCTGCACCTTGCGGAATTTGTTGCCCACGCCGAAAGTGATGTTGGCCACGGCGTTGACCATGCCGTCGATGATGTAGTTGTCAAACAGGCCGTTCAGCCAGGAGACGAAAACGGTTGTCTTGGCCGACCCATCGACGATGCCGTCGATGATGTGCTGATCGATCCACACGCCGATGCGGGCCAGGAGCAGCGTCCCGCCGACAAAGACAACCTGATAGAATTCGTCCCAATAATATTTGTTGTTGAACAGCCGGTAAAATAACCCGCCCGCGAGCGAGGAAAAGCGCTCCGGTGACAACGATTGTTTGTAATACATGAGGTAGGCGAGGAAGAAGCCGGATGCCGCGACGCCGATGGATACGAGCATGAGCGTGCCTTCAGCCGCGGCCGCTCCGTGCGCCTCGTGCGCGGCGCCCAAGACCGGCTCGAGCCATTCGGCGAAAAGATTCGGGCCGATGAGCGCCGGCAGGCCGATATATCCCGCGGCGATCGATCCGAGCGCGAGGACAGCCAACGGCAGCGTCATCGTCTTCGGCGATTCGTGCAGATGTTCCTGAACGTGATGGTCGGCGCGGCATTTGCCGAAAAAAACCATAAACAATTGGCGAAACATGTAGAACGCCGTGAGTCCGGCGCCCGCCACTCCCAAGAGCCACAACAAGACCGAGCCGTGCTCGCTGGAGAAGGCTTGCCAGAGGATTTCGTCTTTCGAGAAAAACCCGGCCGTGAGCGGCGTGCCGGCGATAGCCAGAACCGCGATCGTAAAAGTCCAGAAGGTCCACGGCATCGCGTGGCGCAGCCCGCCCATCTTTCGCATGTCCTGCTCTCCGCCCATGGCGTGGATCACGCTGCCCGAGCCAAGGAAGAGGCAGGCCTTGAAGAACGCGTGCGTCATCAAGTGAAAAACCGCCGCGCCGTAGGCGGCGACGCCGGCCGCCAAAAACATGTAGCCCAACTGGCTGATCGTGGAATAAGCGAGCACGCGCTTGATGTCGGTCTGCGTGAGCGCGATCGTCGCCGCCATGAGCGCGGTGGCAACGCCGATCCCCGCGACGACCGCTAACGTCAGCGGCGCCATCGAAAAGAGAAAGTTGAGCCGCGCGATCATGTACACGCCGGCGGTAACCATCGTCGCGGCATGGATCAGCGCGCTGACCGGCGTCGGGCCCTGCATCGCGTCGGGCAGCCAGACAAAGAGCGGAATCTGCGCGGACTTTCCCGTGGCGCCGAGAAAGAGAAAGAGCGTCGCCAGCGTCGCGATTCCCATGCCCCAAAATTCTTTTCCCTGGAGCAGGGAGGCGTATTTCGCGATCTCACGAAACGTGACGGTGCCGTGGCCTTGCCCGTCCAACGACCAGAAGATGAGGAAGATGCCGAGTATGAAACCGAAATCGCCGACGCGGTTCACGATGAAAGCTTTGTTGCCGGCGCGCGTGTTGACGTGATCGTGGTACCAGAAGCCGATCAGCGCGTAGGAGCAGAGGCCGACGCCCTCCCAGCCGATGAACATCAAGAGCAGGCTGTCCGCGGTGACGAGCAGCAGCATGGAGAAGGTAAAGAGATTGAGGAAGGCGAAGTAGCGCCAGTACGACTTATCGTCGTGCATGTAGCCGGTCGAGTAGATGTGGATGAGTCCGCCGATGCCCGTGACGACGAGGATCATCACGGCGGAGAGCGGATCGACCCAGAAAGAGACATCGACGTGAAGCGAGCCGAGCGAGAGCCAGGAATAGACGCGATCGATCAGGAAACGCCGTTCGGGCTGGAGCGCGCGCAGGTCGGAGAAGGCGGTGAGCGAGAGCACAAACGCCGCCACGACCGGCGCGCAGGCGACGAGAGTCACCCACCACTTGCCGATCCGCTTCTGCAACTGCGCCCCAAGCAGACCGTTTAACGCCGCGCCCAACAGCGGCAGAAGAACGATCCATCGCAGGTAATCTGTTTGTATCGGGTTTTCCATGAACTCTTGATCCCTTTAACCCTTCAACCCTCAAATCCTTAAACTATTCTTTAAGCGTTTCCACCGCGCCGACGTCGATCGTATGGAAGAGCTGGAAGATCGCCAGCACGATCGCCAATCCTACGGCCGCTTCGGCCGCGGCCAGCATAATGACGAAGATCGCGTAAACCTGCCCGTCCACGCTGCCGCTGCTGAAATGCGCGAAGGCGACGTAGTTGATGTTCGCGGAATTGAGGATCAGCTCCACGCCCATCAAAACGCTGATCGCGTTGCGCCGCGTGAGCACGGTGTAAAGCCCGAGGCTGAAGACGATCGCGCCGAGGATCAGGTAGTGAGTGAGACCGATAGCCATCCCGGTTACTCTCTGATTTCCTTGCGCGCCAGGACCACGGCGCCGATCAGCGCCGCGAGCAAGACCAACGAGGCCAGCTCAAACGGCAGCAGATAATCTTGCAGAAACATATCGCCTATTTTTGCCGAAGTCGGAACATAAAGGACCTCTTTGGCTTTGGCCCAGGGAGTTTGTCGAATGGTCTGTACCAAAAGCCCGGCTAGAACACCCACGATCGCGAGCGCGGGAATTTTTCCCGCCGCGCGGTTGGTGATCTTCACGTCGGTAATTCTGTGCGTGAGCATGACCGCGAATAGAATCAGCACCAGGATGCCGCCGACGTAGATGAGAAGCTGCACGGCGGCGACGAAGTCCGCGCCCAAAAAAACGTAGATTCCGGCGACGCCGGCGAAGGCGCCGAGGAGAGAGAAGGC
>JBGQBP010000336.1:0-3825 GCA_041494945.1 Binatia bacterium | reverse complement strand
TTTGGCCCAGCAAGAATCGGGTGGAAAGTAAGCGCTCCATCCACTAATCTAAGACCATGAACGATTACGAAAGAATCGAAAAGGTTATCCGCCACCTGAAGGAGCACTACGTCGAGCAGCCGGATCTTCGAACATTGGCCGACATCGCGCAGGTCAGCGAGTTTCACTTTCACCGGCTGTTCTCACGCTGGGCCGGCGTCACGCCGAAATCTTTCGTAAAATTTCTCACGGCGCAGCACGCCAAGGCATTGCTCCGGGAATCTCAGAGCGTGCTCGACGCTGCGCTCGACTCAGGTCTCTCCGGACCAGGCCGTCTGCACGATCTTTTAGTTTCCGTCGATGCAGTGAGCCCGGGCGAATTCAAAAATTACGGCGAAGGAATGGAAATCCGCTACGGATTTCACGCGACGCCCTTTGGAACTTGTCTCATCGGCGCCACAACTCGGGGAATCTGCCACCTATCTTTTTTGGATCACGACAGTTCGGGCCGCAGGGCTGCGATTCTCCGCGAGCTCAAATCCGATTGGCCGAAAGCCGTTCTCCGCCAGCAGCCGCAATCCACGCGCGGGCCGGCGTCGAAGATCTTCGATCGCGGTCGATCGGAAAAAATTCCCGTGCTCCTTGTCGGCACGCCGTTTCGACTCAAAGTCTGGGAGGCGCTGCTCAAAATTCCACCCGGCCGCGTGCTTTCTTACCAGGACATTGCTCGTTCCATCGGGAACTCTCGCGCCTGCCGCGCGGTCGGATCAGCCGTGGGCGCCAATCCCGTCGCCTATTTAATTCCGTGCCACCGCGTCATTTACGAGACCGGCATTGTCGGCAATTACCGCTGGGGTCCGGCGCGGAAGCTCGCCATGCTCGCCTGGGAGAACGGCTCGCAAGACGTGCCTAACCGCGAGCGGCTCTCACTTCAACCCGGGCGTTGAGAGTGGGCCACGCGCGGGTTCATCCGACCGAGCCGATTTAACGGGCGCCGATCAAGATGAAAGGCGCCCAATAGTACGGATGGGCCGTGGCGGAGTTTTTCAACACGGTAAGTTGCGCTTGTTGAAGAGCCGTAGCCCGACCGGTTTTCGCTAATGCGCCGTGAAACGCGATCATTAAGTCCCGCGTAGCGACGTCTTCAACCTCCCACAGAGAAGCCAATATGGATTGGGAGCCGGCCTGGCTAAACGCGGCTGCCATCGTAATCAGGGCTGCGCCGGGAATCTGCTCGCCTACTGCGGTTTCGCACGCGGATAAGATCGCAATTCCATGTGGCTCAAGTCTGAGACCGGCGATCTCCGCGATCGTCAATCTCTGGCTCACCTCGTCGGCGCCCGCCATCAAGAGATACGATCTTTCCGGGTGCTCGGGATCGAGGACGCCGTGGGTCGCCAGATGTAAATCGGGAAATTTTCCCGCGAGACTCAAGAAACGCTCCTTGGTCGCCTGCTCTCCGTCCAACGCGGTGACCCCCGGGCGGATTTTTCCGATCTCGCGGATCTCCCGGCTGGCTGCGGGAAGACTGCCGTCGGGATTGGCCAAGGCGAGCAGAGGCGCGTCAGGCCTGGGTTTGCCTGGATTGATGATATCGGCCAGCTCGAGCTGCGTGAGATAACTGATCACGTGGGTCTCGGCCAGGACCCGAGACGATCCGTCGGCCAAGGTATGCGTCAGCGCATGGATCGGCAAGTAAAGCAGCAGGTCATTCGGGATAAGTACGAGGTTCTTGTGCCCGTTAAGCTCGGTGGCGATCGGCCCCAGGAGATACGAGCTCAGTTTTCGCGTCAGCTCTTTGAACGGGATCACCTCGCGGCGGTACGCTTCGGAGCCGTCGTCGGTCCAAGGGAGGCGCTGAGTGGCCGCCCGTTCCAAATATTGCCGGTACTCTTTGATGAGCTTGTACAGCTCTACTTGCGCTACAGCCTGGTGCTTGACCTGGAAATGTCCTCCCGGCGCGACCACAAAGAGATAGAGCGCATCCGGACTTGGGAAGAACTGAACCGCGAGCGTTCCTTCGGGCAAACGATCTGCAAACTTCGCCAGTGCGCGCGGGTCGACAGATTGCTGATCGACGAATTGAGTCCGGTATTGGGGATACCTTGTGAGAAATGTCTGGACTTGTTTGAGATAATCGCCTTTGGTTTGCGCCAACAGCGTCGTGAGATTCTTGACTTTTTCCGGCAGCTGTTCCTCGGCGGGTTTCGCCTGCTCTTCTAAAAGCTCGCGTTGAAAAGCGGCCGCCTGGTCTTGCGCGCTCTTGGCCGCTTCGATTTCCTTCCGCGCCTCGGGATCTTGGAACTTGGTGTTGCCGGCCGTGAGGACTTCCGCGACAACTCGGCCCTTCTTCGCTTCGAGAACGGCCCACGCCTCTTTGTCGTATCCCTTGGTGCCATCCTGCTCGTGGAGCTTGAGCAGCAATCGGGCAAGAGCGTCGTACACGGCTAGCTTGTCGCCGGCCTGTAAGTACAAGGCTTGCTGCGATTCTTGTTCGAATTGCCCCGACGAATCCTCGAGCATCCGCACCGATTCCCGGTAGAGCGCGAGCGCTTCCGTCAGGCGGTTTTCCTGCTCGTTGATTCTCCCGAGACCGAATGCCGCCCGCCGCCGCGTTTCCGGCTGGGCATTGGTACGAACGATCGCGAGCGCCCGCTCGTAGGACTTCTTCGCGCCGGCGGCATCTCCGTTTTTCTCCAGAACCATGGCCAGATACGAAAGAGTCTGGGCGACGTCGGGATGATCGCTTCCACGCACCTTCTCCCGGATGGCTAGCGCGCGCTCAAGAAGGGGCCGCGCCGCCGCGTAGTCGCCGGTTTTCAATTGAAGGTTCGCCAGTTGCTGCAAGTTGCCCGCGACGCTGGCGGAATTCGAACCGCGTGTGGTTTGGCGAATCTTCAGTGCGCGATCGAAAAATGCTTTGGCGGAAGAATAGTCGCCAACCGCGTCGTGGTAGCGGCCAAGAGCGGCCAGGACGAACGCGGTTCGGAAGTCGGTTGGAGACAGTTCCTTTTCGGCGAGAGCAAGCGCGCTGTCGAGGATCGGTTTCGCCGCGGGAAAATCTCCCATCTCCATAAGAACGTCGGCAAGCCTGGCCCGGGTGAAAACAACCATTCCGGGAATCGAGCCGACTAAAGGTTCGTAGATCTTGAGCGCTCGCTCGTAAGCGGTTTTCGCCTCGGCGTATTTGCCGTTAAGACGGAGTACTTCCCCCAGTTGATAGAGACCGTCGCCGACTCGCTCGGGAGTGGGTTGTTTCTCGCGGTCGGCTAAGGTTTTTCGCGCTAACGCGAGAGCATCCGTGTATCTTCCCGCGACAATCAACTCGCGGACGTTGGCATCGACGAGGTCGAGTTGCGTTTGCGTGGGTTGCCGCCGACCTTGAGCGGATTCACTCAACGGAACAGCCACACACAGCGAACCGGCGAGGCCGAGTCCGAAAAGGACTAAAACCAAATATGCGTATCGGTGTTTGCCTGGCATTGCTTGCAAGGCGAGCGATACACCAGTGTCTTGTTGGATACAAGCGGAAAATTTATCGGGCGGGAGACCGGTGGGCGATCGTGTTCGGCTGGAGTATTGAGAGGCTGCTCAAAGCTCTAAGATTAAAAATCCGGCGCTCAATAAAAAGCCCGGGCTTTTTTGTTTATCCGCTCCGGTAAAAGTTTTCGCTTCGATTCTGTGATATTGTTTCTGCCATTACCCTAGGAGGTCCGTCATGACCGCCGATTCGAACGCGTTCGCTGCGATTCCCACCGGGCTGAAGACGACGGCTGCGGCTGCGGCGTTCGTGGAGAGTGTGAGCTTTAATGCAATCCCTGCCGAGGCGGTCCGCATCGGCACGCG
>JBGQBP010000335.1:0-3840 GCA_041494945.1 Binatia bacterium | reverse complement strand
TGTCGTCCGGTGCGGACAATTATACAAAGTTTTTGGCGGAGAACACCGAGGTCTTAGGCATAAGTGCCAACGCAACCTTTTCCCAAAAGGCCTTTGCGGACTTCCTGAAGTTGAATTACCCCCTTCTGAGCGATTTTCAGGGTCAAAAAGTTATGAAGGCCTTTGGTATATTTGATGAAGCAAAAGGCCTTCCAAAGCGGTCCTACTTTATTATCGACAAGGAGGGGATCGTCCGTTTTAAGAGCGTTAGGCCCAGCAATCGGGAACAAGACCTTCTCTCCACTGACGAGCTGCTGAAAGAGGTGAAAAAAATCAATCTACGTTAGACATGTTTAGCCAGCGATTCATTAGATTGTTTTTTCTTCTGGTTTTGGCTCTCTGGTTTGGAAGCGGAGAGAGTTGGGGCCAGAGCGGTCGCGGCCCCGCGGCGAACTATCAACTCGTTCCCAATCTGCAGGCGATCAAGGACAACTCCCCGACGCCCGATTTCTCCCTTACCGATCTGTCCGGAAAAAAGGGAGCGCTGAAAGACTTTCGCGGCAAGCTCATCCTGCTAAACTTTTGGGCCACCTGGTGCGTCCCCTGCCGGGAAGAGATGCCCGCGATGGAGCGGCTCTACCAGCAGTATAAGAGCAAGGGATTTACGATTGTCGCCGTGGATGTAAAAGACAGCCGGAAGGACGCGCTCGCCTTTTTGAAAGAGCTCAAAATCAACTATCCGGTCCTCTACGATCCCGACGGCGAAGTCGGTCTGCTCTACGGTGCGTGGGGACTGCCGACGACCTATCTGATCGGTTCCAAGGGCGAGGGCCTCGCGCGGATCTGGGGACCGGCTCAGTGGGATAGCGCGGGCGCCAAGCACCTCATTCAGGATCTGCTCGACGGCAAGCGATGAGCGACGTCAACTTTATCGTTGCCTTCACCTCGGGGCTGCTCTCTTTCCTCTCTCCCTGCGTGTTGCCCGTCATTCCTTCGTATCTATCGTTCATCTCCGGCGTGTCGTTGGAGGAGATGACGGGCGCGCGCGCCGAGCGCGTGGTCCGGCGCCGTGTCGTGCTCAATTCCCTTGCGTTTATTTTGGGGTTCTCTGTCGTCTTCGTGTCGCTCGGCGTCACGGCCAGTTTTCTGGGCGGGCTCTTCGCGGGTTATCGCCGTTTCATCCGCCTCGCGGGCGGCGCGCTGATTATCCTCGTCGGCGTTTACATGATGGGGGTTTTGAAAATTCCCGCCCTCGATCGCTATTTTCAGGTGAATCTCAAAGACAAGCCGGCCGGTTATTTCGGCTCGGCGTTGATCGGCGTCACTTTCGCCGTGGCCTGGATACCGTGCGTCGGGCCGATCCTGGGCGCGATCCTCACCTGGGCGGCGACGTCGAGCCGGGTGAGCGAAGGCGTGTTTCTTCTGAGCAGTTACGCCGCCGGATTGGCGGTGCCGTTTTTTCTGAGCGCCGTCGCGATCAACTCTTTTTTCCAATTCTCGCAAGCGTTCCGCCGTTACATCGGATACGTTCACGCCGTCGCCGGAGTCCTGCTCGTCGCCGTCGGCATCCTCCTCGTGACCGACTACTTCACGCTTCTCAACACCTACGCCATCCGTTTCACGCCGGAGTGGCTGTATAAAAGACTCTAGTAGCAGAGGGCAGTCGGCAGTAAGCAGCAAAGAAATCTTCGGGGCTTTACCGCCTACTGCTTACTGCGTACTGCATACTCCAGGTTTGACCTCCCTCGGTCTAAGTGGTAGTTTTTTTGAGATCCAACGCCGCCGAAAACTTTTCGATCGTGTTCCACTAACTCAGACTCCGTGGAGAAGCCAATGGAAGAACATATCCGCTCGCTCCTTAAATCGATGGGCGAAGATCCCGATCGCGAAGGATTGCGCCGGACGCCCAAGCGCGTGAGCGACGCGCTTTTATTTCTGACCCGTGGTTACAAAATGAACCTGGACGAGGTGATCAACAACGCCGTTTTTACCGAAGATTACTCGGAGATGATCGTCCAGAAGAACATCGACTTCTATTCCCTCTGCGAACACCATTTGCTGCCGTTCTTCGGCAAGGCGCACGTGGCTTACCTCCCGCAGCATAAGATCATCGGCGTTTCCAAGCTCGCGCGCGTCGTCGATGTGTTCGCCCGCAGGCTCCAGGTGCAAGAGCGGCTGACCAATCAGATCGCTACGACGCTGATGGAAAAGCTCAACCCGCTCGGAGTGGGAGTCGTCATCGAGGCGGAGCACCTCTGCATGAGAATGCGCGGTGTGGAAAAGCAGAATTCCTTGATCATCACCAGCACACTGCTCGGCGCCTTTCGCACCCGCCAGGAGACGCGCAACGAGTTCATGAATTTGATTCGCCCGCAGGGGTAGGGAAAGAGGTCAGGGGATGGAAATAAAATTTCAAGATCAACATCCGGAGCGGATCAAAACCGGATTGGTGGCGATCCCGGTCAAAGAGAAACAGATGGACGCGCCCGTGATCCGGCGGCTGGATCGTCTGCTTCACGGCGGGCTCGTCGAGCGAATCAGGAAAAGCCGGTTCACGGGCGCCGAAGCAAGCGCGCTCGTTTACGGCACCGCGGGCAGAATTCCGGCGGCGAATCTCGCGCTGATCGGACTCGGCAAAGCCGAAGAGGTGACCGCCGACTCCTGGAGAAAAGCCGGCGCGCGCGCGCGCAAAGAAGCTTCGGCGCTCGGCGTCGAGGAGATGGCGTTTTTCTTTTCTCCCGACCGGGAGCCGGAGTTCTCCGCCGGCTCGATCGTCGAGGGTGTTTTGCTGGCTTCCTATCAGTTCAACAAGTATCGGTCGGAGCCCAAGCCGCCCGCCGCGCTCCGGTCGTTGATTCTGTTTCGTTCCGGCCTCAGGAGAGGCGAAGGCATGGCGCGCGCCGTCAAGCTCGCGCTCGACATCTTTCCCGGCGTGTCTCTGGCGCGCGATCTCGTGAACGAGCCGCCGTCGATCGCCACCGCGCGTTATCTGGGCGAGCAGGCGCAACGCCATTGCCGCGGCCGCGGCCTCAGCGTCGAGGTATGGAACAAGAAAAAAATCGCGGCGATGAATCTGGCCGGACTTCTCGCGGTCAATCGCGGCAGCACGGAAGAGCCGCGCTTTATCGTGATTCGCTATCGCCCCGCGGCGAGAGCTAAGAAAAAAATCGCCCTCATCGGCAAGGGCATTACCTTCGATTCCGGCGGCCTGTCTTTGAAGCCCGCCAAGTCGATGGAGACGATGAAGCTCGACATGGCGGGCGGCGCGGCGATCATCGGCGCGATGAGCCGGTTGCCCGAGCTTCGGCTGCCGGTCGAAGTGACCGGCTATATTCCGACGACCGATAACTTGCCGAGCGGCAGCGCGCAAAAGCCGGGCGACATCATCCGTTATTTGAACGGCAAGACGATCGAGGTGCTCAACACCGACGCCGAGGGAAGATTGATTCTCGCCGACGGCCTGGCGCTGGCCGCCAGAGCAAAACCCGACTACATGATCAACCTCGCCACGCTCACCGGCGCCTGCATGGTCGCGTTGGGAACCGAGGTCGCCGGAGTGTTCAGCAACCATCAGCCGCTCGCGGACGCTCTGATCCGCTCGGGCAGGGAATCCGGCGAGAAGCTCTGGCAGCTTCCTCTGGTCAAAGAATATCGCGACGAGATCAAAAGCAGCGTTGCGGACATGAAAAATATCGGCGGGTCCTATGGCGGCGCGATCACCGCGGCCCTCATTCTCCAAGAGTTTGTCGATAGCGTGCCGTGGGCGCATCTCGATATCGCCGGCCCGGCGTTCGCGGAGAAGGAAATGCTCACTTCTCCCAAGGGCGGCACCGGCTTCGGCGTAAGGACACTGCTTCGGTT
>JBGQBP010000334.1:0-3865 GCA_041494945.1 Binatia bacterium | reverse complement strand
TTCGGCTTGATGGGCTACGACCCGGCTTTCATGAACACCGCTTCGTGCGCGAGCCGAATCACCTACATCGACGGCGATCGCGGGATTCTCCGCTATCGCGGCTACCCGATCGAGCAGTTGGCGGAAAGCGGCGCCTACCTCGAAGCCGCGTATCTCGTCATGCACGGCGAGCTGCCGGCGAAAAAAGAGCTGGAAGACTGGACGCACGAGATCACCTTTCACACGATCCTGCACGAAAATACAAAGAAGTTCATCGACGGCTTTCACCACGACGCCCATCCGATGGGCATGCTGGTGAGCACGGTCGCCGCGCTCTCGACCTTTTATCCCGACGCCAAGCATATTTTCGACGCCGACTCGAGGAAGAAGCAGACCTACCGTCTGATCGGCAAAATGCCGACGCTGGCGGCGTTCGCTTACCGCCACAGCCGCGGCCTGCCTTACGCCTACCCGGACAACGATCTCAGCTACGCGGGAAATTTTCTCAACATGCTTTTCAAGATGACCGAGGTGAAATACAAGCCCGATCCGATCCTCGAGCGCGCGCTCGACGTTCTGTTCATTCTGCACGCGGATCACGAGCAGAATTGCGGCACCAACGCGATGCGCAGCGTCGGCAGCTCGCACGTCGATCCGTACTCCGCGGTCGCGGCCGCCGCCGCGGCGCTCTACGGCCCGCTCCACGGCGGCGCGAACGAAGAGGTGCTCAGAATGCTCATGCAGATCGGATCGAAGGCCAACATTCCCGACTTCGTGAAGCGCGTCAAGGCCGGCGAGGGACGGCTGATGGGATTTGGCCACCGGGTTTATAAAAATTACGATCCGCGGGCGAAGATCATCAAGCGCATCGCCGACCAGGTCTTCGAGGTCACGGGAAAAAACCCGCTGCTCGATATCGCCATCGAGCTGGAGAAGATCGCGCTCGAAGACGAGTACTTCATCAAGCGCAAGCTCTATCCCAACGTCGATTTTTATTCCGGGATCATCTACCAGGCGATGGGATTTCCCATGGAAATGTTTCCGGTGCTCTTCGCCATCCCGCGCACCAGCGGCTGGATCGCGCAGTGGGAAGAGATGCTGCTCGATCCGGAGCAAAAGATCGCCCGGCCGAGACAGGTTTATCTCGGCGAAGCCGAGCGGCGCTACGTGCCGATGGAAAAAAGAAAAGCGAGCGATCTCGGGAGGGAACGATGAAGAAATCAAAAGTTTCCAAGAGCGGCGAGGAGCGTCGCAATTTTCTCATTCGTCCCGGTGTCGTCAGCTTTTCCCTCGGACACGGCCATTGGGCCTATGGGTCGAGCGACGTGGTGATCAACGGCAAGAAAATCCCTGGCGACAAGCGTAGGAACGCGGGACTTCACGCCAACGCCGCGATGCGCGTCGATCCCGTCTTGAAGAACACCTGTCTCTCTGACGGCGTGGGCGCGAGTGCGGTGTTCTACGATACGAAGGTGAAATTGATAAGAGTCTGATCGAAAGAAGAGGACGATCATATCCTATATTGGTGAGCGAGGGAAAAGGTGATACTACCGGCCGCAAACGCAAAAGGAGGCAAAGGAAACATGGCAAAGTTACCTCGGGCTTATGAGTCGTTTAAACGCGACAACCCAAAAATATGGCAGGCCTACGATCGGCTCGGCGCTCTCTCACACGCCGCCGGCCCGTTGGATGAAAAGACCAGAGAGCTTGTGAAACTGGCCTTGTCCGTTGGCGCCAAACTGGAGGGGGCGGTGCATTCCCACACTCGCAAGGCGCTGAAAGCGGGCGCATCGCGCGCGGAGATTCGCCAAGTCGTCCTGCTGGGCCTGACGACTCTGGGTTTTCCATCAACCATTGCAGTCACCACCTGGGTGGAGGATGTCCTAAAGAAGAAATAAAACCGGTTGGGAAAACAGCGAGCGGTGAGAGAAGTGGGGAGTGAGCAGTGAAGAGTTTCGTTCGTGCGTTGGCGCTGGCGTTCTGCCTCTCAAGCGCCGGCCCGGTCTTCGCCCACGGCGAGCACGGCGACGCCGCGCCGCCCGCCGGCGCGAGCCCGGTCACCGTGGACGGTTTTCAGGTGGAGCTGCTCACTTCGCCGCAGCCGCCGCGCGCCGGCGAGCAGAGCCGGATTATCGCCAAGGTCGTGCGCAGCGACACGATGGAGCCCGTGCGCAACGGAAACGTTTTGATCGGCGTCACGCCGGTCGAACAATCCGGATCGACCGCCGCGCACAACGGACACGTCGGCCGCGCCATGCCCGACCACGGATCTTCATTGCTTCCCGTCTCGGAGGCGACCTGGGCCGGGAGCTACACGCTCGAGCGCGCGCTGGAAAAACCCGGCCTCTATAAAGTGCAGGTCGCGCTCGCGGAGCTGGACGGCAAAAGTTTTAGTCGTCCGATCGTCATCGATTTCCAGTTGAATGTGGCGTCCCGCCCGTCTCCGCTCTCTCCGGCTCTTCTCTTTGCGGGCGTTGCGGCGCTGGCGCTGGCATTGGTCGGCGTCGGCCGCGCCGCGGTTCGCTCGCGCTCCGGTTCCGAGGTCTCGCTCGATCTGCTCCGCATCCGCTGGCTCGACCGCTTCGTGCGCTGGAGCGGCTTTCAGCCGTTTTTTCAAATCCCCGTCCTGATTCTCACGGCGCTGCTCGCGTTTCTCGGCTTCGCCGATATTCAGGACGGCGCGAAGAACCTCGCCACGAGACTCACCTGGATCGTCTGGTGGCCGGGAATCATATTTACGTTCGTCCTGGTCGGCCGCTTCTGGTGCGTCATGTGCCCGTTCGGCGCGCTGAACGAATGGACGGCGAAGTGGGCGAAGCCCGCGCGGATGTTTCCCAAGCCGCTGCGCAATCTCTGGCTCGCGACGATCCTCTTCGTTCTCCTCACCTGGTTCGACGAACAGTTGGGCATCATCCGCTCGCCGCTGATGACGGCGTCGCTGATCGTGCTGCTGGCCGTGCTCTCGATCATCACCGGTTTATTTTTTCAGCGGCGAACCTTCTGCCGCTATCTTTGTCCGATCACCGGTTTGCAAGGACTGTACTCGATGATTTCGCCCGTCGAGCTGCGCGCGAAAGATCCGAGCCGGTGCCAAAAAGAATGTCGCCAGGACTGCTATCGCGGCAACGACAATGGAGCGGGCTGCCCGATGTTCGAATTTCCCATGACGATGGAGCGCAATACCTACTGCAATTTCTGCTTCGAGTGCGTGAAGAGCTGCCCGCCGGGAAATATCGCGCTCGGCACGCGGCCGTTCGGAAAAGAGCTCTGGAGCGCCGGCACGCGCCGGCTCGACGAGTCCTATCTCGCCGTCGCGCTGATCGGCATCACCAGCGTGGTGAGCGCGCAGATGCTCGGCGGGTGGGGCGAGTGGATCTCGCGGCTCGCGCGCTGGCTGCCGCTTGAACTTCGTACGCTCATGCGTCCTGTGACCTATCTCGCGCTCACCGAATCGGCCTTATTTTTCCTTCTGTCGCTCATTATTGTTCCCGCGTTCGCGCTGCTCGCCGCCTGGGTGGCGGTAAGGATCACAGGTGACGACGAGCGCGGCGTGAAAAAAACTTTTATTGCGATGGCGAGCATGTTCATTCCCATCGGCCTCGCGATGCACCTGGCGCACAACTCCTCGCATCTTCTCGCCGAAGGCGCGGGAATTTTTCCGGCGTTGCAACGGACTCTGAATCGCTACGCGCCGTTCGATTTCGGCGCAGCCGACTGGCAGGCCATGCCCATCGTTTCGCCCGAAGCGATTTACGGCTTGCAGACGCTGCTCATCCTCGCCGGCTTTGCGGTCTCGCTCGCCGCTTACGAGCGCCTGTCGGCTGCATGGAGCAAAGAGCGCGGCGCGATGGCCAGTGCGCTCATCCCGTTCGTCGCCGTCGCGCTT
>JBGQBP010000333.1:0-3869 GCA_041494945.1 Binatia bacterium | reverse complement strand
CCCGCCGCGCGCGCGTTCGCGCCTACCAAGCCTTCCTCGGAGACCACGCGCGTTTAGAACTCATAACGCACCGGCCCGGCTCCGCCTGTCTAACGCAGGTCATTCGGATCTTACCGAAACGCCGCGACGACGATCCCGCTGCGCGTCTCATCCAAGCTCTGGGCGGCGCGGGTTACGAAGTTCAAGGCAGCTATGTGCCGATCCATCTTCTTCCCTATTATGAATCATGGGTCCGCGAGCGTCTTCCGCAGGCGGAGCGCGTCTGGGCGGATTTGGTCGAACTGCCCTGCGAACCGGGGGTGAGCTTGGAGGACGTGGAACGGATCGCTACCGTCGTGAAGCAAGTTGCCTGAAGAATATTTTTAGAGAGTCTGTTAGGTATACCGGGTGGATCATATACGAATCGGCATCGGCGTCTCGAGCATCGGCCGTTTTCTTCCGTTGATCGGCAAGGCGGCCGGTCTTTTCGAAAAGGAAAATATCGCCGTCGAGATCGTCAATCGGCAAGACGAGGAGAAAGTCGTCGAGGACATCGCCGCGCAAACGACTCCCGTCGGCACACCCAACGCGCCGTCGCTGATCTTCTCACGTCTAGAGGGAACCGATTTAGTGATCGTCGGCGGGGTTCTGAACCGTCCGGCCTTTTACCTGACGGCAAAGCCGGCGATCGGCGGCATCGGGGATCTCAAGGGAAAAAGGATCGGCATCAATCAGCCGCGCCGCATGGCCGGGATGGTCATGCTGGCGATGTTGAGGCGATGGGGCCTGAATATCGAAAGCGACCTGACGCTCGTCGATCTCGGTCTCAACGACAAAAGCCTGGAAGCGTTGCGGGCGCACAAGATCGACGCCGCCCTGCTTCCTCCGGAAAAAGCGTTCCTCGCCGAGGCGGAGGGCTTTCGTCTTATAGCCGACAGCCTCGATCTCGACTGCCACTGGGTTCCGCTCGCCACGACGCGGCGTTTTCTTCGCGAGAACCTGGGCATCGTCGCGAGAATCGCATCCATATATAAGTCGAGCATCCGTGTGTTCCAGAGCGATCCTGACGCGACTCTGAAAGAAATCCGCCGCTGGCTCCCGGCTCTGGCGAACAAGCCCCACGTTCTGGAGAAATGCTATCGTTTGTTCGCCGAGCAATTCGAGCCGGCGTTGACTCCGTCATTGAGCGCGATCCAATCCATACTCGCCGAAGTGGCGCGCCAGGATCCCCGGGCGGCAGACATTGAGCCGGCATCGCTCATAGCGAACGTTCTCTGAGTTTCTCACGCCTCTTGCCTTCTTCACATTGACACAGCACGCCGTTCTCGGGTAGTTTTTACTCGCCCAGGGGTCCATTGAGAATGGACAGAAGGAGCGGAATATGAAGACGCGAACACTTTTCCACGTAGGCATAGCGGCACTCGGCATCGCCGCCGTTATCGCGGCGTGCGCGATGCAACAAGGCGGTGAACAAAGCAGCGGCGCGGTCCGCATCGACGCCGACGACATCGGCGGCGTGGTGACCAGCGCCAAGGGTCCGGAAGCCGGCGTCTGGGTGATCGCCGAGACGACGGACCTGCCGACGAAGTACGCCAAGATCGTCGTCACTGATGATCAGGGACGCTACATGATTCCCGATCTGCCGAAAGCGACGTATAGCGTTTGGACGCGCGGCTACGGGCTCGTCGATTCGCCTAAGGTCAAGACGACGCCCGACAAGACTCTCAACTTGCAAGCCGTAGTGGCGCCCAGTCCGGCTGCCGCGGCGGAATACTATCCGGCGATCTACTGGTACTCCATGCTCAAGATCCCCGACAAGAGTCTCTTTCCCGGCACCGGACCTCAGGGCAACGGCATGCCGATAGCGGCGAAAAGCCAGTACCAGTGGCTCGACAGCATCAAGACCAACGGCTGCATCGGCTGCCACCAGCTGGGCAACAAGGCGACGCGCACGATTCCCAAAGAATTGGGCGAGTTCAAAACCTCCAAGGACGCATGGCAGCGGCGCATTCTTTCCGGACAGGCGATGACGAGCATGATGACTCAGATCGCCCGGTTCGATGGCGGGCGCGCGCTACAGTTGTACGCGGATTGGACTGACCGGATTGCCGCGGGCGAACTGCCCTTCGCCAAGCCGGAACGGCCCAAGGGCGTCGAACGCAACATCGTCATCACAATGTGGGATTGGAGCCGCCCCAATGTCTACCTCCACGACGAGATCGCAACCGACCGTCGGAATCCCACGCTCAATGCTAACGGCAAGATTTATGGCGCCCCCGAATACAGCACGGATTATCTGCCTGTCCTGGATCCGTTGAAGCACCAAGCGAGCGAAATCAAGGTTCCAGTTCGTGATCCGAAGACGGGTACGTCGAAGACCGACCCGCTGGCACCGTCTCCTTATTGGGGCGCTGAACCGATCTGGGACAGCCAGACCAACACCCACAATCCGATGATGGATCACATAGGGCGGGCTTGGTTCACGACCAGAATTCGCCCGGACGAAAATCCGGCCTTTTGCCAGAAGGGATCGGAGCATCCGTCGGCGAAGCTCTTTCCGACCAAGACGGCGGGCCGCCAGGTTTCCATGTTCGATCCGAAGACCGGCAAGTTTACGCTCATCGACACGTGCTTTGGGACGCACCATCTGACATTCGCCGAGGATGAAAATCATACGCTGTGGTTTAGCGGCAGCCGGGAGGTGCTCGGCTGGATCAACACGAAAATGTTCAACGCGTCCGGCGACGAGCAAAAGTCGCAAGGCTGGACCGCCTTCGTCGTCGATACCAACGGCAACGGCAAGCGCGACGAATATACGGAGCCAAACCAGCCCCTCGATCCCGCCAAAGATAGGCGGCTCAACGTGAGCACCTACGGCATCGGCGTGGCCCCCGACGGTTCGGTCTGGACATCAATCCGGGTCTTCCCCGGCTTCATCGTGCGCACCGTTCCCGGTCCGAACCCGGCCGCGACCGCTCTGTCGGAAATCTACGAAGTCCCCTGGGACGACGCCAAGGACACGGGCTACGGCCCGCGCGGGATGGATGTCGATCGCAACGGCGTTGTCTGGGTGCCGCTGTCGAGCGGACATTTGGCGAGCTTCGATCGGCGCAAGTGCAAAGTTCTCAACGGACCGACCACGGCGACGGGCCGGCACTGTCCGGAAGGCTGGACACTCTTTCCGTTTCCGGGGCCGCAATTCGACAGCGTCAAGGAATCGGGCAGCGCCGAATCCTCTTACTACACCTGGGTGGACCAGTTCGATACGCTCGGCCTCGGCAAGGACGTGCCGATGGCCACCGGCAATTTGAACGATGGAGTCCTCGCTTTGGTGAACGGGAAATTCGTCACACTTCGCGTGCCCTACCCAATGGGCTACTACATCAAGGGCATGGACGGGCGCATAGACGATCCCAAGGCCGGCTGGAAAGGCAGGGGCCTATGGTCGACCACAAGCACGAGAGCGCCGTTCCATATGGAAGGGGGCAAAGGGACCAAGCCCAAGGTCGTGCACTTTCAGTTGCGTCCCGACCCGCTGGCGAAGTGAAAGTTTTGAATTTTTTTTAGTGCAGGCGATTTAAAGCATGAATCGTTTGGAAGCCGATATCGCCGTCATCGGGGGAGGAGGAGCCGGGGTCGCCGCGGCGCTCGAAGCGGGCGAAGCGGGAGCGAGGATCGTCTTAATCGAGCAGGCCGACACGCTGGGCGGAACGGCGGCGATCTCCGGCGGCGGCTGTCTGATCGTGGGAACTCCGCTCCAGGAGTCTCACGGTATTCACGACACGCCCGATCTCGCGTTCGAAGACTGGGTGAAGTGGGGGCAAGGCGCGGCCGACGAAGAGTGGGCGCGGTACTACATCGAACACTCGCTTCACGATCTTTACTTCTGG